>JACRPZ010000068.1 GCA_016222905.1 Nitrospirota bacterium
CGGTATTACCGCGTCGTATATATAGCTGTAGAAACTGACCTGCCCGTAATCCTTCTTTATCATCGTCCCTCCTGACTTTATGTTTGCTTTATTTATGCAAACTTAATGCCAGTCTTTTTCAGCAGTCTCAATTTGAGAAAGGGCACAGTTCAATTATCATCCCTGAGCTGTCTTTGGCAACTCTATGATAAATGTCGTTCCTTTGCCTTCTTCGCTCTCGACCCGTATTTGGCCGTGATGTTTCTCGATAATATTGTACACTATGGCGAGTCCGAGGCCTGTGCCTTTGTCCTTTGTGGTATAGAAAGGTTCGAATATTTTTTCAAGTGTTTCACGGGACATCCCCTTTCCCGAATCAGACACCCTTATCCTTACGAGATTATCTTCTTCATCGGCCTTCACTGTCAGGTCACCCTCGCCGGACATGGCATCAACTGCATTTGCGAAAAGGTTAATGAAAACCTGTTCCAGCTGTTCAGGGTCTGCGTACATAACTATTTCATCGGGATGCAATTCCTGAGAAAACCTTACGTTATCGGTGCTTATTGTGTTGCCCAGGTGTTTGTACGCGCCGGATATAAAGCTTCGCAGTTCTACGGCCATGAGATGCGGCTCCCTGCCTCTTGCAAATTCAAGGAGATCTCCCACAATGCCCTTGACTCTTAAGGTCTGACTGAAAATATCATCCAGCCCATTTTTTATAGATAACGGCATCTGATCGCCTGACTTTTTCATAAGCCGCTGGGCAGTGGTATATATATTATTCAGCGGATTATTAAGTTCATGCGCGACTCCTGATGCGAGCAGGCCGATTGCCGAAAGCTTCTTGCTCCGGAGCAGTTCTTTTTCTCTCTGGGAAAGCAGTTCTTCCATATCGTTGAATTTCCTGATGATCTGTCCAACCTCATCATTGCCCCATTTATAGGCAGGCTCGGAAGTATGGCTGAAATCCCCTTTCCCTGTCTTTTCTATAAGATTCGTGATCAGTTTTAAACGCTTTGCAACATTGCTGATGATGAATGAAATAGTCCCAAATCCTACTATCAGGAAGAGAGGGAAGAATACGAGAATAGCGATTCTTGACATCTGGATAAAACTGTCTACTTTTCCCCTTGCGGTTTTATCAAGCTCCTTGGAACTTGTCAGGATATTTTCTCCGGTCTTCCTGAGGGCATTAATTTCAGTTTCAAGTTCTTTAAGACAGGATATGAGGTTATGGTCAAATTGCAGAGAAAAAGCCCCTTGCAGATAATTAACATCCTCAAGCGGTTTATCAAGAAAATTAGACTCTATCAAACGGCTGATTTTTGAATAAGCTGGTGACGATACTTTCAACCTTTCGGATTCAACTATTGCCGTACCCATCAGTTTTTCTATTTTACTGAACTGCTCACGGTATTCACGCACAAGTGTTTTGAGGAAGGCTGTCCGGTCCATTGAAGAAGGGGCCATGTTATTGAGAATGTCATCAAGTTCTTTAAGATACGTATAGATAGACTTTGACTCTTCATCAGCTTTTACCGGCGCATAAAGAAAGTAATTTTTTTCATGCCGCCTGAGCTGAAGCGATTTACTTCGTATGGTATCGGTCAGTTCAAGAAAGGCGGTCTCTTTTTTTATCTCAACAAAATTCAGGTATAAAAATACTGAAAGCAGGGTGATAATGAAGGCGCTGACAAGAAAACCGAGGATTATCTTTTTCTTTAATGACATTATGTTTTTATTTTAACCCAAAGAACAAATAATAAAGCCCCTCAAAATCTTCAAGGGGCTTTACAAATCTTGTTACTATGTCGTTCGTATGTTAATTAAATCTTAACCACAAGCACAGGGCAGGGGGAGTGTCCTATAGTTTTTTCCGCAACGCTCCCCATGAGCAGCCTTTTAAGACCTGTGCGGCCATGGCTACCTAAGAAAATTACGTCAGCCTTCTCATCCTTTGCAAGCCTTGTGATAACCTCGTAAGCTTCGCCTTCGGCTGTGAATGTTGAGGTCTTGATATTAGATTCTTCTGACTGTTTCCTTACCTCCTCAACAAAGCTTTTTGCCTTTCTTGCCATGTCTTCTACCACCTTAGGGGCCTCAGCATAAAATTCGGACGGTACATCTACAATAGATACGACCATGAGTTCCCCGCCGTATGATTTTGCAAAGTCCATCGCCTTTGCAACCGCTGCATTACTGTATTTTGATCCGTCAGTGGCAACCAGTATCTTCCGCCATCCTACCGCCGCATCCTTTGGCACAACAAGCACATCTCTGCGGCTGTAGCCTATGACCCTTGCCGTGACGCTTCCCACGAGCGCCCTTGCAAGGCGGCGCAGGCCCCTTCTGCCCATAATTATCAAATCGCAGTTCTCTGCGTCTGAAAGGTCAACGATCCTTTCGTATGGCTCGCCTTCCTCGCAAACAGTTTTGACCAGCACCTTCTCCGCGCTTGCTATCTCCTTGACCTTTAAAAGTGCGTCCTCGCAGGGTTTTCTCATAGCGGAAATGACGTTGCCTACCGCGACCATATCAAGGTCTCCGCTGTAAGGCGGTACGACAGAGACGACAGTTATCCAGCTTCCTTCATTAACCGCGAGCTTGAAGGATTCCCTCAGGGCGTGCTCGCTCGTCTCCGAACCGTCAAAGGCTACAAGTAATTTTCTGTATCTCCCCATTGTTATACCTTCCCGTGCCCTAAGGCCTCTCCTGCATGCTGAAGTCTCTCAGCCTTGCGTCCCTGCCACATGGCTTTAAGGACGATGAACGCACCGAGCACAAGGGCGAATATCATTATGCCAAAGCTGACATTCTTCAATAACTTTGTCGTGCCTTCGCCAATCTCCTGTATCAGATGAAGCTGTGACAGATAGACAGGGACCATCAGGGCGCGGCTGAAGAGAACTATGACCATGATTGTTCCCATGACCATTTTAATCATGTATGGCTTTACATAAGTTGTCCCGATTGCGCCTAACTGGATTCCGAAAAGAGAGCCTGCAAGTATTATCATCGCAAGACGGATGTCTACCAGCCCGTGCATAGCATATTTCAATGATCCGCCGAGTCCCATTACAAAGGCTATGACCAGCTCGGTTGCAGACGCCATCAGACTTGGCGCGCCGAGCACGTAAATCATCGAGGGTACTCCTACAAAACCGCCGACAGCGATTGTTGCAGCAAGCATGCCTGTTGCAAATCCGAGGGGTATTGTGAAGAGTACGGAAATCCTGGCATTGAGGCTTTTGAAATGAACCATAGTGCCGGGGATGTTTATGGACTGGACCCATTTTGCAAGCTTAGTGACCTTTTCTTCTGCATTGGTATTCCCTGATCTATAAGTCTTCCACGCATCCAGCAATACAAAAATTCCCACGATTGCAAGCACAACTACAAAAGCAACACTGACGTACAAGTTGGAACCAGCTTCACCGAACGACTTTTTAATACCCTCCTGTATATGCGCTCCGTAAAGAACTCCAGCCTCTGCCGAGATGCCGAGCACGATTCCAAGTTTCACGTCCACCTGTCCGTACTTTGCACGTTTGAGGGAGCCTATAAGCGCCTTGGGGAATTTGTGGCACATGTTGCTTGCCACTGCTACAAGTCCGGGAACGCCCATACTCATCATTGCCGGGGTAAGAACAAACGCACCGCCTGAACCGATAAACCCGCTTACCAGTCCGCCGACGAATCCTACAAGAAAGAGATAGATAATATTCGCTGTATCAAGATTAATAAAATTGGCTACTGCGTTAACTGTTTCGTGCATCTTACCTTACCTCCCTTTTCTTTTTCGCAGCCTCTACTCCAAGCACGGTCCAGAAATCTCCTGTAAAAGAACCGTGGATAAACGAAAAGGCAAATGCCGCAGCTATCGGTAAAAACGCATATGCGCCGCCGCGGCCAAAATAGTTGTTAAGAAAATCCTGATTTAAAAGAAGCGCTGCGTACATACCGGCTGATATAATGCCCATGAATATCATCTTCACATAGGGTTTTTTCTTTTTCTCTGACATTGTTCCTCCATTCGTATTATCGTTAGATTATTTGCTTCCTGCTGCTGAATTGACCGCGATCTTTGTTACATAACTGCTGCCTGATTTTCTGCTGATCTTTACGGGACGGGCTTCTTCTTCCCGCATAATCTGTTTTGCAGTCTCAAACTCCCCGGCTTCGGCAAATGCCGTGGCAGCCATCGCATTCTCAAATTTCTTGAATATACTTTTAATCGTTTTCATCTTGCTTCCTCCTTTATTAACCTGTCTCTATGCTCCCGCCTTTACAGGCGCTGACATAGCAACGATAGGTTTTGTAATGTTTTTGAGTAATTTTTTAAAATCAATTCCCTTTTTATCGGCTGAGAGATTTGGGCTTAGAAGGACCATATCAATGTACGGCCTGTTTTTAAGGAACTCCTTTATTGCAGTTATCGTGTCATCAAAGGCTGTCTGATGAACGAGCGACAGGGAATTTTTCCCGCATATCTCAGTAAATTCCTTGATCTTCTTTTCCGCAATCTTTTTGATGCTCTCTTCCTGCTCATTCATCAGCTTCTTAACTGTCTCAGTATCTCCAGCCTCTGCAAACGCGACCGCGGCCATAACATCTTCAAAGGTATTCTTTGCATGCCTGCTGTAAACCATCAATACCGCAATACCGGCATTAAGTGTCTTGGCAAGCTCGACTGCGTAGGCAAATCCGTTATCGGAGTCTTCACCCCCTTTTGTTACAAATAAGATCTTCTCTTGCATCTGCTGCCTCCTTGATTTAAACTTCTGCATAGTTAATTACAAGAAGCGTGCAAGTCTGTAACTTATTGGAATAAAAGGAAAAAGACTTTAAGGCTGGCTAAATTATTGTTTCAAATATAAACAGTGGTGAACGATTTGAGAGGATAATTGGTTTAAAAAGGGAGTAGGCCTGATCCCAAATAGTCGGGATTACAATGTGGCATTAAAATAACGCCCCCGGCTTCGCCACCCCCTCTTAATTTAAGAGGGGGAAGGGGGAGTTACTTTTTTAATCTTCTTTTCTAATAACAAACCTCAACACAAGTGGCGCAAAGAGCGTTGTCAGGGCAACAACAAAGACTATTACCGCATAAATCATGTCATCAAAAATCTTGCTTCTCTTCCCGACCTCTGCAAATATCAGGCCTACCTCTCCTCTTGGAACCATTGCTATGCCTGTCGAGAGCTTTGTCATAAAGCCGCCCTTGACCCAGACCCCGCTTATCATCTTTGCGATAACCGCTCCAAAGGTAAGGAGTCCAGCTGTCTGCCAGAAGACGGGAGACGAAAAATCAATAACGCTTAAGTTGATTGACACCCCTACAATCACAAAAAATACAGGTACAAAGAGGTCGATTATGGGTTTCATATTCTCCTCGATCTTTTCTGCCAGACCGTGGCTGTAATGGTCTATGGTTGCACCGAGGGGAAGGAAAAATCTTCTTGCAAGCGCAATCCCTGCAGCAAATGAGCCGAGTATTTCAGGCGCGCCTACTTTATGGGAAATAACCGCGAGTCCAAGAATTAATGAAATGATAATTGTGGGCACCATGCCTTTTGTCCTGCTGTTGGACGAGAGTTTTGAGATCAACGGAACAAAAAGCTTAGTGATTACAGGGGCAAGCAGCAGAAAGACCATAATAAACCCAAGCACCTTCGCGGCGTTTATGACATTTACCTCTCCTTTTACTGCAAAATCATATAATACGGCAAGAATAACCACTCCTATAATATCATCAAGCACAGCCGCTCCCAAGACGATCTTCGCGGTCTTTGTCTGGTGCATCTTAAGGTCAACAAGTACCCTTACAGTTATTCCTATGCTTGTGGCCACAAGCGTTCCGCCGATAAACAGAGAAACCACAAACGGCATATGAAATATGTGATTGCTTATCCAGAAGCCGATTAATGCGGGAGCTACAACTCCTGTAACAGCAACGAGAATTGACTGCCCTCCGACATTTACAATCTGCCCTACATCTGTCTCAAGCCCCACCTCAAAAAGAAGCAGTAAAATCCCTATCTCGGCAAGAAGGTGAAATGTAGCGTCCGGCGTTATTAAGCCTAAAACGCTCGGCCCGATTATTATGCCTGCTATTACCTCTCCCAATACAGCGGGAAGCTTCAAATATGCAAAAACCTCTGCAAAGAGTTTTGCTGAGAGAAGGACTATAAGCAGTTTAAAGAAAAAATCAGATACATCCATTCTTGCGCCATCCTCCTTTCTTTTATAAGATGACCTGCCTTGAAACATTGTACCACTTATAAAGCCAGACTTTCTCCTTATTCTTCACAAATATCGGCTGGGATCAATTGTATTTGGTCGTCATTCCCGTGCAAACGGGAATCCAGTTTTTTTAATATGATCTGGATACCCGCTTTCGCGGGCATGACAATCTCTTTCGTAAGAATGTGGAATAAAATTCATCAGATAACGTCAAGCCATTTTCTCCATTGACCACACGTTTAAATTTATGCTACTTTTACTTAGCCGTTCAGTTAACTGGTTCCCACTTGTTCCTCCACGCATTCAATCGTGATATAATGATGCTGAGTATGACCAGTGACATGCCTGCAAAAGGGGGCAAAAAGTTAATGAGCGCGCTGAAGATTTAAATGATAAAAAATAGAGCTTTGATAATTGTTTTTTGTCTGCTTTTATTTTTTCCTTCTATTGTTGTTGCTCAGGAAGGCTATTACCGTTTAGGCAAAGAACAGCTTGAGTTCAGGCTTGCTATGGAGGATAGTGAAGAAGCGACAGAGAAAAACGAGTGGGAGGAATTAACCGATCTTGAGAACAAACGCTTTTTCGTATCCAAGAAAGTAGAAATTGACACTGCCGACGTTGATGGTGTGTTGGTTGAGAAATCCTCTTTCGATGATGTCGGGTACGAAATTATCATATATTTCAAAAAAGAGTCTTGGAATAAAGTTCGTGATATAACAAATCGCAATATAAAAAAACACCTCGGTATCGTGAGACGCGGCAAACTTTTTATGGCTCCGGTACTTTTCGACGCCTTTGACACTAAAGCAAGTATTGTCGGAAATATCAATGCATCCACATTAGAATGGTTTGTTAAAGGATTTACCCTTGAGGAAGAGCCATCTGAGGAGAAAGCAAATAGAGAAAAAGAACATGAAAAGTTCACAGACGAGCTAGTGAAAAAGATTGAAAAGAATCCTGACGACATTGACACGCAAATGCATCTCGCAAGCATATACATGTTTGGTAACCCAAAAGACTATAGCAAGGCTGCAGTTCTATATGAAAAAATCATTAGCAAGCAACCATCAAGAACCGATATCTTGTTTCTTCTTGCAAGATGTTACACCTCTTTAAAAGAATATGAGAAAGCTATTAAAGCGTTAGAGCGAATAATTGCAATTAACCCCTCTGACGAGTTGACAACGAGGTCTCAGTTAGCCGACGTTTACGAAAGTTTGAAGCAATATGATAGCGCAACGAATGAACTGGAAAGAATGCTGAAGATATTGAACTCTTACTCTGGGGAAGACAAAGACCTATGGATCAACTACGTAAAAAATAAAATTAAGAAGTTAAAAAGGATAGTAACATCACCCCCGGTTTCTTGAGGAGAAACTTGATGAAGAGTAAATACGAGGACACACCCCCTACTTCCTATCCCCCTTTTACAAAAGTCTGAAGAGAGGAAGCGTATGATTGACGCTATAAAATAAACTTAGATTTCAGAATGTCAAACCTTCTCTTTCCATGAGCATTTCTCCCAGGAATGAGCCCGGTTTAACCTCAGAGTTCAATATTAGCTCTGCCTTATCGAGTCCGTAATGCTTAACGCAGGATGCGCAGATATAAAACTTAGCGCCTAAGTCTTCAGAGAGGGTTTTTATGAGACCCGCAATTGGAGAGAACTCATCTTTCGTCTGCCATATCAGAGTCTCGGCAAAACCTTTTTTTGCGAGCAATGCCCCCTTGTCCATCAGAAAGAAGTCCAGTTCCGCGTCAAAGGCTTTCATATTCGTTGCCAGTTGCAAAGCTCCCGCGACTTTATCCGGGTTGTCATATGAATGCGTGATGATAAAAACAAATTTCTTCTTTTCCGCCATGAGAGCTCCTTCCCATCTCTTTTAGAGATCAAATCTTTATTATTTATTCTTTCCTGCTGATAATGATCTGGTAATATAATAATACCACGAGGCAGATTATTGTATAATGTGCTGATTCCTCTACATTAGGAGCGTTAAGAGTGAAAGCCCTTGTATTCAGAAAGTCTCTTGAATTTCGTACAGATTATCCCGTTCCCGAACCGGGAAGGGATGAGGCGCTGGTACGTGTGAAACTCGCCGGGATCTGCAACACCGATCTCGAAATCACAAAGGGTTACATGAAATTTGAAGGAGTGCCGGGGCACGAGTTTGTGGGAAGAGTAGAAAGATCCGAAGGCAAAGACCTTGAAGGCAAACGCGTAACGGGAGAAATAAATATCGGCTGCGGCGAATGCCCTTTCTGCCGGAACAACCTGCCGACCCATTGTCCAAACCGTTCAGTATTGGGAATCGCCCGCAGGGATGGGGCCTTTGCGGAATACGTTGCGATACCCGTAAAGAACCTGCATATCATACCCGATTCTGTTTCTGACGAGGAGGCGGTATTCATTGAACCTCTTGCGGCCGCATTCGAGATCCTTGAACAGGTGAAGATAAAAAATTCCGACAGGGTATGTGTCCTTGGCGATGGAAAACTCGGGTTGCTTGTGGGACAGGTGCTAAGTTTGACCGACTGCGATCTGGTCGTCGCTGGAAGGCACGTGGAGAAACTCTCCATACTTGAAAAGATGGGAATAAAGACAGAAATAGTTCCGGCAAAAGCCGGTGCCAGGCCCAGCCGGGGAGCGTTCGATATTGCAGTGGATTGCACCGGCTCTTCATACGGTATTCAAACAGCACTGGAGATAACAAAACCGAGAGGGACGATAATCCTCAAGACCACAGTCGCGCAGAACGTCGCCTTTGACCTGAACAGCGTGGTTATAAATGAGATAACTATAATAGGTTCCAGGTGCGGTCCGTTCCATCGCGCGCTTGAAGCCATAGAAAAAAAGAGTGTTGAACTCAGGCCGATGATCAGCAGGAGTTTTAACATTGAAGACGGCGTCGAAGCATTCGAATATGCTTCACAAAAGGGAGTGCTGAAAGTCCTTTTAAAAATAGATTAATCTGAAAAATGCAATTAACCACAGAGAACACAGAGGAAATATATTGATAGCAAAAGAAGAATTATACTTTATTGTGATTTTCTCTGTTCACTCTTTTATGAAAAGGTAAAGTTGATTGTTTCCCAAAAATATAAGTAGAGATCACAGAGAATTACTTGAATATTAAGGTGTTAAATGTCTCTGTGAACTCTGTGGTTTCATTTAAATGCATTTTATTGGTTAACTGAAAGGGAAATAAAGGCTGAAGGTTGAACCGGTGTTGACCTTACTCTCTATTTTAATGAAGCCGCCGTGTTCTTCCATGATCTTCCTTGTAATCGAAAGGCCCAGCCCTGTTCCTTTCACAACCACTTTAGTCGTGAAAAAAGGCTCGAAGATCTTGTTCATATTCTCTTCACTGATCCCTTTTCCCGTATCCTTAACATTGACAGTAACGTAAGTCTGCTCGTTGACAACTTTTCTTCCAGTGGCCACGGAAAGAGTCCCCCCGGCGGGCATCGCGTCAATAGCATTTGAGAAGAGATTTTCGATCGCCTCCTGAACCTGTTCTTTATCTCCCTTTATATTCGGAATTTCCACAAAAGATCTCTCAATAATTATAGAGCGTTCCCCGGCCCTTTCCTCAAAAAGTCTCAATGCCTCTTTTATCACATCATGGACGTCAAACAATTCCTTCTGGGGGCTTGCACCTCTCGTGAAGGATATGACGTTACGAAGGATGCTCTCCATCCTCGTGACTTCCGTTACAATGAATTCCGCGTATTCCCTCTCCTTCGTCCCCTCAACAGCCTTCTTCTGGAGTCTCCTTGCAAAACCTCCGATCGACGTCAATGGATTCCTGATCTCATCTGCAACATTGGCAGTGATTCTGCCGAGCGCTGAGAGTTTTTCGGCCTCTGCAAGCTGCTCCATGAGCCGGTGTTTTTCCGTTTCAACCTGATGGCGCTCGACAATACTGGCGAGGGCGCTTGCGATCGCCGTTAGAAACTCATCTTCTTCCTGCCTTCTCATGTGCCCTTCATGCACAAAGAGATTTATCACGCCTAATGTCTTTTCTCCTGATAGAATCGGGACGCAATAATGCCCATGGGGGAGTTTGCTTAAATCCCGCATCTCATGACTCTCATCAACACAATCCGTGAATATTGTTGTACAGGATGCTGCTGCCTGGCCGTAGAGACATTTGCCGAATGGTACCTTCCGGCATGGGGACTGTTCCGAGTCGGGAATAGTACGAGGAGCCTTTAAAACCAGCACATCTGGATCGTCTTCCACGAGATAGATATATCCCTTTGGTTTAAGAGCGAGTCCCGGTATCGAGAGGATCAGTTCAAGAATGCTGTCCATCTGTTCCTCAAGCGAGACCGGCTGCAGAGAGACCTTCAGTACCGCGCTGATGACCTTTTGAATGTGATAGTTCCGTTCAATTTGATGCTCCGCCCTCTTGCGTTCTGTAATATCCCTGATCGCTCCTGTCGCGAGAAGCCCCTCATCGGTCTGCAGAGGGCTCAAGCTAATGTCAGCGGGGAATTCCGTGCCGTCTTTCCTGAGGGCAGTGATCTCAAGGTTGGTTCCCATTGGGCGAACGCGGGGACGTGAAAAATAATCTGAAACGTTCTTATGGTGCGTTTTTCGAAACCGTTCAGGGATCAGGATTTCAAGGTCTTTTCCGCTCAGCTCCTGTTCTGAATATCCGAACATCTTTTCGAGTTGTGCATTGACGAGCACTATCTTGGACTCCGGGTTCACAAACACCAGGGCATCAGGAGCCGACTCGATAAGCCTGTTGTATCTCTCCTGTATACTTACAAATTCGTATCTGCAAGCTTCCAGTTCATGGAACTTTTGCCGCATTTTTTCTTTTTCATCAATTAGCTGTTCTCTTGTCTTATGATCTGCCATAAATAAAGCCCTTCATTCTCATTCCTGCGCCATATCTCTGTCTTATTTAAGTTGATCTACCCTAAAACATTGTACCACTTCTAAGCCGGACTTTCTCCTTATGACTAGACCAGTTTTGAGTCATCTATCGTTTAGAAAAACAAAGGTGAATGTGACACAAAAATTTAGGGGGGGGTGAGAGATTACTTCTTAAGGATCCGCCAGAGGCTTGTCCTTGAAATACCGAGAAGGTCTGCTGCTTTTGATTTATTGTCTTCCACAAATTCAAGCACCTTTTCCGCGTATTCCTTATTCAATTCGTCAATTGTCTTTATCTTCTTGGAAGTGATTGTTTCAACCTGAAATAATTTTATGCTCTGCGGAAGGCTCTCAGGCTGTATAAGGGAAGTCTTCTCTAAAATAACGGCACGTTCTATAATGTTTTCAAGCTCCCTTACATTGCCGGGGAAATTGTATGACATGAGCATATCCATCGCTTCTTTGTTGAAATCGCTTATCTTTTTATTTATCTTTTTGGAATGCTTTTCCAAAAAATGAATGCTGAGCGGGAGAATATCCCCCCTTCGCTCTCTTAGCGGCGGGATATGAATATCCATGACATTGAGCCTGTAGAATAGATCCTCCCTGAATTTTCCATCAGATACAAGCGTATTGATATTCTGATTTGTTGCGGTAATGAACCTGACGTCAACCTTGATTGACCTTGTGCCGCCTACACGCAGGAACTCTTTGTCCTCAATGACCTTAAGCAGTTTTGCCTGAAGCGATGTTGACATCTCAGCTATCTCGTCAAGAAACAATGTGCCGGAATTAGCGATTTCAATGAGCCCCTGTTTTGCGACAACAGCTCCTGTGAACGCTCCTCTTTCATGTCCGAAGAGTTCGCTTGCAAGAAGTTCTTCTGTGAAGATCGCGCAGTTTACAGCAAGGAACGGTTTTTCTTTGCGAGGGCCTGTGTAGTGGATGAGCTTTGCCACAAGCCCTTTGCCTGCGCCGCTCTCTCCGGTCAGCAGAACATTGCAGCCGGAATTCATTATGCTGTTTATAATCTCTATCACCCTTTTCATAACCTTGCTTTTTGCTATGAAGGGGTAATCCCTGCCTATTCCCAGAGAGACCTTAAGGGCTATATTCTCTTTTTGTAAGCTTTTTTTTTCCTGAATCTTTTTGATCTTGAGGCCCAGTTCGTCGAGATTAAAGGGTTTGGTGAGGTAGTCGGATGCGCCTTTCTTCATCGCCTCTACCGCTGATTCAATGCTTCCGAAGCCTGTGACTATTATTACGTCTGTGCCCGGATAACTCTCCTTTACTTTGCCGAGGAGCGTTATGCCGTCCATGCCGGGCATTTTTATATCGGCAATGAGAATGTCAAATTCCTCTTTCTCCAGCTTATTGAAGGCGTCAATGCCGTTATTGACGCCTGTAACAGCATACCCATCGCTCTCCAGAGCGTACTTGAGGTGCTTCAGCGTTATCTCTTCGTCCTCTGCAATCAGAATATTAAGGCTCATTCCTCTCCCGGCAGCGTTATCGTAAATGTCGTTCCCTTCTCAGGTTCGCTTTCGACGTCTATTTTACCATTATGCTTTGTAATTATATTGTAAGCGATTGCAAGTCCTAATCCGGTTCCTTTCTCCTTTGTCGTAAAGAACGGATCAAAGATCCGTGACATGTCTTTAGGCAAGATCCCCTTGCCTGTGTCTGAGATTTTGATCTGAACGCTATTATTGATCCGCTCAATAATGATCCCCAGTACGCCTTTCCCTTCCATAGCGTCAACTGCGTTGCCGAAGAGGTTTATAAAGACCTGTTCCATCAGATGCCTGTCCGCGGGGAGTTCAATATTCTTAGGGGCTGTGAGACTAAATTGCACATTGAGCATCTCTCCTGACATCTTCATCTGGTTCAGCATGTCATTAATGAGATTGACTATATTTATCATCTTTAATTCAGGCCCCTTCTCCCTTGCAAACTCAAGAAGGTCGCTGACTATCCTTTTTACTCTGAGAGTCTGCGAAGAGATGTCCCTGACGCTCTCGGTGATTATCTCGGGGCAGACGTCAATCTCCATTATCCGGTCTATCTCTCTGGATAATATCTGAGATGCGAGATAAATATTGTTAAGCGGGTTGTTAAGTTCATGTGCAACGCCGGAGGCAAGAGTTCCTATAGATGCCAGTTTCCTGCTCTGGAGGAGTTCTTCATTCTTTCTGATGAGCTCCTTGTCCCTTGCTATCAGGTCAGCCTCCATCTTATTAAAGGTCTTGATCAGCAATCCTATCTCATCCTGTTTTTCCGGAATTTTCAGGGATGAAAAGTGGCCTTTGCCTGTCTCTTCAATCGCATCCGATAAAATCTTCAGGCGTTTTACAATGCTCTGGCTTATGCCGAAAAATGCCCATAGCCCCACAAAGAGGAACATCGGGAAGAGGATTAGCGCTGTCTTCTGCGACGCGGCTATTGCCTTGTCAACCTTCTCCCTCGCTGACTTATCCATGTCATTGGCTATGGTAAGTATCTCTTCTCCGTCCTTTCTTATGGCGGTCATCTCGGTATTCAACTCCTGAAGATTTGTAATTATTAAATCATCTTCACTGAGCGGGAAGGTCTTCTTTAAAAGCTCCGCGTTTATGATGGGACGTTCCAGAAATGTAGATTCAATAAGCTCAAAGAAAACAGAATACCGGGAATCAGACGGTTTAAGTTTTGTCAGCCTCTCCTGCACTTCACGGAAGATTCTCTCAATGCGATTGAACTTCTGCTCATATTCGTCAATCCTTTCTCCAAGCTCAAGGAGTTCCTGGTTCTTGTAAGCGCTTCTGCCCTGATTAAGGAGAAGTCTTATATCATTTAAATAAGTATGAACTTTCATAATTGCGCTGACATCCATATAAAGGAAAAAGTTCTTTTCATGACGCCTTAGCTGCAAGGATTTGCTTCTGAGGTTGTCAGAGAGTTCAAGGTAGCGTATTTCTCGCCTTATCTCTATGAAACTGGTATAGGCAAAGACCATCAGAACGACAATAATTATTGAGCTTGTGAGAAAACCGAGGATTATCTTCTTCTTCAAAGACATGGTGAATTATATTATCACTAACGAATGTAAAAGAAAAATACCGATAGAAAAAAGGGAGGATACGTTCTCTTGAGGATCAGGAGATGCGTTATGTCCAATGGGTATTAAAAGAAGCGGGCGGCAACAGGACAGTAGCAGCGCAGATACTCGGAATAGACAGGGTATCTCTCTGGAGAAAGCTGAAGAAGTACGGCTTGGAGGAGTAAGATAATTCAGAAAGAGAAAATGCCCCTGAATTCTCAAGGGCATTTTCTCTTGTTCCGTAATGGATTAGGAACAACTTATTTCTTTTCAGCAGGGGCCGCCGGCTTTTTGGCTGCAGGAGCGAGGACGAGATCAATGCGCTTTGCTGTATTCTTCCCGTCGGCTTCAGTATATCTAACCACTACCTTATCTCCTGCCTTAATGTCCGCAAGAGCCTTTTTCTCGTTGCCGATCATTACCTTGGTTTTGTCGTTAACCATAAGCATGACATCGCCTTTTTTGCCTTTTACCACAACGGTATTAGCCGCTGCATTAACTGAAACAACGTCACCGGTTACCTGACGGTGTGCCGGTTTCACTGCAGGAGCAGCCGCCGCTGGTGCCGCGGTTTCCTTATTCTCTACTGCAACGGTCAGCGATGCAAATACAAACACTATGGTCAATGCGATCATAAATGCTATTGATTTTTTCATCATATTCACCTCCTTTCTTATACAGGATACCTAATGTCTTGTTAAAACAGTTTACTGCCGTCACTTAACTATCTTGACAGATGTTGCTTCGTTTACACCTTCCTTTGTGGTTATATATTTTACTTTCACTAACATATCCTTTGTTATCTTATCCAGATTAACAGGTTTCCAGTTAATATCGTAAATAGTTGTGGTGGATTTAACCAGAAAAGTGATCTTCTTATTGCCCTTATCCGTCACCAGCAGTTCTGATCTTATTTCTTTTGCAGGATTGGCTAATGATACGGAGTCAACCTTTCCTGTTAAACTCTTTGGCTTAGGCATGAGTGAAGGAGTTATGCTTATAAGCTGAGTCTGCTGCTGAGCAAAGCTTAAAACGGAAAAACTGCCAAAAAAAATCAGAGAGATTAATATAATTATTGATTGCTTCATATTTCTCACTATACTTTCAGCAATAGATTACAACATTGATGATTAAGCTGTTATTAAAATAAGATTAAAAAATTTTAATCCGGAACCTTCGTCATTGCAAGAAACAGAGTCCCTATGGGAATAAAGGCTATCGATGCAAGGGGAGAAAAACAATAAAGGTTGCGCCAAGGCCGGGCTTACTATACGCCTCAATTCTCCCCCTGTGTGCTTCGGCAATTGATTTGGCTATGCTTAAACCCAGGCCGAATCCTGAAGCGGCGCGGGATTTATCAATATGATAAAAGCGGTCAAATATATGAGGAATATCTTCTTCTGATATCCCTATCCCTGTATCGCTGATACTTATCTTCACAAACTCTTTTTCTTCGGTTATCTGTATTTCCACCCTGCCGGACTGAGGCGTATACTTAATCGCATTATCCAGCAGATTAAGAAAAAGCCGCTTAAGCTTTTCCTTGTCGCCCTGAAGGAGCAACTTCTTGCAAGCGGAGACATTAAAATCAATATTCTTCTGGTGTGCAAGAATGTTTATATCCTCTGCAATCTCCAATAAAAGAACGCTGATGTCAAGAGGAGTTGTCTCAAGGGTGATAACATTGCTGTCAAAACGCGCTATCATGAGCAGATCCTCAACGATCGCAGTGAGCCGGTCCACCTCTTCAAGATTACTGCGCAGGAGTGAATCGTATTCGGCTCCTGAGCGGCTTCTCTGCAAGGAAACTTCCAGTTCTCCTTTTAAAATAGCCAAAGGGGTCTTCAGTTCATGCGTAAGGTCTTCAATAAATCTTTTCTGTGAAGAAAAAGAATTTTCAAGCCTTAACAACATCTCATTAAAGGTATCGGCCAATCTTCGTATTTCATCCCTGGTACCTGGAACAGGAATTCTCATCTTCATGTTCTCAGCGGTGATGTGATGTATGCTATCTATCATCCTGTCAACAGGACTTAACGTGATCTTTGCCAGGAGCGCCCCGATCATGCCGGTCACAAAAACGGTAAGAGGCAATAGGATAAACAATAACAGCCTGAGATTATTCAGCGTCTCCTCAACTGTGCCGGTTTGACTTGAAACTTCTACGATATAAGAAATGCTATTTTCTTCGATTACCGGTATTGTAAAGGTCCTCAACGTCTGCTGCTTACCCTGTCTGAATTCCGCATTAACAGTTTCAAAATGGCCGTTCTTTTTTGATACATATTCTGAAAAGTGTTTCTCCACGTTCATGATGTCCGGTATATCCTTTGAAGATGCTATGAGCTTCCCGCTGGCATCAAATACCTGGATAATGATATTCACCAGTCTGGGATCTTTGGTCCTCTCTTCGACCCAGCGCTGCGCGATCTTTGCGAAGTTTATGTTGTTGCTCTTGCTGAAGACATCCAGCTTAACCCCTTCTTCTATGGATTCCAACCTTTCTTTTTCCCAGTAGGTATCAATGGAATCTATAACGCCAGCGGCCCTTGAGCGTAACAATTGGTCCAGGTCATCATATGATTTCTTGCTGAGATTCTGATAAAGAAGCGCGCTGAACAGGGACAGCGTCAGGGTCAATACAAGCATGTACCAGAGAATGATCTTAAACCTTATAGAGCGTATAAACATGCATGGTCATCCTTTCAGGATATAGCCCCTGCCCCTGACAGTATGGATCAATTTCTTCTCAAAATCCTTATCAATCTTATTGCGGAGATAGTTAATATAAACGTCTATAACATTTGTATAAGTGTCAAAATTTACGTCCCATACGTTTTCGGAAAGCATGGTTCGTGTAACAACAGCGCCTTCGTGACGCATGAAATACTCTAACATTGAAAACTCTTTGGAAGTCAGCTCTATCTCTTTACCCGACCGGGTGACTTTATGGGATAACAGGTCGAGAACAAGATCGCCGGTTTCCAGTTTCACAGACTGCGCCGGGCCGTCTGTCCTTAAAAGCACGCGCACCCTCGCCAGGAATTCTTCAAAGGCAAATGGTTTGGTCAGATAGTCGTTCGCGCCTGCATCAAGCCCTGTCACTTTATCTCTTACGGAGTCTTTTGCGGTAAGCATCAGCACAGGTATGGTCACTTTTTCCTCTCTTAATTTTTTACATAAAGTCACACCATCCATTTTAGGCAGCATAACATCCAGCACTATCAGGTCATATTCCTCTGATGACGCCAGATAATATCCCTGTTCGCCGTCATTGGCAACATCAACGGCATAGCCGGCTTCCTTCAACCCGCGCTTTATAAAAGCGGCGATCTTCTTCTCATCTTCTACTATTAAAATACGCACCTTGAGTCCTTGTTAGCTTTGACTGTAAGTGTTATTTCTTCGACAACTCGTTCATTATATCCTCCAGCATGCTTTGACCGCTCCCTGTCTTTTTCTTCCTGCCTGTTCTGGCTCATCATGATAACCGGCGCCTGCATAGCGGCTACGCAGGAGAGGATGAGATTAAGGAGAATGAACGGATAGGGGTCGAATGGTTCTGCCACTAATAAATACACATTAGTTAGAATCCACAGCAGGATGAATAACAGGAATATGGAAATAAAAGCCCAGCTCCCTCCGAATTCCGCGATCCTGTCGGCAAATCTCTGCCCGATGGATAATTTCTTTTCTATGCTTTCATCTATATCTTCAGCGATAAGCTCGCCTTTTTTCAGGCTCTCAAGCACGGCATGTTCCAGTTGGGTGAGAGAACCGTATTCCTCTTTCAGCGTGTTTTCAATGTACCTGTGTCTGTAAACATTAAGTTCGGAAATAGATATAAACTGGTCTTCGGTAAAATCAGGGTGGTCTTTTTTTATCTCATTCAGAAGCGCTTCGCGGATCGTCTTGCCGCTGACAAGCTCATTTTTTGGATAAGGCTTTTTTGATATGTCGCTGATTAAGGGCTTCATCCGAGTTAGTATCTAGTTTGTCCGGATCCTTTATCTCCGGATCCAACATATCTTGCAAACAAATATATCACAAGCATTGTTATGAGGACAAACACGGCCACGTGCTCTATCCGCGAAATGTCCTTCTTTATGACCTGAAGGCTGTTGCCTCCAGCATAACCTGCTCCAACCATTATTGCAATGGTAAATATTGCCGAGACTGCGTCCGCAATGGAAAATTTTAAAGCTGACATCCTCATTACACCTGCCACGATGAAGATCTGTGCCCTTAAACCTATAAAATGTCTGCCGATCAGTATGAAGAGGCTTCCTCTTCTCTTGAATTGTTCTTCGATTTTTGAGAATCTTTCAGGCGACAATATTCTCTGAAACCTTTTGTGAGTAACGATCTTACGGCCGAATTTCCTGCCAAAATGATAGAGGAGAAGATCGGCGATCAATAACCCGGAATAAACAACGAGTAATCCCGGCATGGGTTTTATGATGGTTTGCGACAGCAGAAAACCGCAGAGTATGAGGGTCGCGTCTTCTGGAAACGGAAGCCCTATCCCGCCGAGAATCAGCAAAATAAAAAGTCCTGCGTAAGGAAAGTGTTCTACGAGTAAACTGAAATCATGCATTTATCGAACCCTTATTAGCCTGTTGGAGAAAGTATATCAAGTATTGAAGACGGCTGCAATTATAGCGGTCGTTTTCCCGTCAGAGCATAAGCCCTGGAAAATGTTAAAATACCCTGAATTTACTGAGAGCCAAGAGATAAAATGCCGAAGAGAATACCTTTGAAAGATATTAAATTCATCCTCCTTGATATGGACGGAACCCTGCTTGATCTCTATTTTGACGATTACTTCTGGGGACACCTTGTTCCTGAGAGGTACGCGGAGAAGCATGATATGACATTCGGCTCGGCAAAGGAATATCTTTATAAAACATATAAATCTCACGAACGCACACTCAACTGGTGCGACATAGATTTCTGGTCAAGAGAGCTTCATCTTGATATCCCGGCGCTTAAAGAACAAATAAGGCATCTCATCGAGGTGCATCCTCATGTGATAGATTTTCTGAAGATGATGAGAGAGCAGAAAAAGAAGATATTCCTTTTAACCAATGCACATTCAAAGACCGTAAAGATAAAGTTCAAAAAAACAGAGATAGGCAAGTACTTTGACGCCGTACTCTGCTCCTTTGATGTCGGTTATCCCAAAGAGTACCTTGAATTCTGGCACAAGGCAGAAGAGAAGCTCGGCTTTGATAAAGAGCATTCCCTCTTCATAGACGACACAGAAGAAGTCCTCATGACCGCGAAGGAATATGGGATAAGACACCTCCTCTTCAAGGCAACCGCAAATTCAAAAACAGCACCCAAGGAATCAAAGGAGTTTACGACCATATCCTATTTCAGGGAGTTGATGGTATGAACTAAACAGCAAGGAGAATAATAAAGTTTATACAAATGCCGTTATTGACAGCGTTTACAGAAGTAGCGCGGTTAAGGATTGCATAGTATTTAATAAATTGTCTATCATATAACATTGCTCATTAAGGTCAATAAAGTCGTTAAAACCGAAAACAAAGGCTAATAATACTAAGGAGATATATATGTTAAAGAAGATTGTGTCCAGACAGTTTTTTGTTTTACTCTGCAGCCTCTTTCTGATGTTTCAGACTTTGCAATACAGTGCCTTTGGCGCGGGGAAAGATGTTATGAGCAAAGAATCCGCATCAGAGATATTAAAGGTCATCATGCCGGATGTTAAAGTGCTGTCCGTAGAGCCAGCGGCTGTCGAAGGCCTCTGGGAGACGGCCTTCGAGAGCAGAGGGGAAAAAGGGATAGCATATATTGATTTTGCGGGAAAGAATGTAATATTCGGCAATATTTTAAATGTTGCAACCAAGACCAACCTTACGAAGAAGAAGTTTGACGAGATAAATAAAATTGATGTTTCGCTAATCCCTCTTAAAGACTCAATTGTTATGGGCAACTCAATGGCCAAGCATAAGGTGATAGTTTTTGACGACCCTGACTGTCCCTACTGCGCAAAGCTTCATCAGGAATTAAAACAGGTGGTTGAGCAGAGAAAAGATATTGCTGTTTATTTCAAGTTATTCCCTCTTGTGCAGATCCATCCTAAGGCCTATAAGAAATCCCAGGCTATTGTTTGTGAGAAGTCAAACGAAAAAGCACTTGCGCTTCTCGAAGATGTCTTCGCGAAAAAAACAATTCCTGAACCGTCCTGCGAAACAAAAATTATTGACGAAAACATAGCGCTTGCAAAGAAGCTCGGCATCTCCAGCACGCCGATCCTTATCCTTGACGACGGCAGAGTGGTCAGAGGCGCATTAAAGGCGGATGATCTCATTAAAGCTATAGATAATAAGTAAATAATCTGCTTAGAAAAGGAAGCCTGCTGAATGAAACGCGGCAAAATATTTATATTCGCCATTATTCTCTTAAGCCTGCTTGCAGCCTTATTCATAAAGATTAAGTCTGACAAGAAAAGTGCCGAGGCCCCTGGCATTTCAACCTCTCCGGCTGTCTCTTTAAGCCTTCCTGAGATGCTTGCATCATTGAACATGACAGGTTTCCCCGAAATAAGGAAGGCCCCTGAATTTGAACTGACTTCACTGGAAGGAGAAAAGATCAGCCTCAGTCAGTTTCATGGGAAAGCGGTCATGCTGAGTTTCTGGGCAACATGGTGACCATGGTGCGGGAAGGAGTTGCCTTCCCTTGAGAGACTGCATCAGAACTTTAAAGGAGAGCCTTTTGTCCTTATAGGTATTGATATATCAGAAGAGAGGGAGACCGTTCTTAACTATGCTCAAAGAAACAGCCTCACATTCACCAATCTGCTCGATAAAGACGGCGGAGTAAGCACGGCATTCGGTGTCCGTTCAACCCCTTCAAAGGTACTTATAGATAAGGAAGGGAACCTTGTCGGCATGTCTTTAGGCTACAGAGAGTGGGATACGGAGGAGATAAAATCGCTGATAAGGATGATCCTCAACAAAAAATGATGCTCAATTCATACTCTCAGAACGAAAATGCACCCCATCCCGGCTTTCATTTGCAACGCAGTTCCATCGAATAATTTCTTTCTTGCCTTTATTTTGAAAAACCTGGAAACTAAGTTTTATAATCAACCAAGCAAGTTTGCACTTGAGAGAGATTTTTAAAGATTTTCATGAGATTTCTATGACAGGCATTATCAAAGCTTTAGGGCTTGTATTCGGCGACATCGGCACAAGCCCGATATATACGGTTACCGTAGTATTCCTTCTGCTTCAACCCACCCCGGATAATATTATTGGGGTCATGTCTTTAATAGTATGGACTCTTGTAATTCTGGTGTTTATCCAATACAACTGGCTTGCCATGGGTCTGAGCATAAGAGGTGAAGGCGGTACCATAGTGCTCCGGGAGATCCTTGCCCCCCTTATTTCCGGTAAAAAGAAGACGGTTTTCATAACTATGCTCTCGTTTGTCGGCATATCTCTTCTCATAGGCGACGGCGTTATTACGCCTGCGATCAGTATACTCAGCGCGGTCGAGGGTTCTGTTCTTATCCCGGGGCTGGAGAAGATTTCCGAGGGAACAATAGTATTCTTTGCAATATTAATAGCCGTGGTTCTCTTTATATTTCAAAGCAAAGGCACAGAGAAAATTTCTTTTGCGTTCGGCCCTATTATGTGCGTCTGGTTTTTATCGCTTGCATGTCTCGGAGTGGTATCTTTATATGAAGCGCCTGAAATATTAAAGGCCCTCAATCCTTATTACGGAATAAACTTTCTCTTTACAAACGGATGGAAAGGCTATATAGCTCTTGGAGAAATTATCCTCTGCGCCACAGGCGGCGAAGCGCTTTACGCGGACATGGGGCATCTCGGCGCGCAGCCGATACGAAATGCATGGAAGGGAGTTTTTGTAGCTCTTATTTTGAGTTATCTGGGTCAGGGAGCGTTTCTCTTGAAACATCCTGCCGCAAAAAATGTGCTTTTTGAGATGGTATTTCATTATGCTGAAATTATATATACTCCCTTTCTGCTGCTCAGCATCGTAGCCACTGTCATCGCCTCACAGGCGATGATCAGCGGTATGTTCTCCATCATTTACCAGGCGATAACCATACGGATAATGCCTCCGTTGAAGGTGGGCTACACATCCGTTGAGAGGAAATCACAGATATATATTGGGTCAGTTAACTGGTTCTTGCTCGTCGCCGTTATATTCATCATGCTTGAATTCGGGGCGTCACACCGCCTTGCCGCCGCTTACGGCCTGGCTGTTACCGGCACAATGACGATAACGGGCATCATGATGTCGTGGATCTTTTATCTCAAGAAAAAACCTCTTTACTTAATGCTGTCGCTTTTAGTCACTTGCGTTGACATACTGTATCTTTCCGCCAACTTCTACAAGATACCGCATGGAGGTTACTGGTCGTTGATACTTGCCACTATTCCGCTTTCTATGATATTAATTTACACACAGGGGCAGAAGAGGCTTTACAGGGTTACTAATTTTATGCCGTTTGATAATTTTATCAAAAAGTTCAACGCTGCTTATTCAACCGCGCCCCGGATAGGCGGCACAGCGCTTTTTCTCTTGAAAGATATCCGTGATATTCCACCGTACATAACACAGACCATGTTTTCGCACGGCATCATGTACGACGACAATATCTTTATCTCCATTATGAGCAGAAATGACCCTTTCGGGGCTGTTGGTTTCTTCAAGGAAGACATTGCAAAAGGCCTAAGGTCGTTTGAGATACAGGCAGGATACATGGAGCTTATTTCAGCAGAGGATATCCTAAGGAAGGCAGGTATAAAAGAGAGAGCGGTTTATTACGGGCTTGAAGACATTTCCGCTGAAAATCCTGTATGGAAGATATTCTCACTCATTAAAAAGGTCATGCCTACATTTATTAAATTCTATGAATTTTCACCGGAAAAACTTCACGGAGTTGTCGCAAAGGTTAAGATGTAGATATAGAATCCGGATAGTACGCTTTCTGTAGCAAATCTGTTACAGTTTTGCTACACGGCAAGCTCGACTTCGGTACATGGGAGCGCATCTTCTACGGAGAGTTTGACGGCAGAAGAAAGAAACGGGTGCTTGTAAAGATAATCGGGGATAATGCCTGTAATTATGAAAGTCCGGCTTCCATAATTACCACTTCATCTTGACATATTTATATAATTTGTTAGAATATAGTCAACTAACTGACTTAAATATTAATAAATATGTCAATTTACATTCCGCAGCATCAACTTGAAAATCTAAAAAGACTGCTTTCCCCCGATAAGGTGGTGGTAATATATGGCCCGCGTCGTGTTGGAAAGACGACCCTGCTGAACAAATTTCTGGAATTTACCAAAGAAAAATATCTACTGGTAACCGGCGATGACTTAACAGTTCAGAGCTATCTCGGAAGCCAGTCCATTCAGAAGCTAAAAGATTTTGTCGGAACGAGCAGGCTGCTGGTCATAGATGAGGCACAGAGAATAGAGAATATCGGGCTCAATCTTAAACTTATCGTTGATCACATAAAAGGAATAAAGGTGATCGCAACGGGCTCTTCATCCTTTGACCTTGCAAAAAACATTGGGGAACCTCTCACAGGAAGGAAGTTCATTCTAAAACTTTACCCGCTGGCCCAGATGGAGATATCCGGGGTTGAAGAGAGGCATGAGACAGAGGCAAACCTTGAAACGAGACTAATATACGGCTCATATCCTGAAATAGTGACAACCGGCGATAATAAAAAAAGAGAACTTTATCTCAGGGAAACTGTAAGCTCATATCTTTACAAAGACATTCTTGAACTTGACGGCATCAGGCAATCGGGAAAAATAGTGAGGCTTCTTCAACTGCTTGCATTCCAGATCGGGAAAGAAGTTTCATATAACGAACTCGGCACACAGCTTGGAATGAGCAAGAATACGGTGGAGCGGTATCTTGACCTGCTTGAGAAAGCTTTTGTGATCTTCAAGCTCACCGGTTTCAGCAGAAACAGGAGAAAAGAGATCAGCAAAAGTCCCCGCTATTATTTTTATGACAACGGGATACGCAATGCCGTGATAAGCAATCTGAACCCTGTCGAAATCCGGGATGACATTGGTGTATTGTGGGAAAACTACATCATCATGGAACGTCTTAAGCGGCAGGAGTACTTACAGATAGCTGCCAATAACTATTTCTGGAGAACCTATGACCGCAAGGAGATTGACCTCGTTGAAGAACGTGAAGGCAATCTTTACGGATATGAGATTAAATGGAAAAAAGACGGCATGAAGCCGCCAAAAGGATGGCTTGATACATATAATAATGCAACATATGAGATTATAACCAGGAATAATTATCTGGATTTTATAAGATGATATTTTGAATTTAGGAAGTCGGACTTCCATAATGTTAGGTAACTGACGGCAAGTTCGACTTCGGGACATGGGAGCGCATCTTCTACGGAGAGTTTGACGGCAGAAGAAAGAAACGGGTGCTTGTAAAGATAATCGGGGAATAATTAAACATCATAGAGACCTTGAGCAAGGGTCTGCACAGCTTTTTTAAAGCTGCGCTAATATGCCCCGTGGCAAGCCACGGGGAGTTTCACTGTTTAAAAAGTGCCTCAAATTCCTTTAAGAGGTTTAAATGTGTTGTAGAATCAGTGGGACTTGATGTAAAAAATCTATTACTCTTTAAATTGGTACCAATCCTTGGCTCGAGTGTTAATAGTTTCGATGTAATACTTATTTTATTATCCAATAATTTCTTGTCAGTTATAGCATAATCTACGGAAAAGGTGACAGCTCTTGGAGCAATAGTTATATTGGCTGCTTCGTTAATTGCAGAGGAACATAATTTTGTAGCTTTTTTATTTAGAAACACATTTATTTTTTTTGCGAAGATATCTTTATGGTTAAAATCCAGAGCTACCGCGCAACTTGTTTCCATAGTTTTAATTAGATATTTATCTTTTTGAAAAAGATTAGATGGATCGGCATTTGATATTTTTTCGGCAATTAAATTATAAAACATTTTTGCTATAGAAGAGTTTGAATATATCCTAAAAGTGATGCTTCTTCTATCTATAATTAAAGTTTCAATTGGATATACTTTGCCTTCATTTTTGATCTCACCTGTTTGCATTGTTAGCCCTATTAGATTTTTACTTTCGTCTTCAGCAAGTTCTATGCTTTTAAATACAAATTGATCTTTCAAAACACTTATGTTTGAAGCTGTTATAAGTGCCCTGAAAGGGATAACATCCATTTCAAATAATCTTCTTTCTTGTACTGCAAGTTCGGTTATGTCTTTCATGATTTCTCCTATGAACCAGTATAATATAACCTGCCAATTTTAGGTTCGCCTGTCTTATTGCAAGGCAATGCATTTCTTTCTGCTGGACGAGGCCATTGTGGCGATCCTTCCATTTCTCGCATTATCTGTGAAAATCCGCTAGCTTGCTCAACCATATAAACCTCCTGCCCTCTGCTTGTCAGTATCCCCTGAATCGTGTTTAGCCCAGCATGAATAGTTTCCGAAATCTGCTCTATGTTCTCTTTTATAGAGGTTCTCTCTAACCCTTCTACCACATATGTAAGAATCATCTGGTTGAGGCTGACTTCTTCCCGGTCTGCTTTATCAACAAGTTTCTCGTGAATGGATTTAGGCAATCTCAGGGTAATTCTACCGCTTGTTTCTATTGGAAGAGAAGGTTCGGGGATTTTCCAGCCAGATTCAATCGCAACTTCAAGCCACTCATCCTTAACATTAAGCGCTCTTTTGACTGCTTCTGTAGGAGTTTTACCGTCAGCTATACACCCGGGAAGTTCAGGAAAACTAACGAAATAAACGTTATCTTCTGGATGAAATTCAACAACCATTCTATAATGGAGCTCCTTATAATATTTTAAGTCTCTCATTCTTTCTCCTCAATATCATTTTTTTTCATGCTTAACAATTCAATTGCCTTCAAACATTCTCTGACGTATTTGACCTTGACCTTAGCTTCTCGCCCATGTGGTTTTGCAACATGTGGCATAATCTTATTTACTAATTTTTTGTGTGTAAACATATAACCATGTGATGTTTTTCGAGGGATAAAACCAAAACTACCCATAAGACTTACTAAATCGTCAAATGTTACATTTTATGGCGCATTTCTTGTTTTGTCTGAGAGTTTTTGCTTTTGTGACATTCATTTTTATCCTAATTGTCTATAATTGAATAATACCTGACACTATATATGATGTCAAGAGTTAATGTCAAATTATGTCAAGAAGCATTTTGTTGCTGGACGTTGTAAATGGACGGCAAGGTCTTGACCATTGCTATTTAAACCTTAACCTTTTCTCTCTTCATCACAAAAAAAGGCGCATGGTTGGATGTGAAGACCGGCGGGTCATTTTTCAGGATCGCAGAGATGGAAGGATGCTTCTTAAACTCATTTTCGAGAAACTGCCTGACCTGCTTACGGTCCCACCCCCCCTTGATCTTCTTCAGACAGTCATTTTACCTTTGGTTATCATTTATGCGCCTTATCGCTAAGCACTGCGTTGCAAAGAAATTAAGTAACCATTCAGTTACGGGTGGATATTTCACTGTCAATACAACCCACCCCCCCTGCCCCTCCCAGGAGGGGACCCTGTTTTAGTCCCCTCCTGGGAGGGGTGCAGGGGTGGGTATGTACCCGTAACTGAATGGTTACGAAATTAATGTAAATATCTTTGTAAATACAATTAATTTGTGATAATATCAAACTATGAAAGGATTTCGGTGGAATGAAGATAAAAATATAAGACTTAAAAAAGAGAGAGGCGTATCATTTGAAGAAATATTAGATTCAAAATTTGTAGGAGCAGAAAAACACCCAACCAGAAGAAATCAAATAGTTTTAAAGTTTGAATATAAAAAATACATTTGGATTATCCCCTGCATTGTTGAAGGAGATTATATATTCTTAAAAACGCTGTTCCCAAGCCGCAAATATACAATTAAATACAACAAGGATGAGGTGAAAAATGAACAAGATTAAATTAACAAAAGAGGAAAAAGAAATTGAAAATGCTTTAATGCGCGGTGAATATACTTCAATAAAAGGAAAAGAGCTGGCAAATATAGAAAAAGCTCTTAAGGCAAGGAAAAAAGATATAACGATGACCATAAGAGTTAATAGTGAAGATATTGAAAAAATAAAGATTAAAGCAAAAAAGGTCGGCGTAAAATATCAAAGTTATATCTCAGAGGTTATCCATCAGGTTGCGGAAGTGTAAAAAATAACAGCGCTAAGGATCAGGCTATTTAAACCTTTCCATCACAAAAAAAGGCGCATGGTTGGATGTGAAGACCGGCGGGTCATTTTTCAGGATCGCAGAGATGGAAGGATGCTTCTTAAACTCATTTTCGAGAAAATGCCGGACCTGCTTACGGTCCCACCCCGCTGGATGACTAAAATCTGTATACAGGGAGAGGTCTGCGTCATAAAATTTTCGCGTCGCGAGTCCATTTGAGTCAGCGCCGCAGACAGGCATGTTGAATACCGCAAGATTCAGAAAGTCTATACTGTCGCAATGGCTGGCAGTGAATTCAAGGGTCTTCTTTGCGCTCTTTAAGGTTCTCAGCAGGAGTGCCAAAGATAAGATAGACATAGGTTGTTATCCCGGCCTTCTTCAGCGCCTTCAGCGCCTGTGATGCCATTTTGATGCTGATCCCCTTCTCCATCTTATCAAGAACTGTCTGGTCTCCTGACTCAATGCCGAGTTGCAGCATTACACACCCTGATCGTT
Organism: Nitrospirota bacterium; assembly: GCA_016222905.1. Taxonomy (GTDB): domain Bacteria; phylum Nitrospirota; class Thermodesulfovibrionia; order UBA6902; family UBA6902; genus JACRPZ01. The sequence continues at coordinate 27,965 of JACRPZ010000068.1, forward strand.
TCAGGGAGAGGCAGAAATCCGGGTCTGTAAACTGCCTGCTTATGCGCGCAAACCCGTACCAAGGCACTGAGGGGCCTTCATCAGAAAGGGCTTCCATAAGCGAAGGGCGGACAGCGCTGTCAAGAAAATGGATAAGCACAGGGGAAGAATCTTCCTTAAGAACATGGAGATCCGAAATTACTTTTTCTGGAGGTATTGGCAGATAGCGGGTCCCCTCCGCCTTCTCAGGGCAGAAGGTGCATCGGTTCCAGTAGCATCCTGTTGATCCGCTGTATGGAAGCACAAACCCCGGCGAAAAATAATCTTCTATTGGCAAAGCCTGATAATCGGGAGTGTACGTTCTCTCTTGATCGGAGATGCCGAGGAGCGAAAGCAGGTTTTCCTCACCGGGGCCCGGTATAAATTGGTCAACGACCCCGCTGAAAGGATCTCTCCAAAGAGGACTGCTTAACCATGATGTGACAAGACCGCCTCCAACGATCACCTTGAGGCCCGGAAATTCGCGCTTCACAAAGCCTATCATCGCAAAGGTGCAGAGGGCCTGGCTCAGATAGTTCAGGGAAAAGCCGATCCATTCCGGCTGCTCCTGATGAATCAGGGCGGCGAGCCTTGTTCTGAAATAAGGGTAGAAGATATTCTTCTCGAATTGCTCTGCAGAGATAATGAGGTCTGCCGACCTCAAGGGTGAGAGTCCATCCTGCTGATAATTGGCGAGGCCGACATCAGCGCCATAGGCCTTTGATACTTTCTCAAGCACCCGTCCAAGGTCTCTTACAACCCTCTTGTACCGGTCTATTCTGAGATATGCTCCGGGACTTTTTATGAGTTCCAGGTTTTTGTCCAGATTGCGAAAGGACCTTCCGGACCAGACGTCTCCAACATTGTCCGGCTTCGGTGATTTAAGAAGATAAAGCAGGCCCTCCAGATTGGCATCAAGGAGACTGTGCTTTATCCCATGGAATTTCAGAGCGCCTGAAAGCCTTGCGATACCCGCAGGGGGCTCTCCGGGTTTTGAAACAGGCGGGTGTACAAGTATTATCGACACGATGAATTTTAATAGATATCTTCATGACGTTACAAATTAGCCGGATTTTGGAAGCACTCAGGTGCAGGCTTGACTTTTATTTTTTTGGGTACTAATTAAACAAACACAGAAAGAAATGTTATTATTAAATCAGTTCTAAAGAAGGAGGCAGACTATGCGCATAATAGATATTCCACAAATTGAGAAATTAAGCATCCCTGAAAAGATTCTTCTTGTCGAAGATATGTGGGATAGCATATCTTCCGAGGAATCTGCTGTCCCTATCCCTGAGAGCCACATGATGGAATTGGACAGAAGGCTTGCTAGGTATAAGTCCAGTCCTGGAGGACTTTTATCTCTGGATGAGCTTCGAGCAAAAATAGAATCAAGAAAATGACGTATATCCTGCGGTTCCTTCCAGAAGTTGAAGAAGATCTCATCAACGGTTATGTTTGGTATGAATCAAAATCCAGAGGGCTCGGTGAAGACTTTCTTCGTATGTTCTATGCCTATGCAAATGAAATCCTATGGAATCCCTTGCGTTACCCGAAAGTTTATCAGGACTTTCGGCGGCGTTTGCTCAGGCGGTTCCCTTATGCTATCTATTTTGAAATTGAGAATGACCAGATTATTGTATTTGGGCTTTTTCATTGTGCGCGCAACCCACAGGCCATAAATGCAGAACTCAAAAACAGAGAAAAATAGAACCGCAGTTATAAGCATCCGCGTTCTTTAGGCGTTCTTAGGGGTTTCGCTGCAGATATGCCCTTACAAATTTCGCTTCATCATAGCTGACTGTGCCGTTGAAGTGTTCAATAACAGGGTTTAGCTGCCACGTTCCAAGCAACAGAAATATCTCCTTGATCTTTTCCTGCTTTGCGGGGGCTACAAGACGGTTCATATCAATATCGCGGCCATCTCTTATCAGTTCTTCAAGGTGTCCTGAGATGGTGGGTATTGCAAGGCCGCGTTCCTTTACAATACTCTCCAGGGTGTATCCATTTTTAAAGAGGTCATAGGTCTTTTCCAGTGTCTCACTTTTAGTCTTTTTTCGCGGCATGATGACAGGCAAAACAATTGCCTCCCTCTCAGGGATTGTGACGCCTGGGTTTTCATCAAGATATGTCTTGATCGTTTTTATAAAAGAAGCCCCGTACCGTTCAAGCTTAACATCTCCGATACCGTTGATCTTCTTCATATCAGATGAGGCCGCGGGGTAGTATCTGCACATTTCATGAAGGGTCTTGTCTGAGAATATGATATATGGGGGGACCTGCTGTTCATCAGCGATCTCTTTGCGCAGCCTGCGAAGCTTATCAAAGAGCAGCTCATCATATGGCGCAAACCTGCCGTCTCTTCCGGCAGCACGCCTCTTGTTCGTCTCTTCCCTCTTTAACGCTGTGACCTCTTCTCTGCCGTAGAGAATATTATTCCCTTTTGCTGTCAGTTTTAATACCGGATACTGTCCGCCGTCCTGGCATATGGCATCCTGGGCAAGGAGTTCATCGATCAGAAATCGCCAGTGCTTTTTATTTTTGTCTTTGCCCTTTCCATAGGTCTTGATATTATCGTGCCCCAGCTCACGTATGCGTTTTGTATCAGCGCCTGTAACAATATCTATGATATGCTGGATCCCAAAACGCTGATCAGTCCGTGACATGGCTGACATAATTATCTGCGCGTCGACCGTAACATCTATCTTTTCAACCATGCCTGTACAGATGTCGCAGGTATTGCAATTCTCATCAGGGTAATGCTCACCGAAATATTCAAGAAGCTGTCTCCGCCTGCAAAGATTATGAGAGGCATACCGCACTGTGAGGTTCAGCTTCTCCATGGCAACGGCCCGTTCCTGATCATCAGATATCTGATCTATAAAGTACCTGATCTTCGGGATGTCCCCCCTTCCGAAGAATAGGATGCAATCGGCAGGCTCGCCGTCGCGTCCTGCACGGCCTGTCTCCTGATAGTAGCCTTCCATATTTTTGGGCAGATCAGCATGAATAACAAAGCGGACATTTGATTTGTCTATGCCCATACCAAAAGCAATTGTCGCCACAATGATAGCTGCCTCATCCCTGTTGAACGCCTCCTGGTTCTTCTTACGCTCTTCCGCTGCTAAACCCGCATGATACGGCAGCGCTTTGATGCCGTTGGCTGAGAGAAGATCGGCAAGTTCTGAAACAGAATCCCGGGTCGTGCGGTAAATTATGCCCGGCTCTCCCGGATGCTCTTTGATGAATTCAAGCAGCTGTGATTCCAGTTCTCTTTTGCTCTTGACCTTGTAAAAGAGATTAGGCCGGTTAAATGACGCGCGCACTGTAAATGGAGACCTGAGGCCGATCTTGCTGATAATATCATCCTGCACCCTTGAAGTGGCTGTGGCTGTAAATGCCCCGACCGGGATATCGGGAAATAACTTTGTAATATTTGAGAGGCTCAGATAATCAGGGCGGAAGTCGTGCCCCCATTCAGAGACACAATGCGCTTCATCTATGGCAAACAGAGAGACGGGGAGAGTTTTAAGCTGGTCAAGAAAGCCCTGCATCGCAAAACGTTCAGGAGAGACGTACAGCAGTTCAATATCTCCGTTCTTGAGATCATGGAATACAGCGGACATCTCCTGCGGTTTCATTGAACTGTTTATAAAAGCCGCGGATATGCCGTTCTCCAGAGCAGCATCCACCTGATCCTTCATCAGGGATATCAGCGGGCTTATGACAACCGTTGTGCCCTTCATTAATTTGGCAGGCAGCTGATAGCAGAGCGATTTCCCCCCGCCGGTAGGCATTACCGCGAAGACATCTTTTTTCTCCAGGATCTTACTGATAATATCTTCCTGATTGGGGCGAAACTCCTCAAATCCAAATACTTTTTTTAATGTATCATGCATTGGCTGTTACCCGGTTCCCATCACTAAAATTAAACAAAAATAATACCTTTAAGTTAAAAAAGCTGCATATACAATATATCCGATGGCAAATAAAAACAAACTTCATAATAATTGTTGCATGCGCTCTGATTTATTGATAATATCTAAACAGAAACCCATTTCAGAAGAAAGGAGGTGAAACATAATGAAGAAACTGACGATAGTAACCATGTGCATGATAGCCGCAGGATTGCTCTTTACGGCTGCTTTTGCGGCTCATGACGTAGAGTCGGGAACAGCTGCCGTCGTAGCCGGTGACGTGGCAAAGGGCAAGGCGCTCTTCAATGACCCGAAGCTTGGCGGTGCAACATCAGGGAAGTCCTGTAACACATGCCATCCTGACGGAAAGGGAGTAGAGATGGCCGCGGACAAAAAAGAGTTCAACATAATGGGTAAAAAGCAGAACAGCCTTGAAGAAGCTGTTAATTTCTGCATTGAGAACGCCATTAAAGGAAAGGCTATTGATCCAGCGTCAAACCAGATGAAGGATATCGTTGCCTATATTAAGTCATTGAAGGGAAAGACGACAATGCCGAAGAAAAAATCCCTGGGTTATTAAAAATTGAATGAAAGGGGGAGCAATATTATTATTGTCTCCCCCTTTTTTATTGTCAGAAGATGAACTGGGAAAAGAAATATGATGTGAAATGATGGCAAAAGGTGCAGCAATAGTTTTTCAGCAGTCTGTCATTTACAGAGGATAATGCCAATTTATAATGCCTCTTTGTACACGACAAATTCATTTGGGTTCAACGCTTGTCTTAGGAATTTCCTCATATCAATAACAAAAACATTGCTGTCTTTTGGTAATTGCCAATTAGGCTGATCAATAAAACTTATCGGCTCAACCTGGATATCTGAATTTATCCCGAGTTCATATAATGCCAGTCTTACCATAAAAGTAGAACCCACATCTCCTAATGAGGACAGAACGCCAAACTCATAGAGAGAATGTTTATCAGGTTTTATTACAAAAACACATGAAGCTTTTGACAGATTGGAAGCACCGTATTCCTGAATAATATTTTTTATATACTTTAATTCTTTTGTATGAAGATCGGAAAAATATTTATCAACATTATGATTGGCGAGAAAAGTAACAATTACAGTCAGGGTTATAAGTCCAATTGATATTATTTTATTTTGCGGGTTTGCTGAAAAATTAAAAGCAGATTTAAAAATATCAGCAATATTTATCAAGCTCCAATAAAGCAGGAGAAGTAAAATTATCTCAAGTGCAATCAGGTAACGATGAAGAGGTACTAATTGATTAAGATTGACAGCTAAGATATTTGGCAAAAAGCTTAAAGGTATAAGAGGCAGAATAATGAAATGTCTCCATAAGAAAATCCATCTTTTTTTCTTTGTTATTATCTGAAAGACTGCATGTCCAAAACCGTATAACATGCCGGATACAATAAGAATGCTAACAAATAATGCTACTCTTTTGGCTGGAAAAATATTCCATAAGTTTAGTGCGCCATAAAGCGGATAATTTATAAACCATATTATCCTCTCATAGATTTCGCCCCGGTTAATAAAAGCGCCTCTGTAGGAAAGCCCGGCGTTCAATTGCAAACCAATGATTTTTGTAATGCCCATATAAATTAACATAGAAGCAAAACCGGCAGAGAAGTAAATGGTAAAAAACAATAACCTTTTTTTTGTAAAATTCTCATCTTTTATTATAAGAGGAGTTACAGCCATTGCCCAATATATCATCGCAGTTGGCTGATAAATATTTAAGGAAATTATGAATAGAATCATAGCGATCAAAACACTAATTGTTATATGTGCTGTATTGTTTTGTTTATCTTCTCTAAATACAGCCTTGAACAATATAAGAGCGGATAATGCCGACAGCAGCACACTAAAAACAAAAATAACTGTGTAAACCATGCTGACATATGTTTGTATGGGAGGCAATGTGCAAATCAGGATACCGAGCAGGAAAGCATGGTCGGTTCTGAATCTGTTTATCTTAAAGATGAGAAACATCACATAAGCCAATAATCCTGTGCCAATGACTCCTATTAGACGAGCCGTGTTAGCAGCTTCGATAGATCGCAACGCATTAATATATTTATTAAATATAAGATAAGTATATAATGTTTCTAACGGCCTCCCCTCCCACACTATTTCACGTAAATTATCAATATATGATTGACTATTTACCGTTTTCGCCTTCCTTACCCATACGTAGCCATAATCCTCCGCAGATAAATAGTGACCTCGGGTCACAGGCGCATAGGTCAGAAATAAAATTATTATAAAAAGAAGTAAAATAGCAGAAGAGAGCAATATATTAGTTTTCATTACGTTAAGTTGCTATTGCATATCTGTAGAGGTAATGCTTTGTCCGGTTAAAGTTATTGGGAAATAGTAAACGTATGGTTACTTTTTTGTTCACCATGCGTTGATCGGATGCTTGAAAGTTTTAAGAATAAGTGTAGAAACCTTTTCCCGTTTTCCTGCCTAACAATGCCTCACTCTCCATCTCCTCTAAAAGGGCTGAGAGTTTATATTTATTCGGCATAGCTTCATGCAGGGTATCCATGATTTTATTAAAAACATCGATCCCGATCAAATCCAGCAGTTTAAAAGGTCCTATAGGATGTTTCAGTCCTAATTCTACGGCATTGTCGATGTCCTCTTTAGTTGCCAACTCGTCTTCCAGAATTTGAACAGCTTCATTCAGAAAAGTCATGAGAAGCCTGTTCACGATAAAGGCAGGGCTATTCTTAACAATTACAGGTGTCTTTTGAAGAGATCTGGCCGTCTGCCGGGTATATTCTATAGCTCTCTGATCAGTTTTTGCGCCGCAGACTATTTCTACCAGACGCATCTTGGAAACAGGATTAAAAAAATGCATCCCTATGACCCTCTCGGGGTGATTTAGAATCCCGGATATCTCGTCTATGGACAGGGATGAAGTATTTGTGGCTAACACTGTGTTTTCACTGCAAACAGCTTCAAGGTCTTTAAAAACATCACGCTTTACATTTATATCTTCGATAACCGCTTCGATAACAATATCAACACTGGCAAGGTCAGACATATTTTGAGTGGGCTTAATGGACGACAGCATTACGTCAAGCTCTTTTTTGCGTATTACATGCTTAGACAATGCGCTTCTTATTCTGTTCATGGCATTATCTAAAGAGCTAATGCTTCTGCCTTTCAAAATTACATTACATCCCGACATAAGAGCAATTTGCGCTATCCCGACAGCGGTAACTCCGGTTCCTACGATGCCGATTTGCGGCAGATGAATTTTATTTAGACTTTCGTCGAACTTATTGCCTATTTCAAATATGTTAAAGCTTTTGCGTAAGGATAGCCTTTTATTCTCATCTTCCAGCAGCAAGACATAATAAGGCACGTCATAATGCCCCTCTGAAGGATTACGCACCTCCGTCACTCCTTTTACAATATATGCGATAGGACTATATTCTCTTGTCTTAACCTTGCACTTCACGCATAAATCCACATGAAAGCGCCAGATAAAACCACATTTTTCACAAATGCATGCCATAGCTAATCTTTCCGGAAAATATGAATTACTGCTGTTCCGCCTACCCCGCCTACATTATGTGTAAGACCAATACTGGCATTTTTCACCTGCCGATTACCTGCCTCTGAGCGCAGTTGTTTAACAATCTCAAAGACTTGCGCTAAACCCGAAGCTCCAATTGGATGGCCGTCTGCTTTTAGTCCGCCATCGGTATTCACTGGAATATCTCCATTAATTTTAGTTCTCCCTTCACGGACAAGATGCTTGCTTTCCCCGGGTTTGCAAATTCCGATGTCTTCCATCGCAATGATCTCTGCAATTGTGAAGCAATCATGCACCATAAAAATATCTATATCCTTTGGTGATAAGTCAGCCTGTTTATAGGCATCCAGCACCGCAATCTTTACAGCCGGGAAAGATGTAATATCTTTAGTATTAGTTAAAGAGAGATTGCCTGTTGCGCATGATGAAGCAATGACCTTAACATCCCGATCTCTTCTTTTGGTCTTAGAAACAACAACCGCACTGGCGCCATCGCTTAATGGAGCACAGTCATACAATCTTAAGGGAGAACACACTACTGGGGATCTAATGATTTTATTGATATCAATATCTGTATTATAAAAGTGAGCGAATTCATTCAAATTCGCATTTTCATGATTTTTAAGCGAAATAAATGCCAGATCATCAAGTTCTGTTCCGTAACGAAGCATATGCTGTTGAGCAATGAGCGCATAGGAAGCGGGGAAAATCAGTCCTTCTGCCTGGTCATGGAGCCTGTCAGCTGCCATTGCAATTGCACTTGTTGCTTTTACGGATTCTACGTTAAGTTTCTCCATTCCTACAACCATAACATTATTGAACCTGCTCAATGAGATCAATGCCTGATAAAGTGCAGCGCCGCCGCTTGCGCAAGCAGTTTCAATTCGAATAATAGGAATGTGGGAAACAGGCAGGATATCGGCAATCAGTGCGTTGATATGGAGCTGGCTCTGGGTTGGGCCTCCGCAGAAATTCCCTATAAATATAGCGTCAAGTTGTCCAACTTCCATCTCTGCATCACTCAACGCTGCAGAGATAGCAGCGTATGATAATTCCGGCAGAGATTGTCTTAAAACGCCGAATTTCGTTCTGCCTATACCTGTAATATACATAAACTATTTAAAGCCTTAGACACTTAATTTATATCATCTGGTCTGTAAATATTTTACAATATAAATGGAAATATATCTTGAATCGTTTTCCTAACTAAAGTAACAAACGCGGTGTAAATGATTTATTTATACAGATTACGATCCTTTGTGGGATTGTTTATTGTAGAAAACATCTATATCATTATGGAGAATATCCTTAAGGTAACTTATCCAGATAGAATTTCCATTAGCATTTAAGTGAGCGCCTTTGCCATTATGATAACCGGCTGCAAGATTGCCTGTTTCATCAATAAGATTCTGTCCGGAGTCAATGAAATAACAATTTGAAAAATCATTACACAATTTCTGTAAAGATGAATTAAGTGAACTGATTCTAATATTCATGCCGGTAAATTTTACGTCTGCTCTCTCATCAACTGGCAACACAGAACTGAAAAGAATAGGTATGTTATAAGGAAGCGCTTCAATTATTAATTTATAATTCCTGATGATCTCCTCATTTGATCTCTGCCACAAATCGTTATGGCCAACAGAAATTATCACAGCGTTTGCTCTATTTAAAGATTTATAGACAGGAAGTCTTTTTAACACGCCGTCAGTTGTATCACCTCCAATCCCATAGTTAACGGATTTATCAATAATTGCAGAGACACAAAGCCTTTCAAAGTGACTGTCGCCCAAGAAAATAACTGCGCCTGAAGGCACGCTTTGGTCAATAATTGAATGGTAGGTTAATGTTCGAGTATAATGATCTGCTGTATCAATTTCATTTGGTTTTTGCAAGCCAAGTTTTAAGTAAACACGGTTAATTAAACCGGGTTTGACTAAAATCAAAGCTATAAAAAAATGCAGTAAAATAACATAGACAGTACCGATCTTTATTTTCATTTTTGGAGCAAGCATTTTACAGCTTAATAAGAATTTTTCGCTTAAACAGCCAGTAGCATAAATACCATTCAAAACCAATTGCTAATATAGAGCTAACTCCATCTATAATTCCCGTGCTTTGGAAAAACCGTCCCAGAATTCCTTCAGAAAAAATAGCCGTGAATCCGTTTAACCACTTCCTTCCAATAGTTGCACTGAACAAATAAATGAACATGGGATTCATGCCAACAACGGTAAACAGAATAGTCCATTTTTTATAGTTCATAATATCAATCATCCAATATAAAACAGCATATGTTAAGAAACAAAAACCACCGGAAACGATCATGAATGAGCTTGTGCTGATGTGCTTGTTGATTGGGACTATGCCGGTCCAATCAATTCCATAGCCCATGACTACCCCTATTAGTCCAAGCGATGTAATTATTGAAAGTTTTCTGTTCTGACTGAGAGAACTCAACAGTATTTTTCCTGTCAATACCCCCCATATTGCATGTACGGTAGTAGGTATGGCGTTAATGGCGACCCATCCGTCATGATTGGTTTTTCCCATTAACACTAAATCCATAAATGTTCCAAGATTATGGTGCTTAATATAAGGCTGGGCAAAGCCGTCTATTGAAACCAAACGATATAACATATCATATATAATCAGCAAGCCAAATGAGATTATCAGTTGTGTTGAATTTCTGAACTTGAAGATTAGAAAAGTTATAAGGATATTAAAAGAAAGAACTACCAATATATTCCATAATTCAAAGGTTAATTGGTTATTATGTTCAATTGCCAAAATAAGTCCAAGTAGAAACAGGATTGAGCAACGATAAAGAATATGTCTGAAGGTCTGGCTCCAGTCGGCCCCCTGGGCCAATCTTTTACTCAAAGACAAAGCCATTGCAATGCCAAGAACAAATGTAAAATACGGTTGTCCAAGATCCCAGAAATACAGACCGTTCCACTCATGATGTTGCAACTGCGTTACCAATGCCCCCACCACGGGCTTACCCGAGAATATCCCTATTAGCACATAATTGAGATGTGAGATTTCGGTAAGCATCATCATCATAGCAAATCCACGGAATGCATCAAGCGACAGTAAACGTTGCTTGTTTAAGGTAAGGTTCTCTTTAGTGTCCATTTTGAGGGATATAATCTAAATTCAATTAATATTTTTTGAATAGCCTTATTTGATCTTTGAGTAACCTAATTTTACCATAGTCTCATCACAAAAAATCTGAAGACCTTAACATTCATTTCTCAATATGTATTAAAATATTCTATAATTTAAGTAGGGAGAATATATGAAAACTTTTTATAGAGGCATGAAAATTCTGTTAACCGGCGCCGCGGGAACCATCGGGAAAGAACTGGTAAGGCAGATGGTCTCTTTTAAGCCTGCGGAACTGCGGCTGATGGACAACAATGAATCGGAAATGTTTTTCCTTATGGAAGAATACAGAAATAAAAACGTCTTCTGTTTTCTTGGCGATGTAAGAGACAGAGACAAATTAGAAATGCTTTCCAAAGATATTGATATCATCATTCATTCTGCCGCCTTCAAGCATGTATATATCACTGAATATAACCCCTTTGATGTGGTACAGACTAATATAATAGGTGTCGAGAATATTATAAGAGCTGCAACTGCCCGCAATGTAAAGCAGGTTCTTTTTACAAGCAGTGACAAGGCAGTAAATCCTACAAATGTTATGGGTACCTCAAAGCTTATGGGCGAAAAGCTGATAACCGCGGCTAATGCTGTAAAAAAAGACAGCCAGACCATTTTCAGCAGCACTAGGTTTGGCAATGTCCTTGGATCAAGAGGATCGGTAGTGCCTCTATTTATGAAACAGATCAAGAACGGCGGTCCTGTAACGATAACTGATAAAAGAATGTCGCGTTTCGTTATGACGATAGAAGAAGCGGCAAGATTAGTGTTGAAATCAGTGCTGATCTCCAAAGGCGGCGAAGTTTTTGTTACAAAGATGCCGGTAGTCAGGATACCAGATCTTGCTGAAGTGATGATAAAGGTGCTTGCCCCAAAATATGGCTGCGCGCGTTCGGATATAAAGACTGTAGAAATAGGGGCAAAAGCTGGCGAAAAACTTTACGAAGAGCTTATGAGCGATGAAGAAGTTCACCGCTCTTTGGAATTAAAGGATATGTTTGTTGTCACTCCCGCCTTAAAATCAATTTACCAGTCTATAAAATATGAATATCCTGACATTGTTTCAAGTCGGATTAAGAACTCTTATGTTTCAGAGAATGAGAAAGCGATGGATAAAGATAAACTTGAAGAGTATCTCCTTAAAAACAGAGTCCTTGAAAAGATGGAAGAGTCCCATGTCTAAGATGGTTCTTATTAATTTCAAAAGTCGTATCAACAATAATGAATTTATTTTTCAAAGCAGTATTTCTCCGCAAGCGGCGCAAATAGCCTTCTGCCTTTTTCATTTAAATGATCCGAATTTATAAAAAAAGAGGCGTCATATTTTAAAGGAATTTGTCCGAGGTCAACATATTTAACTTCATATAATGCAGCCATTTTTTTAAATTCCGCTTCAGATGCGATAAAATCATTATCGTTGAGAATCAATTCCCGGTATTCAATTGAAACAGGCATTCTCAATAGACACACCGCTGCATTTTTATCTTTCAAGAAGGTTAAAATCTTATAGTATGATTTAAAGTTCTGTGTTTCCTGAAAGTTTCTAACCGGGCGTTGTGTTTCAATGCGTTTTCGCGTCATCTCTATTCTATTCTCCCCAGATGTTTTTTCCCACATATTCTCTTTCACCTTTTGCTCGGGTTTATAATGTATCCACTTAGACATATCCGCCAGGTTCCTGCTGACAAGTTTTTCAAAAGCATAAATCATAAAAGGAAATTTCACCGTATTGAACTTGAAATATTCCTTAAACCCCAAATCCCCTCTTTCTACTCTATTCTCCGCCAACATTTGAGGAGCCGCTATGATTATTACTCTGTTTGGTTTTATGTGTCTGTAATATTCCTTGAGTATAATTTCCATTGCTTCGACCGGCATTCCGTTATACGATAAGTCTTTGAAGAGAGCGTCATTTTCCGGGAATCCAAACTTAAACTGAGAATCGCCGATAATCACATCCTGTTTTCCCGACTCATAAACCGACACGGCAATTTGAGAAAGTTCGTCATTTGGAATAACATAAATCCTCAGAAATGTTTCCGCAATAAAAACATACGCGATAATTCCGAGAATTATACAAACTATATATGTTCTGTTAGAAAAACCGGTAAATAAATTCTTTATATCCATAACTCATCATACGGTAAATTGAAATTATTACTAAAGACAGCGTAAACAGAAACCATGTAAAATTTGGCGTCCACCTCGCAAAATTCCATCTCCATGCCTTGATCTCAACACGGTATATATCGAAGACAGAGTGGTAATGAAGCATGATCTGCTGGGTATTCGGAGCGCACCACGATAAAGCAAGTAAAAAAAACAGGCTTAATATTTCCGCCTTGCCACGAAGAAATTTAAGAGGATGAAATTCCCATCCTATATTGGCGAGAAAGTTCTTTATTGGTACTATCTGATTAAGACCTTCCAGATAGGATTCAGGTATGACAAATCCGTTTAATCCCGCCATCCCCTTCAATATATTTTCTGCTCCGTTGAGAGTTTCAGCCCTGAAAAGCACCCATGCAAAGACAACCGCAGTGAAAGTGACTGCCTGTGATAATCTGTGCCCCAGCCTACTGGAGGCATTTGAATCATAACCCAATGCCTGACGCACTGTACGCCAGATATTGTTTATGATCAGGTAAATACCATGCATGGCGCCCCATGCAACAAATGTCCATCCGGCGCCATGCCATAAACCTCCAAGGAACATTACAATCATAAGATTTAAGTAACGCCTGGCACTGCCTTTACGATTGCCTCCAAGCGGAATATACAAATAATCCCGTAGAAAACGGGAGAGCGTGATGTGCCACCGCCTCCAGAATTCAATAATGTTCTTCGCCTTATAAGGCGAATGGAAGTTGAGAGGCAAATTTATGCCGAACATTCTGCCCAAACCGATTGCCATGTCTGAATAACCTGAAAAATCAAAGTATATCTGAAATGTGTATCCAAGCGCGCCGCCCCAAGCCTCCAAAAAAGAAAGCATAATATTTTGCTCAGCCGCTTTAAACACCGGGGCAGCATAAACAGCTACCCCATCTGCTAAAATAACTTTCTTAAATAACCCGATAAAAAAGATCGTTAATCCGACCGCAATATTTTCACTGCTAAGCTTATAAGTGGAATTTTTTTCAAATTGCGGCATCATTTCTTTATGGTGGACGATAGGGCCGGAGATTAATTGCGGAAAGAAAGTCACAAACAAACAGTAATGGAGGAAATCGTGTTCATTAACTCTGCCTTCGTATGCATCTGCCAGATAGGCAATCTGTTGAAACGTGAAGAAGGAGATCGCCAGCGGAAGAATAATTGTATTCAGATGTATAACAGGCTGTTCAAGCAAGCTGTTAATATTTTTAATAAAAAAATTGGCGTATTTGAAATAGCCCAGCAGGGAAAGATTTAAAGCTATGCCTGATGCTACAATTATTTTTCGGCTAATTTTAGAGAGACTCAACTGTTTAGATAGTGTAGTGCCAATGACATAGTTAAAAGCTATCGAGGCGGTTATTAACCAAAAATACGCAGGATTCCACCAACTGTAATAAAACAGGGATGATGCCACAAGCCATAAAACAGCAAGCCTTTTACGGCCATATTTGCCAATACAGGAGAACCCTATTACAGTTATTGGCAAAAACAGAAAAATAAATTCGAATGAATTAAACAGCATGGAACGATCCCAAGTAGTTTAGACATAACGAGGTTAGAATTAGAATCATGTCTTTGAGAAGAAGTTTATCAAAGAAAACTAAAAAAGTCATTAAGGAAAATAATAAAGTTTATACCAATGTCTTTGTTGACGGCGTTTACAGAAGTAGTGCGGCTAAGGACGTCTTGACTTTCTCCAAAGCTTGTAAGTTATAATCATCTGCGTTGTTCAGGCGCCCTTAGGGGCTTAAAGGGGAATCCAGTGAAATACTGGAGCGGACCCGCCGCTGTAAATCCTGATCCCTATTCATTCGGGATAACACCTTTATCGTAAAGCCACTTTTCAGAAGTCCTGGAAGGGAAGGCGGATAAAGGCCGGGTGAGCCAGAAGACCTGCCTGAATATAACTCACTGAAGAAGCCTTCGTGGTAAGAGGCTGTGAGGATAAAGGTTATTTTGGCTTTTATCCCCGGCTTTCTTTATTGGAGGCCGGGGATTTTTATATGATTCTGGAATATTGCAAAGTGGCAAAGGCGCAAGGATGCAAACTAATTAAGAAAGTGAAATTATTCTTTCTGCTTTGTGCCTTTGTGCTTTTGTGCCTCTGCGCCTCTCCTTCACAATCCTCTGCTGAAGCGCCAAAGCGCATCATCTCTCTCTCACCAAGCACTACAGAGATACTCTTTGCCGCAGGGCTTGGGAATAAGATAGTCGGGGTAACGACATTCTGCGATTATCCTGAGGAGGCAAAGAAGATATCTAAAATAGGCGGGATGTCAAACCCTTCGCTTGAAGCGGTTGTTTCTTTAAAACCGGACATTGTGATAATAACCACGGACGGCAACCCGCAGGCATTTGAAGAGAAACTCCGGTCAATGGGGATAAAGACCTACGTCTTCAGGGCGCGGACAATACCCGAACTTCCTGACGGTATAAGAAAAATGGGCATGGCCCTTCATGAAAACGAGAAATTCAATGCCCTTGCATCTGATATAGAAACAGCTATTGAGCAGATAAAGTCAGAAAAGAAGGCCAGGAGAGAAAAAATCCTCTTCATCATCTGGCCTGAGCCGCTGGTCGTGGCCGGTCCCGGCACAGAGGTAGATGATGCCATCAATATACTCGGGGCAGTAAACATTGCCGGTAATGCAAAGATAGAATACCCGAAATACTCGATGGAAGAGATACTGAGACAGTCGCCGGATATTATCTTTATAGGTGAAGGGAAAGGCATGGAGAGTGTATCAAGCGGATTGCTTACGAGGCTTTCAACCTTAAAAGCTGTAAAGAACGGAAAAGTCTTCTTTGTCAGCGACCATCTTTACAGGCTGGGGCCAAGGGTGATAAAGGGGATAGAAGAATTAGAGATGTATTTAAAAAGATAATTAAATAAAGATGAAGATAAAATTAATACTCATTACAATCATTGCAGCAATAATTTTCGCCTTGGCCCTCTTTGTCGGCCCAAAGCCGATCAACCCTTTTAATATTAACGGGATTGATAAAGAGATCCTCTTCTCTATAAGGCTGCCGAGGGTGCTGGTCTCTATATTTATGGGAATGGCGCTGGGCGCGTCGGGAGCGGTACTTCAGGGGATACTGAGGAACCCTCTTGCTGACCCCTATATCCTCGGCATATCAAGCGGCGCGGCCCTCACTGCCGCATTCGGGATCATCATGGGGCTGACTGTTTTTGGAAGCGTTACAATCCCGCTCCTCGCTTTTATCGGCGCGCTGATAACGGGAGTATTTGTGGGGGCCATGGGGTGGAAGCGGGGCGGCTTCTGGCCGGAAAGATTATTGCTTGCCGGTGTCGGCCTGGGCTTTCTCTTTTCAGCCATGCTGATGCTTCTTATGAGCATATCAAGTGATGAAGGGTTAAGACGTGCAACGCTCTGGATATTCGGAGACCTCTCTCTTGCCGACTGGCCGGTGCTGCCTTATGGATTTATTTTTATAACAGCGGGCCTTATTGTTGCAATGACCCGTGCCAGAGCGCTCAACGCGCTTATGCTCGGCGATGATCTTGCGCATAGTCTTGGTTTCTCGCCGCGAAAGGAAAGGTTCATCCTGTTTATATCTGTCGGCTTTATGACTGCTGCTTCTGTATCATTGGGCGGCATGATAGGCTTCATCGGCCTTCTGGTCCCGCATATAGGAAGGTTCATAGTGGGTTCAGACAACAGGGTCCTTATTCCTATATCAGCGCTTGGAGGCGGGGTACTGCTTTGTATATCCGACCTTATAGGCAAGTCTATAATATCGCCGACCGAACTTCCCGCGGGAATAATCACAGCGGTAATAGGCGCGCCTTACTTTTTATATCTGTTAAGGAGAAAAGATGTCCTCAGTTTCTGACGGCATATTGGAATTCGGTGATATTAACTTTTTCTATGAGAGGGGAACTCCGTTCATTAAAGATATGTCTTTCTCAATAGGGAATGGTGAATTCATCGGCCTTCTGGGCGCGAACGGATCGGGCAAGTCTACAATACTAAAGCTTGCAAGCGGACTCTTGAACGCATCAGCGGGAGATGTGAGCCTATGGGGCAAACCAATCGTTTCTTATAAGAACAAGGACCGCGCGAAACTGCTCAGCTATCTTCCGCAGGTGCTTGATATAAATATTCCATACACAGTGAAGGAGCTTGTCGGCATGGGACTGTATCCCTATGACATCATGCCGGAACTGACGGTTGACGACGCGCTTGAGATGGTCGGCCTTCAGGAAAAGGCAGGGGCCTTGATCACAAACCTCAGCGGAGGTGAGAGGAGAAGGGTATACATTGCAATGACGTTATTGCAGGGGGCCGGTCTTCTGCTGCTTGATGAGCCGCTTGCAAACCTGGACATCAAGTACCAGATAGAGCTTCTCAGGTTATTGAAGAAATTGAGAGAAAAAAGGGGCATAACTGTTGTGATGGCGCTTCATGAGATAAATATAGCCCTGCAGTTTGACAGGATAATGCTAATAAAAGAAGGGGCTGTCATAGGAAACGGGACTCCTGACATCATTATGACAGAGGGGTCCATCAAAAAAGCGTTTGATGTTGACGTTGATATAATGAGAGAGAGTTCGGGAGAAGTGTATATAAAGTATTAAGCGCATGAAATCTTTACCAGCTTAGATCAACACAAGGTAATGCAGGGGAATTCTGTGAAAAGCAGAGACTGCCCCGCAACTGTAAAGGGAGCGAAAGCCCAAAATGCCACTGTCCCGACGCTTCGGGATGGGAAGGCGGGCAAGTAGGAAGCCCTGAGTCAGGAGATCCTGATTACCTTGAAAACAGACCCCTTCGAGGGAAGAGGAGGCAGCTATGATAATGAATACTTCATGACGGAGATCATGATTAAGAATCAAAGGTGATGATAAAACTAAAACAATAAATTGAGGAGAAAAAATAATGAAGCGAATAATTATATTGATACTAATCATGTTCTTTACAACTGTGCCGTTAATGGCGAGCGAGCCGGAGACGATAAAAGTTGATGAAGTAGTCGTGACAGCAACAAGATATGAAGAAAAGCTTTCTTCTGTGCCTCTAAACACTAGCGTTATAACCGAAGAGGAGATCAAGAACTCCACTGCCCAAAACATCCCGGACCTTCTGAGGGCGGAGCCCGGCATACAGGTGAATGATATTGGGGGAAACCGCCGCAATATTACCGTTGATATTAGAGGGTTTGGCGAGACCTCTGCACTAAACACCCTCGTGCTTGTGGATGGCAGGCGTGTAAATCAGGCTGACCTCAGTGGTACTGACTGGACACAGATACCTGTTGACAGGGTGAAGAAGATAGAGATCATAAGAGGGGGACGCGCGGCAGTACTGTACGGAGACAATGCCGCTGGAGGTGTTATAAACATAATCACAAAAGAGGGAGCGGCCTTAAATGCCGGCGTTGGAGCTGTAGCCGGAAGCTATGATACATATAAAGGTAACGCTTATCTTTCCAACAGCATGGACAAACTTTCCTATTCAGTCAACGGCAGTTATTTATCTTCTGATGGATACAGGGACAACAGCGACACCGAAGCAAAAGATCTGGGGGCAAACCTGAATTTCTACCCCTATGATTTTATCAAGTTAAATTTGAGTACGGGATATCACAAGGACAAAACAGGGCTGCCCGGCGCCTTGAAAGAGAGCGATTTCGCAGCAGGGGCATCAAGAACTGACACTACGAACCCTTATGATTTTGCAGAGATAGAGGATTATTATTTTAAAGGCGGCCCTGAAATTTATTTCTGGAAAGACAGCAATATTAAACTGGATGTATCTTTCAGAGAGAGAGATGTATCTACTTTCTCGTCTTTTGCAGTTGGAGAATTTTCAAGCGATACCGAGATCAAAACTTTTGCTCTCTCACCCCAGATACTGCTCAAGAATGAAATTGGTCATGCCGGCAACAGTTTGGTAGCCGGTTTTGATTATCAGCATGCAGAAGAAGATATAACAAATGATTCCCTATTCTTTGGATCCAGAACAATAGGCGATTTTAAATTGCAAAAAAAGAACAGGGGCTATTATCTTCATGATGAGATCAGCATCTCTGATGACCTTCTCCTGTCAGCAGGTTATAGACATGACAATGCTGACTTCACATTTGATCCGGGCATTCCTGATAGTGCGACAATAGATGAAAATCTGTATACAGCGGGGATCAATTATAATTTTTATAAAAAATCCTATATCTATCTTAATTATGCAAAGAGCTTCAGATATCCGGTCCTTGATGAGCTCTTCAGCTTCTTCACCAGCACGATAGATACAAGCCTGACATCTCAAAGATCGAATGATTACGAGATAGGGTTGAGGCATTATTTTACTAATGATATATACGCGCATGTAAACTTCTTCAGGATAGATACAGACGATGAGATATTTTTTAACCCTGTATCTTATGCAAATGAGAATATGGATGGGAAGACCCGCAGGGACGGTGTCGAGATATCCTTCGACGCCAAGCCTCTTAAGTGGCTGGAGTTGAACGGGAGTTATACGTATATGAGTGCAACGATAGAGGGGGGGCAGTTTAAAGGAAATGATATTCCGAATGTGCCAAATCACAAGACCGCCCTGTCTGCTGTCATTGATATGGGAAGAGGCTTTACAGCGGCTCTTAACGGGATCTATGTCGGAGAGAGGCCGTTTATAAGTGATTTTGCGGGTAACTTTGAAGAGCAGGAAAATTATCTGGTTATGAACGGAAAGCTTAAATATAAATGGCATAACCTCACAGCCTTTCTGGATATAAACAACATAACAGACAGTGAATATTCAGAATACGGCGTGCTCGGCGGATACCCTCTTGAGAAGGCGTTCTACCCTTCTCCCAAGAGAAACTTCCTTGCAGGGGTAACAGTTGATTTTTAGACGCTGAACATGAATCAGAGATCATTGTTCAGGCATAGAATAAAATGGAAATCAAACGCACATTGATTCTTTCATTGTTGTTGCATATCACTTTTTCCGCTCTCCTCCTGCTCTCAGTGAGATTGCAGGGGGACGGCGGAAAGATGCTGAATGATAAGGTCTTCTTTGTAGACCTTAAGTCTGATGTTGAGGAACCCACGGCATCAGTTGAAAAAGATGCCTCATTTAAAAAAACAGTAGCAAAGAAGATACAGAAAGAGCCTGCTGTAATTATAGAAAAAAGAGACCATGACGAAGAGATAATATTGAAAGATTCCGTATCAGACAATAGAGAAGCCAACATTACGGAATCTCTCTCCATTGATTCAGAGGACACCACAGGTATAGCGAAAAGCTCTGACAAAACGTTTTCCTACGAGAGGATGGAATATGCGAATTCCGCACAAAGCGGAGAAGAAATTATTTTAAGCGACAACACAGCGGATGATAAAAGAGGCGGATTGACTAAGACAGACGTACTTAGCCTTATCAGCACCGCGATTGAGAGAGCAAAGACCTATCCCGAGATAGCACGAAGAAGGAGCTTTGAAGGAACGGCATATGTGAGCTTCTTCATAGGAGCCGAAGGAGAGCCGAGTGAGATAAAGGTGATAAAAAGTTCAGGATATAAAATGCTTGATGAAGCGACTCTTAGGGTAGTTAAAAAGGCAGCGCCATATCCTTACATTGAAAACCGCGTTGAGATACCTGTAACTTATCGATTGGAGGATTAAGAAGATATGAAAAGAAAGATCGTCTTTATAACTGGAGGCGCACGGAGCGGAAAGAGCTCTTTTGCCCTTAATGAGACAGCTAAAGTGGAAGGGCGGAAAGCGTATATAGCGACTGCGCAGGCTCTTGACGATGAGATGAAGGAAAGGATTGAAAAACACCGGAAAGAGCGCGACGCTGACTGGGACACCTTTGAAGAGCCGTTTAAAGTTTCTGAAATCATTTCTGACCTGAGAGTCAAGTACAGCGTTGTTCTTCTTGATTGCCTGACACTATGGCTTTCTAACGTGATCAGCGGTGACATGGATTGCAGCGGTAAGATATACGATTTAATGGCTGTGCTTGAAAACTTAAAATTCGACACTTCTAATTCTAAACTCTTTATCGTCTCAAACGAGGTCGGGATGGGTATTGTGCCTGAGAATGAGCTCGCAAGGAGATTCAGAGATACTGCTGGGTTTTTAAATCAGAAAGTAGCTGAGATCGCAGATGAAGTATATCTGGTAACTGTCGGGATCCCGATAAAGATAAAAGGCTGAAAAATAAAAACTATACATCGGAATGAGAACACGAACGGAGGATATAATGACATTGGAATCAATACTTTCAAGCATCACAAATACTAACGGCAAGTTCGCGGAGCAGGCACAAAATCGGCTGGACAGCCTCACAAAACCGCAGGGCAGTCTTGGCAGGCTTGAGGAGTTTGCAAAACAACTCGTCGCCATCACAGAGAACCCGATGCCTTCACTTAATAAGAAGGCTGTCTTCACATTTGCGGGAGACCATGGCGTTGCTGATGAAGGTGTCTCGGCATTTCCAAAGGCGGTCACTCAGCAGATGGTCTTTAATTTTATTAACGGCGGCGCCGGGATAAATGTCCTTGCAAGACATGCAGGGGCAGATGTTGTTGTTGTGGATATAGGCGTTGACGGCGATCTTGGAAATATCAAAAGCGATGCCTTTGTATCGCGGAAGGTCATCTCAGGAACAATGAATATGAGAAAGGGCCCTGCAATGACAAGGGAAGAAACCCTTAAATGCATAGCAGTTGGGGTAGAACTTGCTGACGAATATGTAAAAAAGGGATACAAGATCTTTGCAACAGGCGAGATGGGCATTGCCAACACTACGCCCTCAAGCGCCATAACAGCGGTCATGACCGGCAAAACCGTTGAAGAGATTACAGGAAAAGGCACAGGGATAAATGATGAGGCGTGGAAGCATAAGGTACAGGTCATTAAGGATGCCATTTCATTTAATATGCCTGACCCTGCTGATCCTGTTGATGTGCTTGCAAAGGTCGGCGGCGCTGAGATAGGCGGGATCGCCGGGCTGATCATAGGGGCTGCGGCAAACAAGGTGCCTATTGTTATTGATGGTTTCATATCAACAGCAGGCGCGCTCATCGCTTACATGATAGAACCAAAGACAAAAGGGTATATGTTTGCCGCGCATAATTCTCAGGAGGCCGGGCACAAGGCTTTGCTTGAAAAAATAGGATTAAGGCCTATACTTGACCTTGACCTCAGGCTCGGCGAGGGCACAGGCGCGGCTCTGGCAATGCTGATGATTGAAGGGGGGCTTAAAATATATAAGGAGATGGCGACATTTGCCGAAGCTTCTGTTTCGGGAAAAGAATAGTATATGAAGAAGCTGCTCCTTGCGTTTCAGTTCCTGACGATCATCCCCCTGAAGAGGATGGATAATGTGTCTGAAAAAGATGTGGGAGGGGCATCTGCTTTCTTCCCTCTAGTCGGCACGGTACAGGGGATACTTCTTGTAATAACGTCCGCATTATTCCTGAAGGTTTTTCCTGTTGAGGTCTCAAACGGGATCATTCTTCTTCTGATGATAATAATCAACGGAGGGCTCCACCTTGACGGGCTTGCTGATACGTTTGACGCTATAGCATCGAGAAAGGGTAAAGAGAAAAAACTTGCGATCATGAAAGATAGCGCTGTCGGGCCCTTCGGTGTGATAGCGATAGTATTTGCAATATTACTGAAGTATATTTTTTTGAATGCGATATTCAATATATCTCTTGACACTTACTATCTGTCGCTCTTTCTGATGCCTATTTTTTCACGCTGGGCGATGGTTACTGCGATCTTTCATTGCAAGTCAGCGAGGAAGGACGGACTCGGCAGGATATTTGTTGAGCATACGAAGATGACGGAATTTGCAGCAGCAACTTTGCTGACTTTGGTAATTTCGCTTCTGGCATTATTTATCTCTGATAAAACTTCTGCTATCATCTCTTTTCTATTGATTTTGGTAATACTGTATATCTTTTGCATTGCGGCAGTCCGGTTTTCAAATAAGAACTTCGGAGGCATGACCGGCGACACATTCGGCGCGGTCTCGGAAATCTCGGAGATATTATTTTTAATGGGTGCGATGATATGGTCACAAAAATTTATCTGATCCGGCATGGAGAGACAGAGGGCGCGGAGACGAAAAGATACAAGGGGCATATGGATGTGCCTTTGTCTGCGAACGGAATAGAACAGATTAAGAGAGTTGCCGGTTATCTTGCAGAAGCAGAATCATTAAACGCTCTATACTGCTCAGACCTTTCCCGTGCAATAAAGAGCGCGGAGATCATTGCTGAACCATATGGACTAAAACCAGTAATCTTGCCTGGACTGAGAGAACGCAATTTTGGTTTATGGGAAGGGATGTCTTTTGATGAAATAAAAGCGAAATGGCCTGATGCCTTTAATGCATGGGCAAACAATCCCCTTGAGTTCAGCCCGATGAATGGAGAAAGCACCATTGAGGTGAGAGACAGGGCGATAAAGGCTTTTGAAAAGATACTGAGTCAGCGTATAGAACACATCCCACCCACCCAACCCTCCCCCTCGAGAGGGGAGGGCAAGGGAGAGGGTGGAATTTCTACCATTGCCATAGTTTCTCACGGCGGCATAAACAGGGTCATCCTCTGCCATCTGCTTGGTATTCCGCTTGAGAATATATTCAGGATAGAACAGGACTTTGCGGCACTCAACCTTATTGAATTCCATGACGGCTATCCTGTGACAAGGTTCATCAATTATACTATCTGACATATGAGCGAGACGGAGCTAATCATTATAGCGGCACACGGGAGTCCTTTAAAAGAATCAGGAGGCATTGCGGGTGTAGCGTCCACTTTGCATGCAATGATACATCCTAAGTGCAATAAAGATTGCGTAAGGGTTGGGTATCTTCAGTTCGGCAAGCCGTCCATAGAAGACGCGATAAGAAAAGCTATTAAGGACGGGGCCGCTAAGATAATAATCCATCCTTATTTTTTAAGCAGTGGGATACATGTCACAAAGAGCATCCCCGCAATAATAAATGAGGCGAAGGCCTCATATCCTGATGTGAAGTTTATTTATACAGAGCCGCTCGGCTCTGATGACGCGCTTGCTGAGATAGTTTTTAAAAAAATAAGAGCGGCAAAGGAAGATGAATAAATTCTACCTGATAGGCATAGGCTACAGGCCACTTAATGAAAAGGCCTCCGGCATTATCCGCAGCTCTGACGTGATACTCACAACAGCGAGGCTCTTTGAGGTCTTCAAGAGATACCGTGAATTTGAGGATGTTAAAAGTAAACTGAAAGTTACAGCCAATATTAATGAGACCATCGCATTTATTCGCGGCAATTATGATAAAGAGAATATCTCGGTGCTAGCGGACGGCGACCCTATGTTCTTCGGCTTTGGAAAGCTTATATTAAATGAGTTTGACAAAGGTACTTTTGATATATTTCCTGACCTCTCAAGTCTTCAGGTTGCCTTCTCAAAGATAAAGGAGCCATGGGGTGACTCATTTCTCATAAGCCTGCACGGCGGGCCTGACCCCGCCAATAGGAGAAAGCTTGAGCATGAAACAAGCGACATTCCTCATCTGCTGGAGAATTATCATAAGATCGGCATTCTTACTGACAAAGAAAATAACCCTGCAAAGATTGCCGGAATTCTCAACCTCTCGCCGCTCACCTCGCCACTTTCAATCATTATATATGTCTGCGAACGCCTCGGATATCCTGATGAGAAGATCACAGAGGGAACGCCGGAAGCAATATCAGCAGGCGCGTTCTCTTATCCCAACGTGGTTATTATCCTTAAAAAGTGAGGTTGAAATTTTGACTAACGATGATTTGAATTCTTTAAAATTATGGTTCTCGGACTATACCAGCTCTTTCTTTGGAGCCGATGAGGGGGATAATCGAAACCTCCGCCTTAAAGTTGAGCACACTCAAAACGTATGCGCCAATATAAAAGAGATTGCCGAGTCCCTGCCCCTTACTTCAGAAAAGATAATACTGGCAGAGACAATAGCACTCTTTCATGACATCGGCAGATTTTCGCAGTATACAAAATACAAGACTTTTCAGGATGGTAAATCAATTAATCACGGCCTGCTTGGGGCAAAGATATTGCAGGAGGAAAATCTTTTAAGTGGTCTTGCCGCCGCCGAGAGAAATTTAATTTTCAACTCTGTAAAGTTCCACAATGTTTTCCAGATACCTGATCTTAAGGACGAAGAGCTTCTGCTCTTCCAGAAGCTGATCCGCGATGCGGACAAGCTTGATATTCTGCGTGTCTTTATTAATTTTTATGAGAGTCCCCCGGAGCAAAGAGCATCTGCAACAGCCTTCAGATTACCTGATACACCTGAATATTCAAAGGAGATACTTGAGCGTATTTATAAGAAGCAAAAGGTATCTTATGAGTCTCTAAAGACCGTGAATGATTTTAGATTGATGAACATCTCATGGGGTTACGCCATGAATTTCAAAGCTTCATACAGGCTGCTGAAGGAGTGGGATTGCTTAAATAGAATTGCAAGGCATCTGCCTGCAACAGAAGATATAGCCGGAGCGGTTGCATTGGTGCGGAAGTTCGTTGAAGAGCAACTGCCATAGTACTTGTCTGTTCCACCCCTGAACTATATTTTGCTGATGCTGAAAAGCGGTTCCTGAATTGATTCACCTTTGCATTCCGGACATCTGCCGGGTTTTTTAAGTCTCTCCCTGTTTGTAAATATATAACCGCACTTTTTGCATTCAGCGGGAGAGACGTCAAGGCTGACCGTTTTCTTCTTCTGTATATGTTCAAGATGCTCATATACATCTTTCTCGGAAACCCTGACATCTGCTGATATCTCTTTGGCGGAAAGCGTCTGCCCTTCAAGCAGAGTTATGATGCTCTGGCGAACGGTCTCGTTCCTTTGAGCCGGGATGAAGGGTACTTTGGGCTTCTTTCGCATAATAAAAAAACTCCGGGAGGCAGTGCTCCTCTTTACAATTCCAGTCCTCTTTAATTAAACTTATACCTCTTAGTATATCAGTTGTGATCTCAAGGAGGAAGCATGTACAGGGAACAGATAAAGGTTCTGGATTGCACAATACGCGATGGGGGGCTTATTAATAAGCATCAATTCGACATCCGTTTTGTGCGCGAGGTATATAAGGCGGTATCAGAGGCGGGCGTGGATTATATGGAGATCGGGTATAAGAATTCCAAAGAGTTCTTTTCTCCCAAAGATTACGGCGCGTGGAAATTCTGCGATGACGAAGATGTTAAAAAGGCGATTGACGGGATAGAATCCAAGACGAAAATTTCTGTTATGGTTGACGTGGGGCGCGTGAATCTTGATGACGTAAAACCCGCTGACCAGAGCCCGGTTGATGTTATAAGGACCGCCACCTATGTGAAGGACATAGACAAGGCAATATTCATGTGCAATCATTTCGCGGACAAGGGCTATGAGACCGCCATAAACATAATGGCAATATCAAAAGACAGGGGTCCCGAGCTGGATGAGGCCCTTCATCAGATAGAGAAGGAGAGCAAGGCGGATGTTGTCAACATCGTTGACAGTTTCGGCTCGCTCTATCAGGAGAATATAGAGCATCTGGTGAAGAGGTTTAAATCCATTATCAAAACCAAAGAGATCGGTTTTCACGGCCATAACTCGCTTCAGCTTGCCTTCTCGAATACGATCGAGGCGATAATTCATAATGCAAATTATCTCGATGCCACTGTCTATGGGATCGGGCGCGGCTCAGGCAACTGTCCCCTCGAACTCCTCATTGGTTTCCTAAAGAATCCGAAGTTTAACTTACGCCCAATACTTGACCTCATATCAAAGGAGTTTATTCCTTTAAGAGAGAAGATGGAATGGGGATATATCATTCCTTACGCTATAGCCGGTATGCTGAATGAACACCCGAAAGACGCAATTGCGCTCAGGGATAGCGCAAACAAGGATAACTTCAGGGAGTTTTACGAGAGCCTAGTGGATTAGATAATTTCTGTTTGAAAACTGTAATCTTTCAATGGAGTCGTCATTGACCCGAAAATACCCTATCGGGAATCATCTACTCTTCTGTTAAAGTGTTCATTATTACATTTATTAATGGTAAAAATGACCGGTTAAAATGTAAAACATTTACCCTCGTGCTCTATGGCAACATTCTTTAAGCGTTTCCCAGAAACTCTCCATAGGCGCATTATCATAACAATTCCCTTTTCTGCTCATTGATGCCTGCATCCCGAAACCTTCAAGCATATTCCTGTATTCATATGCACAGTAGCTGACCAGATTCTTCGTCATGCGCGTCCCCATTGCATATCCTATAATATAGATCCTTGTGCCCTGCAAGATACAGCCAGCTCTCATCTGTAGGTATATATGTAATGTCTGTAACCCACACCTGATTGGGCGCGGTTGCCTTGAATTTTTACTCTAAAAAGTGAGAATCGTACTTTATACAAATGTATTTATATCAGGAGTATTCTTTGGTGGTCAGCCATATCAAATCCTTAATGCTTGGGGAGAACTCCCATCACGAACGGCTTTGCTTAACTCCTCTTGTTACCTCGTAAACTGCCTTCCCCTATACGATGCAGCTTCATCAAATTCGTCTTCCCGGAACCGAGGAGCGGGGCGCTCGCGGTTATCACGATCTTATCTCCTTTCTTCACCAGTCCTTCTGCGAGAAGCAAATTTTCGACCTCGGTTATCATCTTGTCTGTGTCTGTGGGAGGAGGCATCAATTTGGGGCGCACTCCCCAGTAGAGGGACATTTTCTTCAGGACAGATGCTTCCGGTGTAAAGGCGATTATGGGACTTCCGGGCCTGAATTTCGAAACGAGCCTTGCGGTAAATCCCGAGCTCGTGCAGGCAATAACATACCGTGCTTTTATATCTTCTGCCGCCCCGCAGGCAGCATCGGCCACCGCCTCAGAAAAGAGGGCATTCGGCGCCGCACCCTTTACCGCGGCCGTAGAACTATGGGAGTACATTAATCTGAATGAAGAAGTCTGGGCAGGTGAATTTCTTTCCGTGTAATCGATGATCTTATTCATCATCTTCAGGGACTCAACAGGATATTTTCCCGAAGCAGTTTCAGCCGAGAGCATCAATGCATCGGTGCCGTCGATAACGGCATTTGCCACATCAGCTGCCTCTGCCCTTGTCGGGCGGTTATGTCCAGTCATAGATTCAAGCATTTGAGTTGCTGTGATCACAAGCTT
The DNA here is from genome assembly GCA_016222905.1 of Nitrospirota bacterium. Taxonomy (GTDB): domain Bacteria; phylum Nitrospirota; class Thermodesulfovibrionia; order UBA6902; family UBA6902; genus JACRPZ01. The sequence continues at coordinate 55,989 of JACRPZ010000068.1, forward strand.
TCCCTTATTGTTTGCAAGCGCGATCAGCCTCTTCTGTATCACCGGGATCTCCTCCGGAGGCAGTTCTACGCCAAGGTCGCCCCTTGCGATCATGATGCCGTCAGCCTTATCGAGTATCTCTTCTATATTGTCCAATGCCTCGGGCTTTTCAATTTTTGCGATAATAGGCACACGTTTTTTCCTTTTTTTAAACCGCTCCTCCAACCGCTCAATGTCATATGCGGACCGTACAAAAGAAAGAGCGATATAATCAACATCCATCATAAGGCCGAAGTCCACGTCAGCCGCATCCTTTTCGGTAAAAGAATGCGCCTTTATCTTGAACGGCAGATTAACACCCTTCCTGTCGGTCAGAATTCCGCCCTCCACAACGGTAGTCTTCAGCGAATGCCTGTCCTTCGACTCCACTTCGAGCTGGATGAGGCCGTCATCAAGAGAGATCCTGTCACCCTTTCTGGCGTCTTTTGCGATGCCCGCATAGGTGACATAAATTTTTGTCTCGTCGCCTGTCCCGTCACCCGGCGCTACGATGACCTTGCTTCCTTTCTCAAGTAAAATAGAGCCGCCCTTCACCCGTCCTACCCTTATTTTTATACCTTGCAGGTCTTGCAATATTGCAACCGGTCTTTTGTATCTTTGTGAGCCCTCCCGTACCAGCTCGATTGCTTTTCTGTGGCTCTCGTGATCGCCGTGAGAGAAATTCAGCCGCGCCACATTCATTCCATTCCTGATGAGGGAAAAGAGAACAGAAGGAACGACAGACGCAGGCCCGAGCGTGCAGATTATTTTTGCATTTCTTTTGGTCATGGTAATTTCACCTGATATCATTATAGCAGGCTTCGGCGCTGGAGGATAGGAAAATTGTGATATAATTTAACTGATTTGAAGCGGAAATACGCGCTTTTCTCCTTCCAAAAAATATAGATATAACTTCTAATTACGGCGTAGAAGGGTGAATGAAGAAAGAAAAAAATACGAACATACTGGCTGTTAAAAAGTCGCGGCAATGGTTCTGGTTGCCGACAGTTGTTTTTTTAGTCGGTATATTCTCAATTATACTGCTTCTATGGGTCAACCATCTCACCAAGCGAGATCATGTGGATTCTCTGATGATTGATGCGATTATGGACATTGAGGTCAATGTTGCATCTGTCCATTTACTATTAGAGGAGGCTATAGACGGCAATGCCGGGGCGGATGTCAGGGAAGTCATGGGGAAAATGGATGAGGCAATACAATACGCTGATGCGATTCTCAACAGCGGAGAAACCGAACATGGCCGGATTACAGAGCCGCTGAAGGATCCGGACTTGCGCGCCCATGCTGAAGGAATCAGGCAGGATCTGATGAAGTTTAAAACGATCGTGCTGAAGCGTTTACAAAACCTTGAGAAGTCCGAAATTGGTTTGGTTGCCGATCATAAGATAAAGGCGATTGTACTGGAACTTAACAGAAAGGTTGAGGAATTAGATGATCTTATTGGAAAAGATAAAGTGAAAGAATGGGAGAAAAACAGGCAATTCTTTGCATGGATTATATTTGTCTGGATTTTTATCATTATTGCGACAATAGCGAGCTTTTGGGTTTACGAAAAGCGCCGGGAGAAGACAGCGGCGGAGCTGCGCGAGAGCGAAGCCCGCCTGGCCGAGGCGCTTAAAATTGCCAGGATGGACGCATGGGATTATGATGTCATCCGCGATCAGTTTACATTCAACGATCAGTTCTATACTCTCTTTCGCACTACAGCGGAGCGGGAAGGCGGGTACATCATGCCCTCCGCGCGCTATGCCGGGCAGTTCCTATATCCTGAGGACCAGTCCGTGGTCGGCGCGGAAATTCAGAAAAACATGGAAACGACAGACCCGGACTACATGGGCCAGTTGGACCATCGCATACTCCGCAGAGATGGCTCTGCGGGCTACATCAGCGTCAATATCCGCATTGAGAAGGATGCCAATGGCCGAACTGTGAAGACGCACGGAGTGAATCAAGACATCACCGAGCGCAAGCATGCAGAGGAATCTTTAGAAACTCATGCGTAAGAATGAATCAGTTCTGGACGCTGCAGCTGAAGGCATTTTGGGTTTAGATACCAAAGGGCATCATACATTTGTAAATCCTGCCGCTGCAAGAATACTCGGATATTCTGTTGAAGAACTTATCGGGAAGAGGTCTCATGAATTATGGCATTATAAAAAACCGGATGGAAGCCCTCGCCCGGTTGAAGAATGTCCTATATATGCAACGTTAAAAAATGGAGCGGTTCACCATGAAACCGGGGATGTCTTCTGGAAGAAAGACGGGAGCAGTTTTCCAGTTGATTATACAAGCACACCAATTATTGAACAGGGAAATGTTATGGGAGCAGTTGTAGTTTTTAGTGATATTGCCGAAATGATGGCGTTAAGAGAAGAACTGGAAAAACTTTCAATTACCGATGCCCTTACGGGCTTTTATAATCGCAGGGGATTTTTAGCTTTCGCGACGCCAAAGTTGAAGCTTTCTCTTAGGAAAATGGAGAAGATATTATTGATTTACGCGGACATGGATAACCTGAAGGCGATCAACGATAACTATGGTCATCAGGAAGGGGATAAGGCATTGGCTGAAACAGCAAATATATTGAAGAGCACATTCAGGGAAACGGATGTTCTTGCCCGGCTCGGTGGAGATGAATTTGCCATTCTGGCAATAGATGCCTGTGATGAAAAGGTCATTCAGGAGCGTATTCAAAAAAATATGGACGCATATAACAAAAATGTAAATCCCGTTCATAAATTATCTATGAGCATTGGCGTAGTCTGTTATGACCCGGGAAAACCATCTACGTTAGATGATTTACTAAGCAAGGCAGACGCATTGATGTATGAAAACAAGTTGAGCAAAAAAAATAATGGCCAGGAAGCTGGATAACCTCTTCCGTGCTGATCTCATCTATCCTATCTGGTACATTCGCAGCCAAAAGCTCGCGCTTTTCGAGGAACTTAAAAAAAATTATATTGATTTTTTTGAGCTCAGTTTATTAAAATTAAGTCCTGTTACAAAATAAAACGGACGTGCTTCAAATTGAAGCGGTTTGTCTTGCCAATAATTTTTAACGTTTTTTATAAAAGGAAGGCCTAATAATGCTACTAAAAACACTCAAAACTTCAAAGGTTGTGATCTCTTTAATAGTATTCCTGATCTTGATCGCGGGAACTGTTACCGTATTCGCTTCAGCTGAAGCCGTCGCTCCCCCGATTGCAAATTCAAATGTTGCATGGTGGGTCTGGCCGCTGGTTTTGTTTGTTGTAACATTTGTCCTCGGTATCCTTGCAGTTTTGGGCGGAGTTGGGGGCGGAGTTTTGTTCGTGCCGATTGTCGGCGGATTTTTCCCTTTCAATATCGATTTCGTCAGAGGCGCCGGGCTGCTCGTTGCTCTTGCCGGGGCGCTTGCGGCAGGGCCAGGGCTCTTGAAGAGAAACCTCGCAAGCCTGCGTCTCTCTTTGCCGGTTGCGTTAATTGCATCATCTGCTGCCATAGGGGGAGCTATGATCGGGCTGGCACTTAAGCCTAATGTCGTTAATATACTCCTGGGTGCGACTATACTTTTCATCGTACTCATCATGGCTACTGCCAAGAAGTCCGACTTCCCGATTGTGCCCAAGCCTGACAACCTCTCTCAGAGCCTTGGGATCATGGGTATATACAGGGAAGAGTCTCTTGGCAAGGATGTAGAGTGGACTGTTCATAAGACGCCGATAGGACTTGCGCTGTTCGTCATAATCGGTATTATGGCAGGTATGTTTGGCCTTGGCGCAGGCTGGGCTAATGTTCCCGTTTTAAACCTGCTCATGGGCGCTCCTCTGAAAATTTCTGTTGCCACGAGTAAATTCCTGCTTTCTATCACCGACACGTCAGCGGCCTGGGTCTACCTGAACCAGGGCGCGGTGCTTCCAATGATCGTAGTGCCTTCAATCGTGGGTATCATGCTCGGTTCTATGGTGGGTGTAAAGATACTTGCAAAGGCAAAACCAAAGGCCATCAAATGGATGGTTATCGGGCTTTTACTTTTCGCAGGCTTAAGGGCTTTGTTAAAAGGACTTGAGATTTGGAAATAGGAACAATAGGTTAGTTAAATAAGGAGAATAAAATGAGTAATGACAGGACAAAGGCATCTGAAGAACAAATTATATACGCTAATATTTTAAACAAAGGGATGTGGTTTGGACTGGCACTGCTTGTAATCACCTTCATTATCTATATGTCCGGGATGCTGCCAAGTCATGTGCCTATCGAAGAACTTTCTAAAACACCTCCGGGATCCGAGGTGCCGTACTGGGGAATGAGGGCTCATGAGTTCAATATTGCTTTCAATATACCCACAGGCTGGGGATGGACTGCTCTGGCAGGTAAAGGAGACTATCTGAATTTCGTAGGTATCGCAATATTGGCGGGGCTGACAATCTTATGTTATCTTGCGATACTCCCGATACTGATAAAAAAGAAAGATACCCCATACGTGATCATAGCGATACTTGAGGTCGCTGTGCTGGCGCTTGCCGCAAGCGGCATCCTCAAAGTGGGAGGGCACTAAAATGGCACAGTTCTGTCCGGCAACAAAGCTCGAAAAACTGCTTTTATCTACAGACGGCTCTGAATTCGGCGAAGGCGCGATAAGAGAAGCGATAAAACTTGCAAAGACATGTTCGAGCAAGCTTCTCGCCATCTATGTAATTGAGACTAATCCAGAATATGAGACCATCGCCCCCAAGCTTGTTGAGAAGGCTGAAAAAGAGGCGAGGCAGCATCTTGAAGCAGTAAAAGAGAGGGCATCAAAAGAAGGGGTTGACTGCGAAATAATCGCGCGGCAGGGAGAAGACCCGTTCAAATATATTATTGAAGAGGCATCAAAGAATCAGGCCGGTCTGATAATAACCGGAAGGCGCGGGAGAAAAGGGCTCAAGAGGCTTATGATGGGCAGTGAAACCGCAAGAATAATAGGCCATGCCCCTTGTAATGTTCTCGTGGTTCCTCGTGCGGCTAATATTGAATTTAACAGGATAATTGTAGCTACAGACGGTTCAAAATACAGTGAAGTGGCTGTGCGCGAAGCCATCGGCATTGCAAAACGCTGCGGCTCCACTCTTTTTGCAATTTCCGTTGTTCCTTCCGATGCTTCATCGCCGTTTGATATTGTTCATACTGAAATGATGAAGGAAGACATTGCAGAAAAAGAACTGAAAATGGCGGAATGCACAATAAGGGATTTCAAAGAAGCTTCTGCAAAAGAAGGAGTTTCAGTTACAGGGCTTATTTATTCAGGCAAACCTTTCGAGGCTATCATAAATACAGCTAAAGAAAAGAGGGCTGACCTTATAGTTGTAGGAAGTCACGGAAGAACAGGTATTTCAAAACTTCTCATGGGAAGCGTGACTGAAAGGGTCATCGGCCTTGCCGAGTGTGCGGTCTTAGTCGTGAAAAGCTGATTAAAAAAAGCCGTTGACGGCATGTATTTAAGCGCGAGTTGAGATCGGATATCTCTTCCTTCCAACCTTCTTCCCAAATCTTTAAATAATGACCATTCCTTACCCCACCGTTATTGCAATACACTTCCACTGAATCTGTTTTATAGATTATATTTTATTATATGAATGCTATAATATTATGATTGCAACATCAAAAATATAGCATGATAAGCATTTGCAGATTTTATATTCAAGCTTTCTGAAATAAATTAGAGGTTTCCAGATTGGCAATTAATTCACGATTTAATTCTGATAACAACGTCCGATTATCTAATAAACCAGCTCTTCAATTCTCTATTGTATTTTTTTTGCTCATAACGGCTTTTGCCGTCAGGCTCTATCATATAAATAGACCTCCTTTAGACTTTTCACCCATCCGGCAATATCAAAATGCTCATATCATAAGAGGCCTATATTTTGAGAAAAATGAGTCTATCTCTGAATCAAGAAAAAATATTGCAAAACTTAATATGGAGAGAATGGGATTGCTCCTGGAACCCAGAATTATTGAAAATATCTCAGTCTTTGGTTATCGAATTACGGGGGGGGAGCATTTATGGATTCCCAGAGCATTATCATCAGTATTCTGGGTTGTTGGCGGCTTCTTTTTATATTTAATGGCAAGAGCAATTTTATCTCCCGGGAGCGCATTGTTTTCTATTGTTTTTTATCTCTTTCTTCCTTATGGTATTTTGGCAAGCAGAAGCATCCAGCCTGACCCGCTGATGATAATGATGATGCTAATTAGCATTTACAGAATTTTGAAATACGACGAAAATCCGTCTCAAATAAATCTTATTGCAGCCGCAATTGTAACAGCAATCGCAATGATAGTTAAACCATACTGTTTTTTTATGATATTCGGCGCATTCTTCTCATTGGCTGTTCTGAAAAAGGGATTTTGGAAGGCAATATTTCAAAGAGACACCCTTATTTTTACTCTTATAATAATTATGCCGACAGTCAGTTATTACGTTTATGGTCTGCTGTCCAATGTTGGTTTTATAGGAGAACATGCCAGGGGCAGCTTTCTCCCGCATCTTGTTTTATCCCCCTCTTTCTGGAGCGGGTGGCTTTCCATGATCAGAGACGTAATGGGGTATATAGCTTTCTTTTTAGCGATCATCGGGCTTTTTATAATTAAACGTGGACGACCTAAAGCGCTGCTGCTGGGGCTATGGATCGGGTACTTTTTATTCGGATTGTCAGCTACTTTTCAAATACATACACACAACTATTACACCATGCCATTTATTCCAATTGTTGCTATATCTCTTGTGCCTGTATTTGAAATGACAATGAACCGCCATACCGCTCTGTTATCAGCGCGTTTAAAAATATTTGTTTTAATATTTGTTCTATTTATTACTCTTCTTGGTTTAAGTTTGAGCAAAGTAAAGTTGCCTTTAAAGAACGGTCTTTCTGAATATAAAAATGAGCTTAAAACCGCGGCCGCTTTCATCGGGATTAATCCTGAATTTGGCAAATTTGTGAGCGATGATTTTGAAAAAAGAATCGAAATATCACAAGAAATCGGAGAACGCGTTGGACACAGCTCCAGTACCATTTTTCTGGATCCCTATTTTGGAAGAGTTATTGCATATTATGGGGAATTCTCCGGATTGCCATGGCCTACGAGTGAATCTTTATATGAGCGCAGATTAAGAGGCACGAAAGTTCCTGATATTAAAGAAGATTTCACATCTGAAAATATTACAATTTTATATCAGGGGAAATTCATAAAATACTCTTCCGACTTTTTTATTATAACAGCATTTGATGAGTTCGATAGACAAGCGGACTTAAAAGATTTTCTTAAATCACATTTTCCTGTATTTGCCCAGAGTGATGAATATTTGATTTTTGATTTAAGAAAAATGCACAAATAGACTCATATATATGTTAGTGTTTTGTTATTATAGTCATGATAAATGAAGGCTGTTCAATTTTTTTAACTACAGGACGTACAAGCATAATTTTCCAATAATTGTGAATTTCTTCAATACTCATATCTCAGAAAAGTCAATACAATTAGCATCTGACACATTGAAATCAACATATGTCAGCGCCGGGCAATTGGCTGACATATTCGAAAAAAAACTTGAAGAAGAACTTGGATTGGCAAATCCTGTAACATTAAACAGTGGAACCTCAGCGCTCTATCTTGCTCTGGCAGTTGCCGGAGTTAAACCAGGAGATGAGGTTATTGTCCCGGCACAGACTTTTATAGCAACCGGCCTTTCGGTTTTAATGCATTACGCAAAGCCGGTGTTTGCAGATATTCAGTACAGAACAGGCAATATTGATCCAGACTCAATCAGACATAAAATTACTGCTAAAACGAGAGCGATAATCCCTGTTCATTGGGGGGGCTATCCATGCGACCTTGATGAGATTAACGAAATAGCCAGAGAAAATAATCTGGCGGTTATTGAAGATGCAGCGCATGCTTTAGGCGGAACTTATAGAGGAAAGCCTATCGGCGCAATATCACGATTCACGGCTTTTTCTTTTCAGGCTATAAAACATTTAACCACAGTTGATGGGGGAGCAATCTGCTGCCTTAATAAAGATGATTGTTATCAGGCTAAAAGACGCCGGTGGTTCGATATAGACAGGGACAATTCAAAACCATCTATTCTCGGTGAGCGCGAATATGATGCCGATCATGTTGGTTATAAACTCCATATGAATGACTTATCCGCTGCAATCGGCCTTGGAAATTTAGCCGAGTTCCCTGCAAATCTAAAACAAAGACGGGAGATAGCTGGGCGATATCTAAATGAATTAAACGACGTTTCAGGAATTGAACTTCTTGATTATAAGAATGACCGGCTATGTGCTTATTGGCTCTTCACGATGCTGGTAGAAAAACGAGAGGATTTTATCCGGGCGTTGCAGAGCAAAGGGGTACCTGCCTCAGTCGTTCATCTGAGGATTGATAAGAATTCCATTTTCGGCGGAATTACTCCTGATTTGCCGAATCAGGAAAGATTTAACGAAAAGCAAGTTTCCATTCCTGTTCATAATGGATTGACAGATGAAGATGTCAACTTAGTTGTAAATGCAGTAAAAGAAGGCTGGTAAGGTTAATATATGTCAAAAATAAAAATAGCTCTTTTTGGTGGCCGCATATTGGGCTACAGATCTCTGGAAATATTAAATGAATATCGGAATAACGTAGATGTTAAACTTGTTATTCCGAATAAAGATGATGGAGAAGAAGGATCAGACTGGAAACCGCCGCTGATACCGCTGGCAAAAAAATACGGTTTTGATACTCTCAACCCCCAGTCTCTCAAAGACCAAGAAGTTATTGATTGTCTGAAAGAAAAAAAGGTGAATTTAATCTTGAATTCTTTTTGTACAAGGATAATGCCAAAACAAATAATCGACATTCCTGAATTTGGGGCAATTAATTTTCATTACGGGAAATTGCCTGAATATGGGGGGAGATTTATTGTAACCCATATCATACTGAACGGGGAAACCGCCACCTGCGCCACCGCACACTATATTGAAGAAGGTATAGATACTGGCGATATAATTTTTGAAGAGCCCGTTCCCGTGAAGCCTGATGATACTGCGAAAACTCTTTATTTCCGGTGTACAGATGCCGCAATCGTGTCATTCAGGAAAGTGCTGGATCATTTAATATCTGGTACGCCGTTGCCGAGAAGAAAGCAAGAAGGAGAAAAAAGATATTTTTACTTTGAGGAACCGAATAAATGCCAAGTTGATTTAGACTGGGGCAAAGATAAAACAGAGCGTTTTATTCGCGCCGTTACATTTGAACCTGTATCAAAGCCTTGCATAAAGATTGGCAGCCTTACATATGATATTGTTCCCAGGAAATAGCTTATGAAAGTTTATGTCTGACGATCAAATTGCTAATAATGAGAAAAGGACAAATTTTAAAAGTGCAAACTGACTTATCCATCCCATGGTTTAAGCAGATTGAAAAAACCGTTCTGCTGCCATATAACTCTGATCCTCAAATTTACTATTCAATCAAGCCGCCTGATTATGTTACTGCTTTAACTCATACAACAGAAAATAAATTTATCATATTAAAGCAATACAGGCCTGTTGTTGAGGATTATACTTTTGAGCTTCCCAGCGGTCATATTGAAAACGGGGAGACCCCGACCCAGGCGATTATACGAGAACTTAAAGAAGAAGCCGGATGTTTAGCGGAAGACGTGACTTTGCTTGGAGAAATTATCCCCGATACCGGCAGGCTGGAAAATACCCTCTGGGCATTTTATGTGAATAAAGTTAAAATAAAGACTCTTCCAGACCCTGCGGAAAACGAAGGCATCGAAGTGCATTTAGTGTCTCGCGAGGAGCTTTTTCAGATGATTCTCGAAGGAAACTTTAATCATGCCCTTGATTTAAGCGTTATTACCATGGCGATTTTAAAACAATATTTAGCACCATAGGAGAATTATATATTATGAAATTATTGATAACCGGCAGTGAGGGTTCTCTGGCACAGATAGTTATTCCATATTTACTTAAGGATGGTCACGAGATAGTCGGAGTTGACAATTTTGCGCGTTACGGAGTTATTAATCGCAAGAGGAACTACGAATTCATGACAGGAGATCTCGGAGATACGGCAGTGGTTAAATCCATTTTCTCGAAATACCAGTTTGACGCAGTATTTCACTTTGCCGCTTTAATATACGGGGTGGTTGGTTTTCATGAAAGACCAGCGGACATAATCGCGGACAATAATTTGATGACCATTAATCTGTTGAAATTCGGTCATGAAAAAATTAAAAGGTTTATTTACCTCTCTTCGTCAATGGTATATGAGCGCAGCATGCAATGGCCGCATAAAGAGGAAGACACTGATGATATAACAGTAATGAGCACCTCATACGGCTTGTCTAAATATATCGGGGAGAGAGTTGCTCAGTCATTTCATGAGCAGTACGGCATAGACTATGTTATATGGCGGCCTTTTAATATTATCACCCCTTTTGAAGCGCCGGAGGAGGAGGGTTTCAGCCACGTCTTTGCCGATATGATAGATAAAATACTTGTTCAAAAACAGAATCCCGTAAATGTCTTTGGCGATGGTGAGCAGATAAGGTGTTTTACAAACATTTATGATGTTGCCGATTCACTTGCGCGGTTTTCCTTGAGAGAAGAAGCAACCAATCAAATCTTTAATATCGGGAATACCGAGCCTACGACCATTAAGGAACTGGCTGCAAAAATCGTAAATATCGGCAAGGCATACGGTCTGCTGCTGGATGATTATAGTCTGTCATTCAAATATCAGCCGATTTATGCAGATGACGTAAAGAAAAGAATTCCCGATGTTGCAAAAATCAAAAGAATTTTTGGCTGGGAAGCAAAGGTCAAAATAGATGAAGCGCTGACAGGATATGTCAAACATAAATTCAACGTATAGTACCCGGGGAGAATTAGATGATGAAGAAGGATGAGGTTTGTGTTATCGGGATGGGTTTTATCGGGCTTACACTTGCAGCCACATTAGCCGAAGCAGGAATCAAGGTGTTCGGTGTTGATGTCAATCAGGAAGTCGTAGATTCATTAAGCGAGAAGAGGTGCTATTTTTATGAGCCAGGGTTGGCAGAGCTGTTAATAAAATACGGCGGGCGGAACTTAACGTTTTCAACTAATATCCCGGATAATTCATGTGGTTATTACATCATTTGTGTTGGGACCCCGATCGACCCAGGTACTGGCAAACCCAGACTTGAATATATTCAAAACGCTGTGCGCAGCATCATCCCGTTCTTGAAGAAAGGTGACACTATTGTCTTGCGGTCAACCGTCCCGATGGGGACATCGCGCAATATGGTTGCCCGCATGATTGAATCAGGAACCGGTTTGGTATCAGGAAAAGATTTTTACTTCGGGTTTGTTCCGGAAAGAACGGTTGAAGGTAATGCCCTTTATGAACAGAAATTTATTCCTCAAATTATTGGTGCGTTGAATAAAGAAAGCGAGACAAAGATAGCCGGGCTTTTCAGCAAATTTAATAAACAGCTTATACATGTTCCGGATATTGAACATGCGGAACTTTGCAAAATAATTGATAATACCTACCGTGATGTGACCTTTGCTTACGCCAACCAGATGGCAATGATTTGTGAAGAACTTGGTCTTGATTTTAATATAATCCGCCAGGCATGCAATAACAACTACACGCGTAATAATATTCCAGCTGCCAGCCCTGGAGTTGGCGGGGCATGTCTTACCAAGGATCCATATATACTTATTGACCTGTGTAATAAACTGGAAATTAATATGGAACTTATACGGTCTGCCAGGAAGATCAACGAAGCAACTGTTTTCCACCTGGCAAAAAAAGTTTTAAACAGACTGGCCGCTCTGGGAAAGAATATCTGCGCCTCAAAGATATTTATAATGGGTTTTGCTTTTAAGGGAGAGCCGGAAACAAGTGACATGAGATTTTCAACAACCATTGATCTTATTAATTACCTCAAACCATTCTGTTCGAATCTTTACGGTTACGATGCAGTGGTTGCTAAAGAGATAATCGAATCATCGGGGGCAAGAACCTGCTCAATTTCAGAAGGTTTTAAAAACGCTGACGCAGTTATAATCATGAATTCTCACATGAGCCATAAAGGGTTAAACATCAATAAACTCGCAAGCTCTTCAAACACCCCCCTTATTTTCATTGATTGCTGGAATCTGTATGATAAAGAAAAGATTGCAAAATATAAAAATGTAATATACAGCAGTGTCGGTCTTTACTGAAATCAGATGCGTTCCTGAATAAACATAAATTTTCGGTTAAAGCAATTATGCCACAAGAAGAAATATCAAAAAGCGAAAAGATGCTAACACTGATCATGCCTGTATACAATGAAGGTGATGCGGTTATTCCTGTAATATCAACGCTCTTCCTCACTGTTCTTTACCCTATGCAGATATTTGTAGTGCATGATTCGCCTGATGATATAACAGTGCCGACAGTTAAAAAACTTCAGAAATATTTTAATGATCTTTACCTCGTGAAAAACGAGTGGGACAGAGGCGTTCTTAACGCCATAAAAACAGGCTTTAAAAATGCCAATACTCCGTATATTGGAGTCTGGGTGGCTTACCATCTGGACCCTTTCGGAATTCTAAACTCAATGATTAAAAAAATGGAAAACGGCTGTGATCTTGTCTCTGCAAACCGGTTTACTGTTGACAGCAAGAGGGCAAGAGGGGATACAATTAAAAAAATGTTTTCTTACGGGGGCAATATCGTCTTAAATAAGATTATAGGAATGCCTATATCCGATATAACCACATCAATAAAAGTGTACAGAAAATCCATGCTGGACTCATTAGTGATAGAGACAGTAGTTAACGGAGGGTGGGCTGTCAACGCTGAATTGGCAATCAAGGCCGCCATAAAAGGTTATCGTTTGGATGAGATACCCCTTGAGAAGAAAAATATTACACTGGTTCACGGCCTGACAAATTTCAAGGTACTCAAGCAGCTCCCGACATATTTCCGCTGGTTATTTCTTGGCTGGAAAAACAGAAAGTTAATTAAATCGCATATACATTAATTCCCGAATAACGCAGATTTTATAACCACTTAAATACCTTTACCAGCGACTCGCCAGCTACATGCATCTTCCATTCATTCAGATATCCAAAAGGTGTTTCGGTTGAATATCCGAAGTACTATAGCCTGTCTTATATATAATATATCCTGAGCATGGAAAGATGGAACTTAAAAAACTGGCTGTGGGTTCTCCTCTGTTCCGCCGGTATTTTTGCCACTGTGCCGTTAGCCCGCGATCTTCAAATCTTTGTCTATAACACGGCGGGCAAGGAACTCTTCACATATATAGTGGTCTCCATAGTCGTCATAGGATTGGCTGTTCTGCTGTATTCTTTTATCTTCAGGCTGAAGGTTAAAAAGGTTTCACAATATATCTGGCTTATTCTTTGCGCCGGTTTATATCTTTACTTCACTCTGAAGCTCAAGACATACCCCGAAGAGGCGGTTCACTTTCTGGAATACGGGCTGCTCTCCTATTTCTTCTTCAGGACGCTGAGTCAAAAGATACGGGACATCACAGTTTATATAACCGCCGCCTTATTTGTACTGCTTGTCGGTATATTGGATGAGTCTTTTCAATGGGTGATTCCGCAACGGTTCTGGGATTACAAAGATATTGGCCTTAATTTTCTTGCCGGAGGGATCTTACTGCTTGGTATCTGGAAAGGCATTGAGCCTGAAGCAATATGCAAGCCTGTAAGGAAAAAGTCCGTAACTATACTAACCGGAATTCTAATGATCAATATTGCAATGATAGGGCTTTGTCTTTCCAACACCCCGGCTTCCGTAAATCGTTATGCCGGAACTATAGGCTTTTTATCATGGCTCCAAAATGAAGAGCCCATGACTGAATACGGGTATAGGTATAAGGACTCTGAGATCGGGATTTTATATTCGCGGTTTACTTTAGAAGAGTTAAGAAGGATTGATCTCATTAATGGTGAATTATTTGGAAAGATCCTGCCTGAAAATTCAGATAACGAGTTAAAGTTCAAAGACTTTATAAAGGTTTATAATCAGCAGACCAATCCATTCTTATATGAACTTGCCGTTCACCTATCGCGCAGAGACAGCAAGTTTAAAGATATTTCTGAAGAGGATAGCCTATACAGCAAGCCCGAACTCGCAAATACCTCGTTCAGAGAAAACCTTATCGCTGAAAAATACTTTAGCAATACCCTGCGCCATTCAGAACTGGCCTGGCCTGATCAAACAGTAAAGGAATTGAAAGAGGCGGCTTCTTCATGGAAAGAGGATTACATAAGCAATGCAGGCAAGATAATAACCTCTTTCAGTTTAAGCGCGGCATGGACAGCCATTGTTGCAGCATTGGTCCTGATCTGGATAGCAGGCTGGTTCTGGAAGAGGCGGCTTGACGCATAATGATAAATGGCAAAAATATAAACTATGCTAAAATAGCGATGTAAAAATTTCGATTTGCTGGAGGATAAATGAAGGGATTTGAGTACGAAAAAAGAAGGGGGAGCAGCATTAAAACATTTGCCGCCTTGTTAGCTATTTTTTTGATAATTATCGCTATAGGTTATTCAGCGTATAAGATATTCTCTGTTGACGCTCCGGTAATCGAAGGGTTGGAAGCCTTCAATCAACTGCCTCTCGATAAAACTATCACTCTGAACGGACGCAACCTGAAATCAATAAATATATCCATAATTCAAAACGGGAAAGAGACCGAATTATTAAGCGATACCCCTGACGGCGGCAAAAAGATTTATGCATTGCAAATAAAACCGAGGGAGCTGAAGTTAACAGATGGCCCGGCAAAAGTGGTTGTGAAGGCAAAGGCAGGTATCCTGAAGAAAGTCGAGCATGAGATTAACTCAACAATAGACACCGTGCCCCCTGCCCTTGAAGTGCTGAAGACGCCGGAGGTTATTCACCAGGGATCAACAGGCTTTGCCCTTCTCAGGGCAGGAGATGCCAGCTCTCTATATGTCAGCAATCAGGGGAAAACATTTAAGGCGTTCAAGACTGCCGCCAAGGAAGATTCCGGAGTAAAACAGGCTATGGCTGATTACATCGTATTCTTCCCTGTGCCGTTAGATATAAAAGATAACCGTTTCTTTGCAGTGGCTGAGGATGCGGCAGGCAATAAAATCGTAAGGTCGCTCCCTTCAAGATTTATGCCGGTAACATATAAGACATCTTCAATAACTATTGGCGATGCCTTTATAAACACTGTCATTGCTCCTTTGTTAAATACAACAGAAATATCCGACCCTGTAAAAGCCTTCAAGACCGTTAACGAAGAGATGAGGGAGAAGAACCGGATAAAATTGGATGAGATAACCCAAACAAGCAGTCCCGAGATATTATGGAGGGGGGGGTTTTTACAGTTAAAGAACGGTCAGGTGATGGCAACATACGGGGACAAGAGGACCTACCTCTATAACGGCAGCGCTATAAGCAGCAGCGTTCACCTTGGATACGACCTCGCGTCTCTCGCACACTCGCCTGTTGAAGCCGCGAATAACGGAGTCGTCAAGTATGCAGGTGAACTCGGCATATACGGCAACGCAGTAATAATAGACCACGGCCTCGGTGTAATGAGCCTCTATGGGCATCTTTCAACGATAATGGTTAAAGAGGGACAGTCGGTCAACAAGGGCGATATTATCGCAAAGACAGGCTCTACAGGACTTGCGGGCGGAGACCACCTTCATTTCGGGATACTCGTTCAAGGTTATGAGGTCTCTCCGCTTTTCTGGTGGGATGAGCATTGGATCAAGGATAATATACTGAGCAACTTAGAGGCGAATTAAATGATATTTAAGGCTTGTAAATATGATCGTGGTGGTCAAAGTCAATGAGAGTAACCATTCTCTACTTTAAACCGTATATCTTTCCAAAATTCTTAATTATGACAGACCGCTCAAGGTCAATATCCTTCATCCTCTGAATAAAATCATCTCTAAGCTCAGGTTCTTCCAAAAGACTTTTTTTAATCTGAATAATATCGCGCTGCATTTCAACAACTCTCAACAGTTATGGCACGCATTTATTTAACCTCCTTTGAATGATTTTATTTTATCACAAACGGAAGATGGAAAGGATAAGGCTATCAGGCAACTGCTCTGAGGATTTTGAGGTCTCGCCGCTATACTGGTGGGATGAGCATTGGATCAAAGACAATATACTGAACAACTTAGAGGCGAATTAACAGAAGCCGTTAACGTTACAGCCTCATAGCCAGATCATATAATTTATCTTTTGGTTTGTGATGAATTATAAAAACCGGGTTCTCTCAGTTTTTGAAAGAGATAATTAATGTTACTGGGTTCCTGTTATCTTATTAGGCATACAGCTTCAAAGTAGAGTTTTCAGTATTATAGAGGAAACCAACTTGCCATTCTGCATAAATGACAGTCTATAAATGTTTATTCAAAATTAGGTTTTCTTCAAATCCATTTGGATAGGTGAAAATAAATTTCCTCTTATCAAAAATGGGATTTGCCTTGTGCATAATTCTGTGATGGCAAGGGCAGAGAACGATTATATTATTTGCATTGTTGTTCATTGTACTAACAAAAGACTCAATATGGTGTGCTTCAACAATGTAACAGTTATGTCTTTCAGAAAAGTTAACACCGCAAATTTGACATTTGTAGTTATAAAATAATTTCAAACTTTCTCCAACGGCTTTATCTAATCGTCGGATTTTAATTACCTGTTGCTTAGCTTCTATTCTTGCCGAGTCATCTATCTTCTTATAATTTGATTCAAATTCAAAATCTTCCTCTCTCATCCCAGAGATTACTTTCCTAATCTGGTTTGAATCAGAATTGGTTATATGGTCAAGAAAAAAAGTATTTTCATGTTGAGTTGTGTATAAGACAATATACTCTCTCCTTTCTCTTGGGAGCTTAGTGACCCTATTTGAAATTCGCTTCTCTTTTAAGTAATCCATGCTTGTTTTGAATATTTCACGGAGTTTGATCACAAATGGACTTTGGGGAGAATATCTTATCTGCACTATATCTGAATGACCTGGATATTTTGCTTCATCAAAAATTTGATTTATCAATTTAACCTGATAGGTATGATTATCTAAAATAATGTTTATATCTCGTTTCTCTCCTCTTTTTATATAGCTTTTTATTTTCTCCTGAAAAACTATTTGCGTAGAAACAGGAATGGAAAAACCTTCTCGTAATGCTGACCAATCAACTTCTTTTTTATAGATATAAAATTGATCCTCAAGCATATCGATCAACTGACTACTCCCCCTTTTCTCCATCTGATTGATTCTTGCCTATTACCGAAAACATTATAACCATTTTCAATCATCTTTAGCAGATAAGTTTAAGATGCCGTACTGAAATTCATCTTGACGCTCATCGCAATTAGAGATAAATTCCATATATGAATAGAGATCAGTGAAGCGGGCGAAAATAATAAACCATAAACTTTAAAAGGAGGATTGACAATGAAGAAGACAGTGTGAATTCAGGGTCTGGCATTGTTTCTTGATTTCAGAATTCCTTCCCCTTCCCCTTTAAAAATCAACGCTTAATGTTAAGTGAACCTTCTATAAACAGCAAAGAAATCTTGTACTCGGACTAATTCCTGCTTGATTATGTCTCAAATTGTTAATATGGTATAACGTTAAAAAATAGCTAAACCATATTAAGAAATATATGCGGTATTTATATTACGCAAAGAAAAATAACTTTCCGTTTAAAACTTGACAATTGGATATAATCGTATATAATTAGATATAGTTAACGATATACAATAAAAACATGGAAAACAGATTTATAAAAAGGGTTCATTTAAGCCAAATAATACTTCAGAAGATAACCCAGATAGATGAGTTTAAGGGTTTATGGAAAGGAGGTTTGAGGCTGAGCCCTCAAACGCTTGGGAGGCTCAAAAGAAGTGTTCTTATTACCAGCACAGGAGCGTCTACCCGTATTGAAGGATCAAAGATGTCCGATGATGAAGTGGCAAGACTCATTCAGGGATTGAAATCAACACCGCCCAAAGGAAGAGACGCGCAGGAAGTGGCAGGATATGCTGACTTGCTCGGAAGGATTTTTGACCATTGGAAAACTCTCAAAATCACTGAGGGGCAGATTTTACATTTCCATAAAATTCTTCTTAACTTTTCAGAAAAAGACAAGACGCACAAGGGCAAATACAAGACATCAGACAATAAAGTGGTTATGAGAAAGGAGGATGGCGAAGAGATTGTCATTTTTGAACCTACTCCGCCATATCTCACTAAAAAGGAAATGGACGATGCTATCTTTTGGTTGAATGAGGAGATAGAAAGAAAAGAAACTCATTCTCTTATCCTTATCGCCAATTTTATCTTTGAGTTTTTGGCTGTCCATCCATTTCGTGATGGAAACGGAAGGCTCTCAAGGGCATTGACTACTTTATTGCTTCTCAAAGCCGGTTACACTTATGTCCCTTATGTTTCATTAGATGAAATTATTGAAGAAAGGAAGATAGATTATTATCTGGCTTTACGAAAGACCCAATCCAGGCATAAAACAAAAAATGAGGACATCACGCCCTGGCTTATTTTCTTCCTGGATGCTCTTCTGGAACAGATTAAAAGAGCCAAGGGAATAATGGAAAAAGACCAGCCGGAAAAACTTCTTTCGGAAAAACAGCTTGCCATTTACCAGTTATTCCAGGCTGATACATTAAGCGTTTCAGAGATCAGCAGACAACTCAAAAACTCAATTCCTATGGCTACAATAAAGCAGGCGTTGTCGCGTTTGGTTGGTTTGAAAATGATTGAAAGAATAGGAATGGGCAGAGGGGTCAGGTACAGAAAACTTTAGCCTCTTATATCATTGCAACAATCTCATCGCCAGATAATATAATTCCGGATATTCATCCTTTGCCTCAGTTAAATCTCCCTGCAGCAGTCTTACGCCTTCAGGCACATACTTCAGGAAATATCTCTTTCCTTTCACATTAGAAAGAAAGCCGTATGCGCCAAGCGCCTGCATATGCCTCTGAATCCGGCAAAGGAGGAGAGATCTATTAAAATCCTCCGCGTTAAATTTACCTGCTTGAGTATCATGCATCTTTAAGATGTAATAATCTATAAGACGCTCCCTTGTACCGCTCTCAAGCCTGTAATAAGGGTCCCATATTAGCGATGCGAGGTCATAAGCAGGCGGGCCTATTCTCGTCCCCTGATAATCTATTAACCTCGGGGTTCCCCCTGATGTGATCATGATATTTTGAGACTGGAAGTCGCGGTGCATGATCGTCTTTTGAAAAGAGTCCGCTTCTGATGCAAGGCTCTTTAATTCCTTTGTCAGGGCTGAATCATCTCTTGTCTTAATATTTTTAATCCCTTTTACAAACCTCTCAATAAAGTAGTCCGACTCCCATATAAAGTCCTTGTAACCGAATATCCTCTCCTGAAGCATTGGGCATTCTGCTATCGTCTCTTCAGGGATGCTGTGAATAATGACCAGCATATCAATAATCTTTTTATACATAGCTTCAATCCGCCCCTCATTGCGCAGACACTTTAGCCAACTGTAGAGAGAGAGGTCTCCAAGGTCCTCAAAGACCGCTCTCATCTCTTCCGGCATAATCTCTATCAACTCAGGAACAGGAATGGAGTGCTTCTGAAAAAAGCGGGTGTATTCTATCTGACGCTGAAAATCCGGGTCGCCAGCCGCGCATTCCATTAATACTGAAGTCTTTCCGCCCTTCTTTATTCTGAAGTACTTCCTGTCAGAGCCTCCGGTGCCGATTAAATATTTGCCGTCTTTTTCTTTATTTAACAATTCTGATTCGTTAAGGTCTATTTTAAAGTCAGGACCAATGATGCAGTTTTCAAACACCCTCCCCCTCGCCCCCTCCCCTTGAGGGAGGGGGATGGGGGAGGGGTGATCATCTATGAAATTCGCTGTTCGGCTTCCGGGAAGCAGAATAGAATTTCTAAGGGAAGCCCCGGACTCAAGAATGCTCTCTTTCTCCATCACCACATAACCGTTCATCTCAGCATTATCACAGCCCTTTGATAAGGGATCTATATATATCATCTCTCCATCTGCCCTTAAGGAATCAAAGACTGCTGAAGCATATGACGATGGCGTTCCTATATCGCTCCAATAACATCCGCTTGCATCCATTGTCCCGATCCTGAATCCGGCAGAGAGCGCGCGCAGCCATGCATCAACAACGCTTGATACGCCGTCAGGTATAAATTGCAGGAATTCAGGAGAATAGAGAGCAATTCCGGTAAAAGCGCATTTGCGAAGATCACCCCTCCCCCCTCCCCCTCCCTCAAGGGGAGGGGGCGAGGGAGAGGGCGTTTTGAGACCGCTGAGAAATCCCTGCTCATCTACAATGACATTATTGAATTTTGGATAATGATGCACAGCGAGTGTTGCAATATTACCGGATAAAAGATGCGCTTCAAGCAGCCTCTCCAAATTAATATCAGAGAGCACGTCCGAATTGTGAACAAGAAAGATACTCTCTCTCAGAAATTCCTCCGCGTTCTTTAGCGCCCCGCCTGTACCTAATATGCCTGCTTCCGGGAAGAGGACGGCCTTGTCATGATAGATAGACTGATCAATCCAGTCCTTGATCATATCTTTCTTATGAAAAAGATTTATCCCGATCTTATTTACATTAATGGCTGATACTTTCTCAAGAACGGATTGCAGCACAGGTTTTCCAGCGATGGGAAGGAGAGGTTTGGGAATATATTCGGTAATCGGCCTTAATCGCTCACCAAGACCTGCGGCTAAAACAAAGGCTTTTAATTTATTCATAGTCTGTTTGTCCGTCATTCCGGTAGTCCTTAAACCGGAATCCAGTCTATATTTTCTGGATTCCCGTTTTCACGGCAATCGACATGGTCCCGACTATTCGGGATCACAAAAGCTGATGAATATTATTATCACCCTCCCCTTTGTCCCCTCCCCTCAAGGGAGGGGAATTGAAGAAGTTCCCTCGCCCCTTGGGAGAGAGGGTTAGGGTGAGGGGTATTTTCTGGTCAATGACGAATCAGCTATCTATAGATAAGATATTTCCGTCTTACATGTTTATTAAATTGTCCGCATTTCTCTTTCCACCAATCTTCCATACTATTAAGGGATCTGCCTGACTCCATATATTTCCTTAGCCTGTCAGTGCCTGAGAGGATATCAATTGGCATCTTTTCAGTTTCATATTCATATGGAGGCTGCTTCCATTTAAAATCTTCAGGATATAGATTACGCGCTGCCATGATAACCGCAACGCCTGTCTTAAACGGTTTGAACTTCTTCCTGCTGATTATGTGCATCTGCGCTCCTCCGCAGAGTTTGCCCGCATGCTTTTGAAAAGTAGGCTGAAAAAAGAGCGGCCTGAAGATGACCCCGGGCAGCTTATACTCATTAAGCCTCTTCACAAGCGCATCAGGTTTTATATAAGGCGCTCCGAATATCTCAAACGGCCGCGTTGTTCCACGTCCCTCGCTTAAATTCGTGCCTTCGAGTAGACACATTCCGGGATACACAATCGCGGTATCCGGTATCGGTATATTCGGGGAGGGCATGACCCACGGCAAGCCTGTCTCATCAAACCACTCCTTGCGCGCCCATCCGCTCATCGGCAAGATCTCAAGATCAAGAGACGGATAGTATTCATTCTTAAGGTATAAGCCTATTTCAGCTATCGTCATTCCGTGACGGATCGGCAGCGGCCTCTGCCCGACAAATGATTTAAATGATTCATCAAGCACCGGCCCCTCTGTAATTAATCCTCCAATGGGATTCGGCCTGTCAAGGATAACAACACTCTTCCCCATCTCCTGACATGCCTCCACGCAGAGTTCCATCGTCCATATGAAGGTGTAATAACGCGACCCGACATCCTGCAGGTCTATTACAAGTACATCTATATCTTTAAGCATTCGCTTCTCCGGTTTTCTGGTTCTGCCGTAAAGACTGTATACCGGAAGCCCTGTCTCCCTGTCCCGAAACCCTTCCCACTCAATCATATTATCCTGTGTCTCTCCTCGTATCCCGTGCTGGGGACCAAAGAGCGCTTTCAAGCTGATCTTCCTTGATTTAAGAAGGATGCCGACCGTATGTTCCAGCTTTCTGTTCACAGAGGCCGGGTGCACAAGAAGCCCCGCCCTCGCGCCTTTCAGCTTCTTAGGCCAATGCTTTTCAAAATTATCCAGTCCGATTTTTATTCTCATGTTAGTCGAATTCCTATAGAAGATTGCGGACTTTTGTTATATTAAAATTCATTTTGTAGTATCTTCCGGTTTACCGATCAACCCTTTTGCATCTTTCTCCGCCAGTTCCAACTTAGGAGCGACACCCTTTATCCGTTTTGCTACGTGTTTTATATGTTCAGCAGGAGGCAATTCTTCAGGCAACTTGCCACCTATACGTTTAATAGCCTCTCTTACCTCTTTACCGACACTTTCGTGTGTACGGATAGCCATCTGTTGGTCTTTCACCCGTTCACGGGCAAGTTTGTCACGAGTCTGCGTCATGCGGAACTGATTTGCAGCTAACTCTGTAGTGTCCATGCGATCCATGAGATTTTCTTTTTCAGGGATCTTCTTATGGTTCTTAATCGCGTCTCTGCCAAGACCTCCATACATGCCTTTATATCCTGCATCGTGAAAGATTCCGAACATTCTATCATGAACCCCTGCCTCACGTGCTGCGCCTGATAATGCCTTAAATTCCTCCGTTGCTTGTTTGCGGAGTTCCAGACGTTCTACATCGGCAGTAATAGCGTCAGAGATTTCCTGTCTGCGTGCCTGAATAGCGAAATACTTTTGAGCAGTTGCAATTTCTGGCTTTCGGGGATCGCCGTTCTGAGCAATAAGATAACAGGCAAAACGGGAAAGGTGATAGTCGGGTACTTCCCTGCTCCCCCCTTTTCCTATATCGATCATTTTGCCAACGCCGGCAAAATGATACAAAGGCTCATTTCCTGATTGTTTGCAGGATGTTATCGCCCTTGTAATTGCGTCTTCAAACCGCCGCCATTGAGTATACCCCAATAGCGGCTGAAGTTCCCTTGCGCTCCAGTACTCCGCTTCATGCTCATTTAACTTTTTCAAATCTTCAAAGGACTTATTCCCGATTGCAGCCAAATCTTTTTTTGTCATATCCCCGCCATGTTTTTGCATATTAAAAAGTTTCCTTCGCGTTATCCATTGATTTATATGTAAAGTTCAGTGCGATTTCTTTAACAAGCCCATTGAACAGATAATCCTCGGCTTTTTTACGTGCTTTTCTTTGCTCTCCCGCCCCGTGCGATAATGGATATTGACTCCGGCAATCTCAATGATGTGAAAAATAAATCTGATACATCCCTTCAATCCATTTAATTAAACCTTCTCTTGCTATCTCAATATCGTTCAACTCTTTCTCCTGATGTGCAATGTATGTGTTCCTGAAATCATATATCTCTTTCACAGTGCCATATAAACCATCATTGCCAAATCGGGAGAAACTCTGTTTTACCGCATCAAAGACGCCGCCAATTTTGTAATCACCCTGAGAATATTCAAGACAGAATTTCAGAAGACCTATAGGCATAAGCCCATTTTTAAACACGAGCGTTTTTTCAAGATTTCTGGCATTTAATTTGAGCCAATCAATCGTGCCTTTATTCAGGTTCCCATAATAAGGCGCAAAGAAATTTTTCTGGTCAGCTGGTACGGCGGGGATTAAAGGCAGCAATAAATCAGTTATAAGTCCTTTGGCTGATTCATCAATCGGTCCGAGAAGTGAAGTAAATACAGGCGCAAATGACATTCCTTCCTTTTTCTCAAAAAATTGGAATAACGCTATCGCCTGTTCTGTGGATTTTTTATAACGTGACGGCAATTTATCAAGATGCGTTGCTTTGATAAAATCTTCAATGCCAGTAACTTTTCCTTCAACATAATCTCCAAGCGGTAGTGATAACTGCGGCTGAACCTTTTCTTTTAACAAATCCTGAAGTGATGGCGCACATGTCCTGAGCAGATCATCAATCTTGTTGGAAGTTACCCCACTGAATACTGCCTGCGGCACGTAGAGATAATTCCACTTTATCTTTTTTGAAGTCGCTGCCCTGCACCATGAAACAGCGGCCATTGCTTTTAAAGGCACGTCCATGTCTTCACGTCCTTTGGTCTCAACAAGGAGATAATTGCCATCTTTTTTCTTTACCATGAAATCGGGCGTGTAAAAAGCAAGCCGTCCTGAACCTGTTAAGTAATCAATACGTAAAGACTGCGGCCCTGAATTTTTGCAAAAAGATTGAATGTCAGAGTCTCGGTTCAGGAATGTGGTCATAGCAACTTCAAATTCACGGTTACAAGGGACAAGATTAAACGGTGTGTTTTCTGCCGGAATTGCAGGATGATTTTCAGAATGGGTTACCTGAAATGATTTCCAGTTGCATACTGATATATATTCTCCCTGCTGTGCGCGTTCTTCTACAAAAGTAGTTTTGGAAAGTATCAATGGAATAAAGGTTGCTCTTAAGTGTTCCCGCACATCAGCGTCAGCAAGGCGGACAAGAAGCTTTTCGTCAAAAATATCCACCTTATGCTCAAATAATATTTCTTCAAGAAATGTCTGAACAAGCGAAGCCAGAACTGGATGAGTTCCTTTTAGATGAGTTATATTTTCAAGCTCTTTTACATAGAAAGAGATAGCACCCATTCCATTTTGCAATAATGGAATCTGAACCGTCATCTTCTCAATAATTTCGTTTGTAAAAAGATGTCTTCCCTCGTAGTCAATTTCTGTCTTTCCAGCCTTCCCAAGCGGCAATGGCTGATACCTTGAAAAGGCTTTCTTAATATCCTCTATAGTAATGTTTTCAAGTTTGGGCGACCTTTTATATCCGGCGCTAAGCGGGGGTATCAGAATATCAAGTCTGTCAAAATCCTTGGTCTTGTCAGGATAGATGGTTACAGTAGTCTTAGGCACCTTATCAACATCAACAACCTCAATCGGCAGTCCTTCCTGACTCAACTGATCCTTATAAAGATTTACAAACGCTTTGTGCTCAACAACAGTAACAACCTCCGCAGCCTGTCCCGGTGGTGTCATGCGTCTGAGTCCTCTGCCAAGTGTCTGTTCAGGCAGAATATTTGCTTTAGAGCTATAGGGACGGAGCGGAACTATAGTTGTTACATTCCGCACATCCCAGCCTTCTCTCAGCATAAGGACAGATACAATGCATAGATAAGGGCTTTTGTTTGAATCAAGCTCTCTTGAAAGTTTTCTTAATTCTTTCAAATCCTCATCGCTTATCTCTTTTTCATTTTCAATAAATTCATAGTAGATATTCTCGCCCTTGCCGTGTTTTTTAAGCTTGCCTTTCAGTCTGGTATGAAGATTAACGGTTTTTCCATTTAGTTCTTTATAAAGTGGATCTGTATTCAATCTGTTAGCAATCTGACTTGCTGACTCTGTATCTTCTGTCATGACGAACATGAGAGCCTTCTTGCCGCTCTGTTCCCATTCCTCTTTTGATTTAAGCCAGCGGGTATATCCCATCAAGATATGATGCTGATATTTAATTGAGTCATCATCGCTTGTCTGCTCAATCAGTTTTTCTCCCCTGCCGATGATAGGCGTTTTAACAATGCCGCCATCTACAGCCTCTCCAAGCGGCGCATCGCATACCACATGCTTGAATATATTTCCCTTGTTGTCTTTTGGAGTTGCGGAGAAATCCAGTTGGGAGATAAGCCCTTCTCCTCCCCGTTTCCTGATTGTATCGTTAAGGTAAGTTATTGCCTCATTCCATGCAGAATCAGGGTCCCACAAATGATGCGCTTCATCATTAAGAACCATAATTCGCTTATGCGACGTAATCCGTTCCCGAAGGACTTCCCCCGTATCCAGAGCCTTTGCCTTTGAAACAGCAGGCCCCATCCAGTCATAGACTTCTGCATCTTTTTTCTTCCTTTTGCTGAAATCGTAGAGTCTGTGTATATTTGTAAGATATAGAATGCCGCCTGTAGCTGCTCCTGCGGCGTCATCCTGAAGAACGGCTGAGAGGTTCCAGTCTCCTCGCCATGCAACTGGGATTAAAGGGTCTTTATCAAAAATAATCCCATCGCCAAAATCTTCTTTAAGTCTCTCAAAAACCGTAAGGTTTGGAGCAACTACAACAAAGTGCTTTGCCATCGGAGAATATGATTCGCGAAGGGAGTGAAAATAGCTCCACACAATCGCAAGGCTCATGATTTTAGTTTTTCCTGCACCTGTGGCTATCTTGAAGGCATACTTCGCCCATTGGTCTTCTTCAGGGTCAATTCCAAGCGCTGCGATCTCGCTGTTCTCACCGCCAAATTCAGCCAAGATGCCTGATAAGGCAGCAAGTCCCCTCACTTCTCTAAGAAAGATAAAAGTCTCTATTGCCTCTCTCTGGCAGAAATAATATTTAAAGGGAATAGTATCGCCGTAGCTGTTTTTGATCGTATGATCTCTTCCAAACCAGTGGTAAAGGAGTTCCCGTGTTGTGTCTGAAGCGCCGGTATAGTCAGACTCTCGCCACTCTGTTACATATCGCCGGAGGTTCTGGGCAATCTGGATTTCGCTCGGCCTTCTTCCTTTTACTTTCTCGGCAGGCTCGCCCTCTTTCTTTGCACGGACGCGGTGATGCGTCGGCATTTCATGGGGGAGATAAATCGGTTCAAGGGCTGAGAGGTTTATGATAGGGCTTTGCATGATCTATTGCTAAATAACCACAGGTTTAATTTTTTGTTCGTCAAGCTCCCTTCTTGTGCCGTAATAGAGAAAGGGCAGATTTTCTCTCTCAAGTTCTACGGTTCTCAACATCTCCTCTTTTGTAGGTATGTTCAGAAAATTGCCATTCTTATCTAATTTAAACTCGCCCACAATAATTATCCCTCTCTCTGTCTTGCAGAGCACAGGCACTTTCCAGATGTTCTTACTGAGGTCATAGCGCGGCGTTCCCGCAGTTGTCAGATGACCTATATTTTCATAAAGATACTTTCTTACTTTTTCGTAGATTTCCATATTCTTACCCCCTTAAATGAAAATTTCTTCCATGCTTTCATGAAATCAGCAACATCTATTGTCAAATCCTTGTCTAAATCAGGATCGCTATAATGTATTTTATCATCTTCAAGCCCTGTTATTACTACAAAATGTCCAAAACCTTCAATCCCTCCGTATAAAATAGCGGGGTCTAAAAGGGCAATTAAGGGACGATTTTCTCCAAGTTCATTTTGAAGGAATTCAATAGAGACATTTTCAACTTCCTCGGCCTCAAGTCCGAATTTTTCAGATCCCCTGACAAGTTCACTACAGATATTACCGAGCCAGCCGGTTTCACAAGCTTCCTCAAGTTCAAATTCACTTATCTCATTGGCATAAAATGCAAAGACCATCCTCAAACATGCAACTCCACAGGTGGTGTTTTTCTCCTGCCTGAAGTAAGGGATTTTTAATCTCATTTCTTAGTACTCCACTTCCACCGTGATGCTCGTATCACAGCCGAATATATCAACTATTTTAACGCAGGCGGTGTATTTTCCCTTCTTCGGATACTTGTCGAATTCATGATTTGAAACAGTAGGAAGGGAACGGTCTTTTCTTGTGCGGTATGTCTGCCAGTGGTGCTCAAACGGCTGTCCGTCCTGATAGTCGAAATCAACAGCCCAAAAGTCTATGAAGTCAAAGCCGCTCTTTATCGTCCGTTCTTTCAAAGCCTCAAGTTCTTTAGTTGGAACCTCTGCAAGTGAAGGGACAAATTTGGTGAGCTTAATATCAACGGATTTTTTATTTTTCCCCTCTATCAAGAGGGGATCAAGGGGTGTGTTTCCCTTTTTATAAACAACCTCTGCTTCTAACACAGCAACCTCAAGGAACGGCGGCGGCGTGGTCCTGTTCTTCTCCATGATCTCACGGGGAATGGGTATGAGCTTTATTTTAACGCCGTCAGCATGTTCAATTTCATGACAAACAAGCCGCAAGTCCATCTCAAATTCCCATGCGAGGCAGTGAAGCTCCTTTGCGCCTGCCTCTTTTGCAGCCATTGCAACAGCTTTAAGTTCATCTCTTGTAAAAAGACCGTCAATGCTGTCAACGTGACAGAGGGCAGAGCCTTTTCTGCCGTGAATGAGCGGGGAGTTTGCGTTCTGCAATACCTCTGCTCTGTAGAATTCAAGCACAACCTTACGATGCTCCTCATCAGCGCCCTTCAGCCTTTCCTTCTGCCACCACTGGCGTTCATATCTGCCGAGGTTGTAGACATCGAAGGCACGGTAAGGTTTGTTTTCCTCATAAAGCTTTCTCTGAAGCCCAATCATCCGCTTGCGTGTTGTGTGAATGGCGAACCTTCCAAGGTCAGACATGATCCAACGCCGTCCAAGTTTTTCGGCAACTGCTCCGGTTGTTCCAGAACCATTGAAAAAATCAGCAACAAGATCGCCTTCGTTGGTAGATGAAAGGATCATCCGTTCAAGCAGGGCTTCTGGTTTTTGAGTCTCGTATCCAAGATTTTCGTATGTTCCAGATTGAATGGCTGAAATTTCCCACACATCTCTTAGAATAGTATCTCTATATTGTCTTCCTTCTTCATCAATTTTAAAATCATCTTTATCAAAACCATACTTATGTTGCATATAAGATCGCTCTGTTCGATAATTAAAAATCCATGATTGAGATTTAGAATAGAACAATATATTGTCGTGTTTTCTCGAATATCTTTTTTTGGTTGCGCCTTGAGTTTTATATGCCCAAATATTTTCATTCTGGAAATTGTCTTTCCCAAATATTTCATCCATCAAACATCGAATAAAAGCAACAACTCTCCAATCTATGTGCACATAAATACTCCCCGTCTCACTCATCAACTCCTTCATCAGTACCAGCCGTTCATACATCATGTGGAGATAAGAATCCGTGCCTTTACCCCACATATCACGATAAGCAACCATCTCAAGTGTTGACTGGTCTTTGCCGATGGTTTCCTTGCTATCTCCTACCGGAACATTCAGAGTGAAATCCGCTCCGACGTCAAACGGAGGGTCAATACAGATGAGGTCAATCTTGCCTTTGAAGTCTTTGAGCAAGCTTGCCATAACGAGCTTGTTGTCGCCCCATATGAGCATGTTGCGGAAGTCGTCTTTGTGCGCCTTCTTCGCATCAAACAAACCTGTCTGGCTCAAACGACTGGCGGGTTCGTCAATAGTCTCAATTTTCTGCATCGGCATGGCGCATCCGGCAATGTCCACTTCGCGCCTGTTGCCGTACTCGTCATACTTCCCCTCCCAGACAAGTTCGGTTTTCCTTGTGCTTAACGGATGAGGGTTATCAGGGCCGTATTTGTTATTTAACTTAGACATTTTTATGAATATACGTAAAAACCAATTTTATAGTTGAAATTCTAAGCCCTATTATACAGAATTTCATGTCTATTGAAATACAAATTTATTATTCTAATTTCTCTGCCCAAAGACAGGCGGATATGAATAATGATACAATCTTCAATGGCTAAAATAATAGGCGTAATCGGCGGGAGAAGAGCAAGTAAAAGTCTCCTTGCCGATGCTGAGAAGGTAGGCAGGCTTATAGCTGAAAACGGCTTGATATTGCTCTGTGGAGGACTCGGCGGGGTCATGGAGGCTGCTGCAAAAGGCGCAAAAGAGGCAGGCGGACTCACTGTCGGAATCCTCCCGCATGATACAAAAGAGCGCGCAAATCCTTATATTGATCTTCCCATAGCAACAGGGCTCGGCATCGGCAGAAACATTATTATAGCCCGCACTGCTGATGCGCTTATTGCTGTAAGCGGTGAGTACGGAACATTATCAGAGATAGCCTTCGCCCTTCAGCTTGGCAAACCTGTAGTCGGGATCAACACGTGGGATATCAAGGGCGTTATTCAGGCAGGCAATGCTGAGGATGCCGTATGTACCGCGATAAAACTTCTCTAATTTTTCCTGCTAATAAAGAGGCTGATCAGGAATATTGCCAATGCAGTAAGTACAATGGTCCCTCCGCTTGCAAGATCAAAGTAATAGGAGAATAGTAATCCGGCTATAACAGAGAGCAGCGAAATAAAGACCGAGAGGAATAATGTCTGCTTGAAGCTGCGGTGAAACTGCATAGCTGTTATAACAGGGATGACCATCAAAGCCCCTATAAGCAGCACTCCTACTATACGCATTGAGAGCGAGACTGTTACAGCAGCCATGATGAGAAGGGTAAGGTTCAACCCCCTTGTATTGACCCCACTTACTTCGGCAAGCTCCTCGTCAAAGGATATAAAGAAGAACTCCTTATAACATGCAGAGATGAGGAACAGGATAACTGCGCCGAGTATGGCAATAAGATACAAGTCTCCCGCGCTGACTGTGGTGATGCTGCCGAAAAGATAAGCGAAGAGGTTTACATTGAATCCTTTTGCGAGACCGAGGATTACAACCGCTCCTGCCAGTCCTCCCCATAGAAAGAGCGCAAGCGCGGACTCGCCGAATATCTTTTTGGCGCTCCTCAGCCTCTCTATGCCGAATGCGCCCAGCACAGAGAAGAGCATTGCGGTCAATGCAGGCTGACTTTTGGTCAGGATGCCGACAGCCGCTCCCGCAAGAGAGACATGAGCAAGCGTATCTGCAAGGAGAGAATAGCGGCGGACAACAAGAAATATTCCTATCATAGGCGCAATCACAGCGATAATTATCCCGGCTGCGAATGCCCTTAACAGAAAATCGTATTGAAATATCTCTAACATAATCAGTGTCTATGAAAAACAGAGGTCACTTTCTTCCCATACACCTCTTCCAGAAATTCCTCTTTGATAAATCTCTCCGGCGAGCCGTGACATACAAGACGGTGATTGAGACACAAGACGGTATTCACCTCATCTGCAATGACACCGACATCATGTGAGACAAAGATTATCGTTATTCCAAGTTCACGGTTCAGATATGTGAGGAATGAGTAGAACTTCTCCTGCGATGCTATGTCCACTCCTACCGCAGGCTCATCCAAAATAAGTATCTTCGGCTCACCCGCAAGTGTTCTTGCAATAAAAACCCTCTGGCGCTCTCCGCCGGAGAGCTTGCTGATAAGGCGTCCCCTGTTCTCCGCTATCCCGGCAATCTCCATCGCCTTCTCTACGGCCTTGTAATCTTCCTCTTTATATCTTCTGAATAATCCGGCTCGCGCTGTTCGTCCACTCTTAACAATCTCCTCAACAGTTGCCGGAAAATAAAATTCAGACTGGGAAGCCTTTTGGGGCACATACCCTATACGATATCGTTTCTCAAGTTCATCAGATCTCTGCCCGAATATCTTGACCACGCCTGAATCAGGCCTGAGCAGTCCGAGGATGATCTTAAGAAGGGTCGTTTTTCCGCCGCCGTTCGGTCCTATGATCCCCAGATACTCTCCGGACTTAACGGAAAAGCTGACATGTTCAAGTACGGTATTGCCGTTATAATGAAAGTTGACATCCTCAACTTCTATGCATATATTATCGCTCATTGATTATTCACACGATAGGGCCAGACGCAAATTTTTCAGGTTTTCATCCATTGCAGAGATATAAGTCTTTCCAGCCATTATATCATTATCAGTCAATCCGCTGACATGACTGTAGATGAGTATCTCCACACCGACTTCATTCGCTATTGTTTCAGCTATCTTGGGGCTGTCAAGGAACTCTGTAAAGATATACTTTATATTTTTTGCCCTCACGGTCCTGATTATTTCAGCCATCCTGCGCGGCGAAGGTTCTTCTTCAGGCGAAAGCCCGGTGATTGCATGAACATCAAAGCCGTAACGCCCGGCTAAATAACCGAACGCATTGTGAGAAACAACTATATCCCGATTTTTGCATGACTTTAAACCTTTGTCATATCTTTCATTCAGCAGGAGAAGTTTGCCCGTATAAATGGCGCAGTTGCTTCTGTAATAATTTCCATTTGCAGGGTCTGCGCTGATAAACATATCCCTTATCAGCTCAACCTCTTTTATGGCAAATAACGGGTCAAGCCAGATATGCGGATCATATGTTGTGCCTCTTTTATCTCCAAGAAGCGCAACATGTTCAGCCATCTGCAATATCAGGACGCCTTTCTTCTTCAGATCGCCTAATATTCTCTCTGCCCACGGCTCAAGACCGGCGCCATTGAATATAAAGACCCGCGAGGTCTGGATCTTTACCATATCCTTTGCTGTCGGTTCATATTCATGTGGTTCCGCGTTGCCGGGGATTATCTTGGTTATATCCACCTTTTCGCCGCCGACCTGCTCCGCAAAATGCGCCAGGGGATAAAAACTTGCGGCAACCTTCAGCTTATCCGATGCATCCGAAATTCGATAAGAAGAGATAGAAAGAAAGAGGGCTGAAATGATTATTATGAGATTCTTCATGTCAGATATTTTGTAAAGCATTCCACAACCGAACCTCAGTTCATTTAAGAAAATGCAGATGTTGTGAATAAATATGTTTTTCGATACCTTAACGTGATATTAATCAAAGAACAAGCGCACATTTTTATGTAACGACATATGCATTATGTAATTAATAAAATCATCGAGTTAAACATATTTATGAATAATGTCTGCATTTTTCTGGTGTATCAAATCTTAAGCCCGCTGTAATAACGGAAGCGCTCTTTAAGATCTTCAGGATCAATCTTAAGAAAATGACTGTATATGATGCGGTCTACTGAGGCTATCAATTCGCCGTCAGAGCGGATCTCGGCCCTGCCAAGGGTGTCCCTTTTAGATGTAGAGACTATCTCCGCCCGTATGTCGGCTTTGAAGCCCGGCCTCAAAGCGGAAGAGACTTTCACATCTTCGATCAGGGTCATAATTGCGGCAAGCTTGAAGTCGTGTGAATACATTATCAGCCACCCGAGAAGCTGCGCCATAGTCTCTATCAGAATAACCCCGGGGACAAGCGCGGCCTTGCTGAAGTGTCCTCTCAGGAACTCTTCTGAAAGCGCAAAGGACTTGACCCCCTCTATGGATATTCCCTTCTCAATCTTCTCTACCCTGTCGTAAAATAAAAACCGCATTTCACTCAACCGCCTCTATTATTAATGACGCGCATTGTCCTTCATAACTCTGAGAGTTTACCATAATTCTTTTTAGAGATGTCTTCAGGGGTTTGTCATACACGAGGTTGAACCTTACATTCGCATCCAAAGGTAGAGAGTTAAGAGTTGCAGGGATTAGACCATGTTCAAGCATATTAACTCCAAGTATAATATCAACAGCAGGCGCGCCTGCAAACATATTTCCCAAAGCCCCTTTTGACGAATAGACGGATATCTTATCCATGCAGTCTGAGAATATCTGATGAATCGCATCTGCCTCGCTATTATCTCCTGAGTATGTCCCATCTCCATTAGCAATGATCACATCTATGTCTGAAGGGACAAGCCCTGCATTCTTAATTGCGCTCTGCATTGCGATAGAGAGAGCATCAAAAGCAAAGCCATAGCCTGTTATCATCGTCTTGTAGGACGCTCCGCGCGCACGAGCGGATGAAAGAAGCTCAAGCGCAAGAATTCCGCAGCCTTCCCCAGGAAGAGTCCCGTTCCGTTCCGCGCTGAAAGGTCGGCATACTGCCTCACGGTTATTCTCTGTTGTGCTTAATATGCCTGCCAAACCCGCGCGTGCCAGACTTGATGGAGAGACCTTTTCACTTACCCCGCCTGCAAGCGCTATTTTTGCCTTTTTCTCAATGAGTATCCTGACCGCCTCTGCAACTGCTGATGTCCCTGAATCAGCGTGCGGAGCAAATACAGCGTTTTCACCCCGTATATCAAGGCTTATGGCAACCTGGGAGAAGCTTATATTATTGAGCATGGAGAGCGGCCAGAGAGGGTGTATCTCCTGATACCCTCCAGCGAAGAACCTGTCATAGTCAAGATTTCCGTGGGAGTCTCTTGATTTCAGGAGAGCGGGCAGGAGGTCGTCTCTGTTATAGTCAACCATTCCCATGCCGGCAAAGAAGCCTATATCTTCACCTTCAATAGATGCCCTCTCAATATGGGATTCCCTAAAGGCGTCATGGCTGCACTTCATTAGCATCAATGAATGTTTATCCATTATCCTTGCGTCACGCGGATGAATGCCGAGGTCTGAAGGATTGAGGCCGTTCACCTGAGCTGCGGAACGGCAGTTAAAACCGCTCGCGTCAAAATCTTCTATCGGCTTTATGCCGCTCTTTCCGGCAAGCAGGGCATTCCATGTCTCGGATGCGCTGAAGCCAAGTGATGTGACCATTCCGGTTCCTGTTATGACAACTTTATCATCCATAATTTCAAATAATAAGATCGGATGTCATAAATTAGGCATCAGCCGCTATTCCTCAAAAGCCCCTATGCAGAGGCATGCATTCTGTCCGCCGAAGCCGAAGGAGTTGGATATTGCCCTCCTGTGTTCCTTATGCCTTGCTTCATTAGGCACGTAATCAAGCCTGCACTTGGGGTCGGGAAATTCATAATTTATGGTGGGCAGTATTATTGAACGGTTGATCCCAACGAGAGTCAGGATAGATTCTATTGCGCCTGCCGCGGCTATTGTATGTCCAAGCATTGATTTGTTGGAGCTTACGGGAATGTCCTTTGCCCTTTCGCCGAAGACCTCTTTTATGGCTAATGTCTCTCCTATATCATTCTGAATTGTTGATGTTCCATGCGCATTGATATAGTCAATATCTTCGGGTCTCAGAGAAGCATCATCCAGTGCGCCTTTTATTGCCAGAATTGCGCCCTTTCCTTTGGGATGCGTGTCTGTGATCCTGTAGGCGTCTGCTGAAGAGCCGTAGCCCAAAAGTTCTCCTAATATCGGAACGCCCCTTGCGCGCGCATGTTCCAGTTCTTCAAGGATTATAGCCCCGGCGCCCTCTGACATTACAAAGCCGTTTCTCTTCCGGTCAAATGGCCTCGATGCGTCCTGAGGCGTTGTATATTTTTCGGCAAGCGCCCTTATCAAGACAAAGCCAACAAAACCTGTAAAATTCAGAGCAGCCTCGCAGCCTCCCGCAACCATAACATCGCATCTTCCGTCCTGTATGATTCTCTGCGCCTCGCCGATAGCCTGCGCTCCTGCGGCGCACGCCGATACTATAGAAGTGTTGGCGCCCTTGCAATTGAAGAGGATTGAGAGGATGGACATTGCAGCGTCTGGTTTTCTGCGGAAAAAATTGAGATAGGAATAACCCCCTGCCTCCATCAGCTTTTTTATATCCCAGTTTCCGTTGCCGTCATAGAACCTGTGAGTGAACATCATGTCCTCAATTGAAGGAGTGTCGCCGTGGGAGCCTAATGAAACGCCGATCCTTTCACGGTTTTCGATCTCGTCAAGCCTTGCCTGTTTGGCTGCCTCTAATGTTGCAACCCTCATCAGCCTGAGGCCTCGGGATGAGATCTTATCGAATTTATGAGCGGTGTTGTCTTCAACACCTTCAAGCCAGGCATTATCAATCTGCCCGCCGATGCGGCACGGCAGTCCTGTGGTGTCAAAAGCAGTGATGTAATCAACGCCGGAAGAGCCTTTACTTGCATTTTCAAAGGTCTCTTCGGTGTTCTTGCCGAGGGGGGTGACCATACCGTATCCGGTAATGACCACCCTGCGTTTTGAGGTTTGTTTTGACATTGGAATAAACCTATATTTTTTGGCTGCTGTAAAAAATAACAGGGAACTGTTTTCGAACGGCTTTTTTAGCTGAAAGCAAAAACCTCAGAGTCCCTATTTTTCGGGACGAGAATGAGAGAGAAAACTGTTGCCGGTTATTATTCTATTGCTGTAAATCAGAATATCTTCTTCTCTTCCTGCACCTTTGTAAGCCACTCTTTTATCAGGTCATCGCCGTTTTTAAAGGCAGCATCAGCGCCGCATGATCCGCATTTGATGCGGACTCCGTCAGCCTTCCATGCGGAATTACCGCAGCCTGGACATTTTTCAGGCAGGCTGTCAAGCACATCCATCACCCCGCCGGACATTGTACCGGCGGTAACCAGAGCCGGGATCTCATCCATATCCATGCCCGCGCTTAAATTGAATATATTGCCTTCATACCTAACCTTCAAAAGCTCAATCGCCTTATCTGTCAATCTGCCGTCTTCATCAATCGCCGAGCCTTCGCCGAACATCTCTTCAACATGCTCAAGGACAAAATGGCGCGCCAGCTTAATTCCAAAGGCCTGCTCCAGCCTGTAATTCACATCAAGAAAATCGAGAGATTCAGCGCCGAGGTCGTTGATCAGCGAACTCTCCGGCTTTATGGATCCCTCATCAACCCTCAGTGTCTCAACAATCGCTTTCTTCAGCTCATTAAAAACCTGATCTTCAGTAATAAGGTTCTGCTTCATAACTCCCCCTTTTTATACCCAAAAAATGCATTAGATAATGCAGATGTTGGGAAAGAATTTGTTTTTCGATACTTTTAAAATGTAATTATAATCGTTATATCAATGAGTATTATTACTCAAAGCCATATGCCTAAAGTGATAAAAAATCATCGAGTTAAACAAGTTCTTGAGCAATGTCTGCATTATCTGTTTTGCCCACTAACTCTTCTTCGGCGGTCTGAAGAGCCTGCTGCTCAGCCCCCTGTCAACCACTATCGTCTGCCCTCTTATCCCTCTGCTATCAGGAGAGCATAAGAACACCACTGTGTCAGCTATCTCTTCAGGCTCCATAACCATCTCCTCAGGCATAAGCTCGATCTCTTCGATATATTGCCTCAATACTTTAAAAGAGTCTGTCTTGACAATGCCTCCGCAGACACCGTTAACGGTAATTCCTCTATCCTTCAGGCTCTCCGCGGAATCCCTGACTACGGACTCCATCGCAGCCTTCATTGATCCGAGCGGATACGAAGGATTATAAAAACGGCTACCGAGGCTTGAAATAAAGACTATCTTCCCCCCGCTCTCCTCAAGCAAGGGAAGCGCTTCCTGTATGCAAAAGATATTGCCGATATAATTTGTATCAACAAGCTGTCTCAATTCCCGCTCAAGAAGCCTCTCAAGCGGTTTAAACGGGGCCCGCGCGGCATTCAATATAAGAAAGTCCAGCCGCCCGCATCTCTCTTTTGTCTCTTTGATCAGGCTTTTAACAGATTCTTTACTTGATATGTCCGCCTGAATGAGAAAGGCGCGGCGACCAATCCCCTCTATCTCTTTGCATAATTGCTCGCCCTGCTCCTGCGATGCTCCCCCGGCTTTCCTGTAATTTAAAGCTATGTCAGCGCCTGCAA
Organism: Nitrospirota bacterium; assembly: GCA_016222905.1. Classification (GTDB taxonomy): domain Bacteria; phylum Nitrospirota; class Thermodesulfovibrionia; order UBA6902; family UBA6902; genus JACRPZ01. The sequence continues at coordinate 93,285 of JACRPZ010000068.1, forward strand.
GGGCTAATTTCCGGGCAATAGCGCTGCCAATCCCGCGTGAACTGCCTGTTATTAAAGCTGTTTTGTCCTTGAAATAGTCCTGCCGCATGACTTGTTATTTTATTCTAAAAGATGACTTAAGTAAACCCCTTCTCCCTCTGAAACCGTCTATGAGACATAGCCTCCTATCTCTGCAATAACAATCTGGTATAATGTTTTGATTCTCAAATATTCAAGGAGGAAACTATGGCAGAAGAAAAGAAAGAGCCCTGGCTGAACTATCTTGCACTTATGACCGTCCTATTAGCGGTCTGCGCAACGCTCTCTACCTTTAAAGGAGGCGGGTTCTCCACGCGTTCAGTTCTGGCGCAATCGCAGGCTTCAGACCAGTGGGCATACTATCAGTCCAAAAGCATAAAGAGTTATATGTATGAGATGCAGAAAGATAAGCTTGAGCTTGAACTGAGAGAGAAGAGGTCGAAGTTTACTCCCGAAATAATTGAGGATTACGACAAGAGAATTGAGGCTTATTCAGGCAAGATAAAAAAATATGAAGAAGAGAAAGCGGTCATTGAGAAGGGAGCAAAAGCGCAGGAGTCCATTAGAGATGAAGCTCAAGAGCATTCCCGCATGTTCGGTATGGCGGTCATATTCCTGCAGATAGCGATACTCCTCTCTTCAATCGCGGCTCTGCTGAAGAAAAAACCGGTCTGGCTCATAGGGCTTTTAAGCGGCGTTGTCGGGATATTCTATTTTATAAATGGTTTTTTGATGGTTGTTAAATAGAGGCTTGTCTGCGTTATACTTTCACAAAGGATAGAAGAGTGATAGATAATATGCCAAATAATCAATATTGCCTGTTGAGTGTTATGGGACCACACGCAGGCGAAACCTCCGAAGAAATATTCGCGAGAAAAATAAATGATATAAAGAATATTGGCAAAACATTTTGGCTTATTAAGTCATACCGATCCAAACCAAATATGGTGCAAGATATTTGTTCCACTGCTTTATCTAAAAACCAGACTGTAATTCCATGCTACTTTATCTCTCCATCTTCCCCACTCGGAGCGATTCCAACAAAAGCTTCTTTACCAGCACATCAGTATTCAGCAGATAGTTTAGAGTGGACTGATTTACCACAACACATGAGCCCAGTCACGGGAGCTATCAACAATAATGCTTCTGCACTTATGTTCAGTGAACTTAAAATAGAACAGTTGGCTATTGATTTAGCACAGTATGCAGACTATTTTTCTCAAGATAAACCGCTACAAATCAAGCAAGGCGCTTCAACTGTTTGTGCTATAAAAAAAGATATGACAAAGCATCCAGATACTATTAAGTCACGATTCAGAAACATAGTAGCGATAGGTATTTTACAGAAACCTTTTTGCGTATGGCTAAGATAAGAACAAAAGGAATCTCTTATCTGCCTTTATATGAAATCGCACCATAGTACGTTTTTTTAATCCCCCCGCGCTTTTTTGAAACCCGCAATTAGCGCTTTTATGGATTCTTCCACAAGTGCAAATTTCCCTGCCGCAAGCCGCTCCTTACTATAAACCTCTCTGCCGAACGCCAGACAATGTTGACAAAAGGCAGACAATGTCGTAAATATATACTATGAAGGTTTTTCGATGGGATAATGATAAGAATGAGTGGCTGAAGAAAAACCGAGGAGTTAGCTTTGAACAGGTTGTCATCTTGATGGAACGAGAGGACATACTAGAAACAATCGAACACCCGAATCAAAATAAATATCCTGATCAGAAAATCGCAACAATCATGATTGATGATTATGCCTATCTCGTTCCTTATGTTCAGGAAAGCGATGAGATATTTTTAAAAACTATAATACCCAGCAGAAAAGCCACAAATAAATATGTGAGGTAAGAAAAATGAAGAAGACTGTTTTAAGTGACGAAGAAAAAGACATTTTAGAGTCATACGAACGCGGAGAATGGAGGCCTGTTAAGAATCCAAAGCAGGAGATAAAAAAACTTCGTGAATACGCGAGGAATACGCTCCAAAAAGACAAAAGAATAAATATACGGATGTCATCAAAGGATTTGGATCAAGTGCAGGTTCTTGCTGCTCAAGAGGGGATTCCTTATCAAACGCTGATATCCAGCATCATTCACAAATATGTATCAGGTTATTTGCTGGAGAAAAAGAGGGCTTAAATATCCCGCGCTTTTTTGAAACCCGATATGAGCGCTTTTATGGATTCTTCCACAAGTGAAAATTTCCCTGCGGATAGCCGCTCTTTACTAAAAATCCCGCCGCCGAATGCGACCGCATCCGCGCCTGAAGAAAAGAATTGGCCGATAGTTTCAGGAGTAATGCCGCCGCAGGCAAGAAGCTTTATATCCTGAAAAGGCCCTTTTATCTCCTTCATGTAAGACGGCCCGAAAAACTTTGCCGGGAATACCTTGACCATTGTTGCTCCGGCATTCCACGCATTATATATCTCCTGCGGTGTGAGCGCACCGGGGAAAACGGGAATTGAGTTCGTCACGCAATATTTCATTACATCGGGGACAAGCACGGGCATCACGATGAACGTTGCTCCGGCATCAAGAGCTGAGTGCAGGTCTTTAAGCGACAATACCGTGCCAGCGCCTATTGTGAGGCGATCTCCGGCCGCAACTGACATCTGCCGGATCAATACAGGCGCGTCAGAGGTATTCATTGTGATCTCAATCGTCTTGAGGCCTGAGGATACCACAGCTTCAGTAAGGGGCTTCACGCTCTCTGATGTGATGCCCCGCAGTATCCCTAAGATGGGCAATTCTTTAAAACGGTTTACGTCCATGGTTCAGGTTACATATAGAGTCTGAGTGAGAGTAGCATAGATTTAAACGTGAGGTCAATAAACAAAATGGCTTGATGTATTTGATGAATTTCAATGTAGCGGAAAGCGTACTAATTCATGATCTTATCTCTTTGTTTTCCAACTCTGCCACTTTCGCAAGACGGCGACTGAACCGTTCATCACCCTTAAAACGGGCGTTCAGGAATGTCTGGACCAAATCCCATGATAGGGCATATCCGGTGACCCGGCCGCCCAGACACATAACGTTCATGTCGTCGTCCTCTACCCCCTGATGAGCGGAGAAGGAATCCGTTATCAAAGCCGCTCGCACGCCGGGCACCTTGTTGGCCGCTACGCAAGCTCCAACCCCGCTGCCGCAGATGGCCAGTCCCCGGCTGACCTCACCTTTTGCCACCGCCCTTGCCAGCGGCACTACAAAATCCGGGTAGTCATCTCCTGTAACCAACTCATAGGCACCGAAGTCCGTCACTTCATAACCGGCAGCCTTGAGCGCTGAAGCTAATTGCACTTTCAGATCAAACCCGCCGTGATCTGCAGCTATGCCGATACGCATTATTTCTCCTCCATACTTAGCGCTTTATTTTTGCGACGTTGCGTCCGGGCCCCATCTCCAGTTGCGGATCTCCGGCATGTCCTCGCCGTGCTTTTCGATGTATGCCTTGTGATCCATAAGCTTGTCGCGAAGAAACTGTTTGGCATAGGCGGCCCTCGAATCCAAACCCGGCACACGGTCGATCACGTCGCCTGCTAAATGGAAACGGTCGAGATCATTCAACACAACCATGTCGAAAGGAGTGGTAGTCGTTCCGTTTTCCTTGTACCCTCGCACATGGAGATTCTTGTGATTAGTCCGGCGATATGCCAGACGATGAATCAACCACGGATAGCCGTGGAAAGCAAATATGATAGGCTTGTCTCTGGTGAAAAGAACATCAAAATCTTTATCGCTCAACCCGTGGGGATGCTCACTCTGCGGCTGAAGCGTCATCAGGTCCACTACGTTGATGACACGTATCTTCAGTTCCGGGAAGTGCTGCCGCAGTATCTCGACGGCAGCCAGCGTCTCAAGAGTGGGTACGTCGCCGCAGCAGGCCATTACCACATCGGTCTCGCCGCCCTCATCGTTGCTGGCCCATTCCCAGATGCCAAGCCCGGCCGTGCAGTGCTTGACGGCTGCATCCATATCCAGCCATTGAAGCTCCGGCTGTTTGCCCGCGACGATAACATTGACGTAATTGCGGCTTCGCAGACAGTGGTCTGTGACCGACAGCAGGGTGTTGGCGTCCGGCGGCAGATACACTCGGATGATCTCCGCCTTCTTGTTCACTACGTGGTCTAAGAAACCAGGGTCTTGATGACTGAATCCATTATGGTCCTGCCTCCAGACGTGCGACGAGAGGAGGTAGTTAAGTGAGGCGATCGGCCGCCTCCACGGAATGTCGCTTGCCACCTTGAGCCACTTTGCGTGCTGGTTGAACATCGAATCTATGATGTGGATGAAGGCCTCGTAGCATGAGAAGAAACCATGCCTGCCTGTCAGCAGATAACCTTCAAGCCAGCCTTCGCACTGGTGCTCGCTCAACATCTCCATAACCCGGCCGTCAGGCGCGACATGATCGTCAATGGGAATGATCTCAGCGGTTGAGCAGCGGTCCGTAATGTCAAACAGGTTGCCCCAGCGGTTTGACGCGGTTTCATCCGGGCTGAAGATTCGGAAGTTGCGCGCCTCAGCGTTGAGCTTGAGCAGATCGCGGATGAACTCTCCCTGGACCCGCGTGCTTTCTGCATCCACGACACCGGGCTTCGGCACCTTGACCGCATAGTCGCGGAAATCCGGCATCATTAATTCTTTAAGTAGAAGGCCTCCATTCGCATAGGGGTTAGCTCCCATGCGCCGCTCTCCTTTGGGCGACAGTTCAGCCAGTTCAGGAATGAGCCTGCCTTTTTTATCAAATAACTCTTCAGGCTTATAACTCTTCATCCATTGTTCCAATATCTTTAAATGTTTGGGTTTCGCCGTAAAATCTGTAATCGGAACCTGATGCGCTCGAAATGTGCCTTCGATTAGAAGTCCATCAACCACCTTCGGGCAGGTCCAGCCTTTAGGTGTACGTAAAATTATCATAGGCCATTGCGGACGTTTCCTGAATCCTTTGGCACGTGCCGTGATCTGAATGCCTTTAATCTCTGCAACGATCGTATCAAGTGCCGCAGCCAGAAGTTGATGGACTTTCATTGGATCGTCGCCCTCAACGAAATAAGGTTTGTAACCGTACCCCCGGAAGAGCTGGTCCAATTCTTCGTGACTGATGCGGCCCAGCACAGTGGGGCCGGCTATCTTGTAGCCGTTCAAGTGAAGGATAGGCAGCACAGCGCCATCGGTGACAGGATTCAGAAATTTATTGGAGTGCCAACTGGTGGCCAGCGGCCCGGTTTCCGCCTCGCCGTCGCCGACCACGCAGGCAACAAGCAAGTCGGGATTATCGAATGCAGCGCCGTACGCGTGAGACAAAGAATAGCCGAGTTCGCCGCCTTCATGAATGGAACCCGGTGTTTCCGCTGCCACATGACTGGGTATGCCGCCGGGAAAAGAGAATTGGGTGAAGAGCTTCTTCAGGCCCTGCTCGTCCTGCGATATTTCCGGATACAATTCGCTGTAGGTGCCTTCCAGATACGCGTTGGCAACCAGTCCCGGCCCGCCATGTCCGGGGCCCGTGATATAAATCATGTTCAGGTCATACTGTTTGATGATCCGGTTGAGATGAACATAGATAAGGTTCAGCCCCGTAGTCGTGCCAAAATGTCCCAGCAGCCGCGGTTTCACATGTTCCAGTTTTAGCGGTTTCTTCAGCATCGGATTGTCATAGAGGTAGATCTGGCCGACCGACAGGTAGTTGGCGGCGCGCCAATAGGCGTTCATCTTTCGGAGCATATCGGGCTGCAACGGCTTAGATATTGCCTTCTTTACTATCTTCTTTTTAGACACTCTTTTTGTTTTCATGATCATCTTCCCTTTCATGCGCAAGACCCAAAATGCCGCAGACCGTTTTAGTTATCATCAACTCCTCGTCTGTATGAATTACACGGACAATGACCCGGCTGCTTTCTGTGGAAATAATAGCATCATTGTCAGCGTTTTGTTTTTCTTCGAGTTCAATACCCAAAAATTCAAGTCCTTCGCATATCCGTGCCCGGACTTCCGCAGCGTTCTCCCCGATACCGCCGGAGAAGACCAGCGTATCCAGTCCTCTGAGCGCCGCGGCAAATGCCCCGATCCATTTTTTGGCCTGATAGCAGAATAGAGCGATTGCTTCAGCGGCGCGCACATCGGCCGCCTGGCGCTCGAGCAGATCGCGCATGTCGGAACTGGTTTCAGAAACACCGAGCAGTCCGGATTCATGATTGATGAGATTGTTAAATTGTTCGGGTGATAAATTTTCAGTTTGCATTAAGTACCACGCCACTCCGGGATCTAGGTCCCCCGTCCGTGTTCCCATCGGCAACCCGCCGGCAGGAGTGAACCCCATACTGGTGTCAATGCTTTTACCGTCATGAACAGCAGCCATACTTGCCCCGTTGCCAAGGTGTGCCAGGATCACTCGGCCGTGGGCTGCTTTTGTGCCTGCGACACGTGCGAGTTCTTCCATAAGATACGTATAGGACAGGCCATGGAAACCATATCGCTGGATTCCAATCGCGTCAAAGCGGCGAGGGATAGGCAGAAGCCTGGCTACGCGCGGCATGGCGCTGTGAAATGCCGTGTCAAAGCAGGCTACCTGAGGCAGTTGCGGATGACGCTGCAAAAACGCCTCGATCAGTTCAATCTCGCGGGGCAGATGCTCCGGGTCGTACGAACTGATGCGGTGCAGTTCATCAAGCAATTCCTTGGTGACAAGTTCGGAAGCGGTGTATTTCATTCCGTGGACTACTCGGTGTCCAACGGCCTTGAGAGAAGCGAGGCCGATCCGCTCCTCTAACCAGTCAATTAGAAAATTCGCCGCAGACCGGTGATCTGAAGATGTAATACTCCGGCACTCCTGCTGATTTTTAGTCAGGTCGTTGAAAGTCAGATTTGTACCGGGCAAGCCGATTCGGTCAACTTTCCCATAAAGCCTTCGCTCCAGCAGTTCTCCTGTACGGTACAGTGCGAACTTGATGCTCGACGAACCGCCGTTGATCGTTAAAATGCTTTCTGTCAATTGTTCGGTTTGTTTCATTCCTCTGACTTTTTCCGCTGAACCTCTGATACTTTTGGCTCTTTACGCGATTCTTCACGGTTGTATTGCTGCAGCAGAGCTTTCAGTTCAGGAATATCAAAAGCCTGCTGATTATTTATCCAGTACTTCTCGTGTCTTTTTTAAAAGGTCCTTCGGTGATACGGGTTTCATGATAAAATTAAATCCTTCTTTAAGCATATTATCTTTATCTATCCTGTCCGCAGTGTACCCGCTGGAAAAGAGCGTTTTCATGTCGGGCCTTAATTTGATTATTTCATCGTACGCCTCTTTACCGCTTTTTTTAGGCATTATCAGATCAAGCATAACAAGTTGAATTTTATCTTTGTTCTCCATAAACTTTTTTATTGCATCCTCTCCATCTTCAGCGAGGATTACTTTATAACCATATGCCTCAAGTACAATTGAAAAGAGTTTTCTTATTGCAGTGTCATCCTCGGCAACAAGAATCGTCTCGTCTCCACGCGCGGGAAGAGCCTCAGTTGCAGTTTTAACAATGCCTTCTTCCGTTGATTTGATTGCAATACGCCTGCCGTTTTGCATACTCTTCCTGCTCTTTAAGATTGAAAATCAGTTCATACGCGCCTTCATGTATCCTTTTTGAGATAGAGAACCCTCTCTCCTCAAAGACCTTTCCGTCTGGTGTGAGGAACCACCGTCCGACCCCGACAATCCGCTCCTCTTTTCCTTCACCCGTAAGCGACACATATGCGTAAGCATCAGGAGGGTTTATCACAGTGAAATAATCGAGTTCATGATCGCTGATATAGGCCTGCAGTATCTTCAGTCATGATTTATCCCTGTTTCTCTTTATAATGTCTTGATGTGCCAACCTTCTCTGACAAGGCGATGTCGTGGAGCGAGTCGCTCCATTCATTCAGCCAACGATAACAAGCTATTTTTTGAACTTATCAGGGAACTGTTTGACAATACCATCAGTGAGTGTGTCGGCGAACATCAGCATGTGCGTGTGTCCCTTTTCGTAAGCCTTGATGTCAGATGGCCAGTCCTTCTTAAGCCTGGACACAACCTCCTGGGTCGTGTATTCGAGATGCTTGTAAAGCATATCTTCAAGGTCCTTTTTGGGCCAGTTGGGATTTGCACCGCTTAAGAAGACCGCAATATCATCGGCATTTGCGTACCACTTCTTGTTCGCCTTTGTCAGCTCCTCATCATTTCCGGCTTTGGCTGCTTTTACGACCTCAGTGGCAACCATTATATGGTCCCTGAGCAGGACAGTCAATTTCTTCCCTGCATCGTCCCCGTAAACTGGCTTTATTGCATCCCCGATATCATCCTGATTCTTCAGTAGCCTCTCCGCAACCTTCCCGGCATCTTCAAGGTCTGCAACGGCGCTGATGATATAGTTTCTTGTCCATGTTATGTGATCCTCCCAGAGCATCCTCATGTTCATCCTCAGATCAATTGCCGATTTTGAGCAGACCATTGCAGTCTTTGCCTTTCCTTCGGCGACTCCTGTAAGCGAAACAATCGACGCGGTTGCAAATACGACGATAAATAACAATAAAACTAATGGGCATTCTTTTCATTTTAGTCTCCTTTCACATAACTCGTTGTTATGCTCCAAACACGATCTGACGTTCTTAAGCTTTCTTCATACATCTCAATCTATCATCACCTCCTCACAATAAGTACGGGAATTTTTGTATCTTTGTGGATTACGCCATAGGTAACGCTGCCGAGCACCGCGGCTGCCAAAGCGCTCTTCCCGTGAGAACCCATAATAATCAGATTTACCTTTGCCCTTAAAGCTTCTTTCACAATAGCTTCAACAGGATGCCCTGCCGTTATCACAGTTTTTGATTGGACCCCATTTTTATTGCAGAGCTTCTTTATTTCTGCGGTATACCCTTCGGCAGCCTCTCTCAGATAATCCTCGATAGGTTCTATTAGATGCCTTGAAGTATTCCCGGCGGGAACAGTCTCGCCCGTCAATGAGCGCTTATCAATAATGCTCAGAGCAATGACCGTGGCATTTAACTGTTTTGCGAGGTCAACCGCATACAGGGCTGCCTTTTGAGCTGCCTTTGACCCGTCTGTCGGAACAAGAATTTTTGAAATCATATGTCCTCCTTTAAATGCATATTTCTTTATACTCTGTCTATAACTGTTTTCAGCTTATTGCTGATTTCAGCAGCAATCTTCTTTAACTCAGGATTTTCTACGGCCTGCATGGAAGCCAAAGGATCAATGGCTGTGACCTCAACCTGCCCGTCTGAAATCTCCTGCACAATTACGTTGCATGGAAGCATGGTGCCTATCTTATCTTCTGCCTGCAATGCCTTGTACGCAAACGGGGGGTTACAGGCGCCGAGAATCCTGTAGTTTCTGAATTTGACATCGAGTTTCTTCTTCAACGTGGCCTTCACGTCTATATCAGTCAGGATGCCGAAGCCTTCTTCTTTCAATTTAACGGTTACCTTTGCTACGGCCTCATCAAAAGAAGCATTTACTGTTTTGCTGAAGTAATAACTCATTGTATGCTTGCCTTTCATCTAAACCATAAAATGACATCTAACTATTGGATTGTACCGTCGGACACCATTAGTTTATTTATCAGAAGCAGCATATCCTGTAATGTAACACCAGACTTGTTCATTGACGATTGAATAAATTGCGTCATTGCGGTTGCCATCCCGATTGTTCCTGCATCATGCGACATCATTGAGCCTCCCATCATGCCGCCACCCATCATTATAGGGGAACTACCCATCATTCCATTCATATGGCCATCAGAAGCGTCATTCATCATGGCAGTCACCATGCCGGAAGAAAACTGCATTCCTAAATTCTTGGCATATTGTGACATTGCCGCAATACTCATGCCATAATTCTTCATGTTCTGGTCTGCTCCTGTTCCAGACCCTTGAGCCAATGGATCCATCGGACGCGTATGAAGGATGTCATTTACCAGGAAGTAAATACCTACTGTGGTGTTAGCTGCGGTTATATTTGCAGAAGTCATACCACCAGACATTCCCTGTGCCATTGTCTGTGCCATGGAAGTCAGAGGAGTCATCTGAACACCGCTCATTGCGGCGCCGGCAGACATCGAGGGAATAACAGAGGTCATCATATCACTCTGCTGCATAGGCATATTAGTGCCCGTTGCCTCATCCATATAACTTCCGCCTTTCAACTGCAATATGACAGGGCCGGAATGATCACCCACGGAGATGGAGAAGTTTCCCTGACTGTCTGTATGTCCAGTCCCAATCTGGATGCCCATTGTGCCATTATTAATAGAAAATGCCGTCATTGTGGCATTGGCTACGGGCCCCTTGACTGCTGTTCCGCTAATGGTCCCCCAGGTCACAGGAGGTATCGAGGTGGTTCCATCACCCCCGCCGCCGCAACCGACAAGTATCGTGAAAAAAATCGTCAAAAAAATCAGTGTCAAATTTACAGCATCAATCCTGTTCTTTTTCATCTCAAATCTCCCTATTAGTAAAATATATTTTATGCTGTCTTACGTCTCTTGTTTGTTTCTTATTAATGTTTATGCGGATCAGACTTGGCGGGCTCTGCTTTTTTTGGCTCTTTGCTCTCAACTCCTTTCGACGGAGTTCCGCTCATGTCTTCACCCGCTCCTGTAATACAGCCATATGCCTTTTTCATCTGATCCATCATCTCCATCTGGGACGCCTCGGTTGCTGTCTTTGGGTCTTTCACGTGTATTTCATGAAGGTCTATTGCCTCTTTGAGCCACTGCTCCGCACATGTAAGTTTGGTCTGAGGATCACCCGTGCCCATCGTCATATCCATACGCATTGACATCATCTTCTGCATCTTTTCTTTCATCTGTGCCATGTCCTTCATCATCTGCTTTTTCTCAGCAGCCTTAGTCCCCTTCATTGTCTTCTCCTGCATATCCATCATATCCATCATCATCTGCATCATTTCCTTCTTGTCGCCCATCATTTCCTTCATCATCGGCTGGCAGTGCTCCGTCATGTGTTTCATCATCTCTTCATCCATCTTCATGCCATCGTCCATCTGTGCAAAGCTATACCGGCCGGTCAATACCACAACAAAAAAACAACCGATGACGACTAAAATAAATCTTTTCATCTCAAGCCTCCTTAACATTATTATTTTTATTCTCAGGACCAACCTTCTTGACCTCAAAACTCTTAATCTGATCAAACACCTTCCACCCCATCAAAAAATACGACGCACCAAGAATGGTTTCATTAGAAATATTTTTTGACCTCTCAGATTTTTACTTTCGTTTCATCATAAAAGCGACAACCACAACAACAAGGATCACGACAATGATTCCGAAACCCCATCCATAGCCCATTCCCCATCCCCAACCACCACCCATCATGCCGCCGCCTTGATCGGTGTTCATCTGGGCAAAGCTATAGGTTACAGTCAACATCAGAACCACCAAGCTTATTGACAATATCTTTGTCATTTTATTCCTTCTTATATTTGCTTCCGCCCATTTTTCAACAATGAGCGTCATGACGACCATTGCCAATCGCACTTCCCGGGAGTTGGCGATTCTCTGTTTTCATTTCATGTCGCCTTTCTTTCTTGCGAATTTTATGTATTCCGATATAACGCTACTTTAAATTATCCGCTGCGAAATTCCAGTTGATCAATTTTTCGAGCACAGCGTTGAGATAATCCGCACGTCGATTCTGATAATCCAGGTAGTAGGCGTGTTCCCACACGTCGATGGTCAATAACGGCTTTGTGCCCTTGGTCAAAGGTGAATCCGCATTAGCGGTCTTGACCACCTTGAGCTTATCGCCATCCAGCACGAGCCATGCCCAGCCGCTGCCGAACTGGGTCATTGCCACAGCCGCCAATTCCTTCTTGCATGCGTCCACGGTGCTGAAGGATGCTTCAATCTTTTGCTTCAGGACGGCGGGCGGTTCCCCTCCACCCTTAGGATTCAAACTATTCCAGTAAAACGTATGGTTCCATATTTGCGCGGCATTATTAAAGATCACCGTCTTGTCAGCTTTGCCGGCTGTCTCTTTTATGATTTTATCCAACGACAGCTCCGCAAACTCCGTTCCTGCTACCAGTTTATTCAGATTATCAAGATATCCCTTGTGATGCTTGCCGTAGTGGAAGCCGATCGTATTTGCGGAGATTACGGGGGCCAGCGCGTTATCTGCGTAAGGCAGAGGCGGTAAGAGATGCAAAGTTACACGTTCAGTCTTTTCATTGCTCATTGTTATTCCTCCTTGATTTATGCCCGTTTTTGGGGCTGTTCTTTTTTGGTCGGGACATGTACAGACTTTTCGGCAATCAGCCAATAATCCAGATCGCGGTCCTGCCTTCGGCCGTCCTTTTCCCATAATTCATAAGCCTTTTTCCTGATACACTCCTCTACATCGCCCCTGTAACAATTATGTTCGCCCATGATAGCCTCCTATGTTGTTTTTTTGATGATTGTGCTGTGAGTATTTTGTTAAAATCTTTTGCATAGTGACCAGCCATGCCATAAACACAAGTGGCCTACGGAACTTCACCTGCAGGCATGGATTCTAACCTGCTGATGAGACCTCTGACGGTCTTTTTCTCGATCTGGACGCCTTTTTCATCGGCCATCTTCTCAACTTCTTTTTCGTAATGCTGCAGCGCGGTCATTACAGCAACTGCCTCCGTATTAGTTAATTTCAAATCCATTGTCTTAGTCTCCTTCCGATGATTTGACCGTCAGTATTAGTGACGTTATCGGATAATAAAAAAATGGGGGGGAGTAATGCCCCCCGGGGCTACGCAGCCTTGATCATACCCTTCAGGTCATTTTCATTGACCTTGATTTCTTTGTGAAATTTCTTTGCATGCTCCAGTCCGATTTCAATCAATTCTTTTTCATCATGACTTCTTACCATAAAACCGCACATTGGATCGCATTCAATTTTTTTAAGCTCATTTGTCATTTTTATCACCTCCTTTCTTCAGCCATAAAATTAATGATGCTGCACTTACTCCTTATAACCACACTGCCAAAACAGAGAGAAATAAAATGATTGCAAGGGACTCTGGATTAGTCATTTTTTACGCATGATTTGAATTGCCCATCCGGATAGAAGCTTATGGGAGCGGATTCTTTACATTCTTGACCGCCTATCTTGGCCGATTCAGCAAGAACACAAGTTTCAAGCTGCTCATTATCGTAAAAGCTTATCGTATTTTGGCTTTTACATTTGATATCGTTTAAACTAAAAGAGTCTTTCAGGACGCATTTCTTAATCGAACCGTTGGAATAATGTTCCTCGATCTTTCCTGAAGCACAGATCGATTGATGTATTGCGTTTGCCTCAATCACGCCAAATGCTATGAGTATCAGTACGCCAAATATAATTTTGAACATGCTCATTTTTCTCCTTTAATGGTCTTTTTGATACATCTTTATTTCCCAGTTATATCCGCCCAGGAAGCAGCAGGATGAGCAGAATCAGAAGGATCAATCCGAGCCCGCCGCTGGGATAATACCCCCAGCTCTTACTGTGAGGCCAGGTGGGAAGAACGCCAACCAACATGAGGATCAAGATGACAATCAGTATGGTTCCCATGACTTTTTCTCCTTTCTCTTTGAACAATATTTACTACATACTGATTAAAAGCATAAGTTGTGCCAAGACATGTGTTGAAAGAAAGGATTCACTAACACTTTGAAATCATTGAAATTAAAGCTAAGGCCACGATGCGGGAATGTCACTTTGAAAAGTAGCGACTTATGATATATCAGGAGTCTCCTGATATATCAGGCATTTTTCTTGCCCCATTAGAGAAAGCCTCCGATACTGGCAACCCGTTGGTATAATTCTGATTCACCTCTATTTTTTTCCTTCAAACTGGAAGGGAGAGGGAACTGCTCCCCCCTCCCTTCAGTATAATCTTTTCATCGCACAGGATCTTCCGCCTCCTGTTTATTTAATCTTTCTGAGGGCACTTGTCAGAATTCATCTCGTCTTTCTCTCCGGGGCCGCATTCAGCTGCTCCGGGTTTCCCTTTTTTTACCGGCGCAATATACTGCTTTTCGCCTCTGCCGGTGGGTCCGCCTTCAGGTGCTGCGGGTTTTATCTTCTCTTTAGGCTGAACCTGCTTCCTCTCACCTCTGCCTGCGGGACTGGATACAGGAGCGCCGGGCTTCACTCTCTCTGCCGGGGTAACCTGTTGTCTTTCGCCTCTTGGTGCATTGCCGCCTTCAGGCGCTAAGGTTTTTCTCTTCTCTTCGGGCTGAACCTGCTTCCTCTCACCTCTGCCTGCGGGACTGGATACAGGA
>JACRPZ010000066.1 GCA_016222905.1 Nitrospirota bacterium
AAAATCGTAACAAGGCAAGAAAGTTTAAGTAAAAACAGGAAATAACGATAGACTTATAAAAACAGAAGACGGATTTTAAAAAATCCGGCATGGAAAAACTGAAAATCTCTAAATGACTTTTTCAGGAGTCTCAATTTGGATATCTGCAACATCGGGCGTAATAGGATTTATTATTGTTTTGCTATACCCTCAAAAGTTACCAAAAAATGTATCTCCATTAAAAGACTTTATTGTACGAGGTTTTATTGTTGTTATACTTTCCACAATTCTTAATAGTTTAGTTGAAGGAAGTTGGAATTTAAAATATATAATAGATTTTCTTTGTATTAAGAAAGTGGGTCCGTGGGCGTTCCGGGCTGCTACATCTGTAGGTTACGTAGTTATAGTATTAGGATTTGAAAGTTATTTGATTATAAAAAATAGTCATAAATAATCGATCATTAGGGACACATTCCACCATGTTTTCTGAAAGTGCGTCAGCCAACTCTGCCTCTTTATATTATGCTTCAATCGCCTTCACCGCTTTCTCAAGCCTTCTGAGAGTCTTCTTTTTGCCGACAATCTCTATCAGCTCAAAGATCCCAGGACTTGCTGTGCCGCCAGTCATCGCAACACGAACGGGCTGGGCAAGGTCTTTTAGCTTGACACCGTGCTTTTCCGTAACCGCCTTGAATATCTCCTCAAGCTTCTGATGTGAGAAATCCTCTATGGAAGCAAGTCCTTCTTTCAGGTCAATCAGCAGGTCACGGCTCTTCTGATTTAAGAACTTCTCCTTTGCCTTTGTATCATACTCAACCTCTTCCGCAATATAGTAGCGCAATGAGACCGCCAGTTCGATCAACGTCCTTGAGCGCTCTTTCAGCGTGCCTATAGCCTTCATCAGCCATTCTTTATCAAGAGATTCACCCTCGCTGATTATTCTTTCTTTAATGAGAAACGGTATAACAAGCTCAGCCAATTTCTCATTTGAGGCATTTATTATATATTGGCTGTTAAGCCATAAGAGCTTCTCAGGATTAAAGACAGCCGCTGCACTGCCCACATGGTCGAAAGAGAAATATTGAATAAGCTCTTCCTTTGTAAAGACCTCCTGATCCCCGTAAGACCAGCCAAGGCGCACAAGATAATTCACCAGCGCGTCCGGCAGGTATCCCATCTCATAATATGCCATTACCGATGTTGCTCCGTGTCTCTTTGAAAGTCGAGCCTTGTCTGAGCCGAGTATCATCGGCAGGTGGGCGAATTTGGGGACTGAATAATTGAGCGCTTCATATATCTGTATCTGTCTTGGTGTATTGTTAAGATGGTCATCACCTCTGATAACATGGGTTATCTTCATATCAACATCATCAACTACTACGGTAAGATTATAAGTCGGGGTACCGTCTGAACGGAGAATGATCAGGTCGTCAAGCTGTTCATTTTCAAAGACAACATGCCCCCTGATCAGATCATCAACAACAGTCTGTCCATGATGGGGCATTTTGAATCTGACAACAGGATTTACTTCTTTAACAGGCTCTTTGAGATGCCTGCATCGTCCGTCGTACTTCTGCGGCTTGCCGGTTGAAATCGCAAGCCTACGCCTTTCTTCCAGATCCTCTGAAGAGCAGTAACAGTAATAAGCCTTGCCTGTTTCTAAAAGCTTATCTATATATTTTTTGTATATATCAAACCGCTCTGTCTGCCTGAACGGCCCCTCATCCCATTCAAGCCCCAGCCATTTCATTCCCTCGATTATCGCCTCAATATATTCATCAGTTGAGCGCGTTCTGTCCGTATCCTCTATCCTTAGAATAAAAGTACCGTTATTATGCTTTGCGTAAAGCCAGTTAAAGAGCGCGGTTCTCGCTCCTCCGATATGAAGGAAGCCTGTTGGACTCGGCGCAAATCTTACCCGTATCTTTTCAGTCAAATGCAGTTCTCCTATAATTTATTAAGTAAGGTAAAGTATATCATAGTCATGAAGCACGTGGGTGAGGAAGTCTAGTAGAGGTGATTTAGAGTCAGGATGTCTCATCTCGGAGAATACTGAGATTCAGAAACTTTCTTGTATCATCTTTAGGCGTGAATCTCGCATCCATACGGTATCCCGCAATCCAGACAATATCTTCTCCTGAGACAATTATAGGAACTGAATCTCTTTCATCATGCGGGACTTTGCAGTCAACAAAAAAATCCTGAAGCTTCTTCCTCATGCCAAAACCAGCCGGGTAAAAATAATCCCCATCCTCTCTCATTCGGATGTAAAGCGGAAAGACAAGCCTGTCATAGTCAAGAACAGCAGTCATCTTGCCGTCACATCCGTCCTGACTTGTCTCTGAAACTTCTGCATTGATAACTATCCCTGCCTCTTCAAGCGTAACTTTACCTGGCACTTCAAAAGCGCACGGGGTAAAACCCGATGACAACTCTTCTGTTGTCAAAAGCAGTGTCGAGTACTTTTTTACAACTCTTAAGCCCTTCGGGAGGTTCAGCATGTCGCCGCTCTGATTCTCTTTGATAAGCCTCAGAATATCGTCTACATGCCCCAGATCAATCCCCCTGTCAACTCCGATCTCAGACAGCACTCTCCTCATGATACGCCTTAATATCGGTTTTTCAATATTCTCAAGCGGCACAAGAAACAATTCAATAGAGTTATCGGTCTTCCTGGTGATAAGCCTCATCAGGGTCTTTGTTACGATAACCTCAAGATAAGCGTCTTCATCACGAAATATCTCCGCGGACTTGACGACGCTGTCAACAAAGGAAGGGTTCTGTTTCTTGATCTCCGGCATGATATTCTGTCTCAGCCAGTTGCGGAAATAATCTTCTTTGAGATTGGAGGAGTCAGTCAGAAACGGCTCATTCACGTCAGCAAGATACGCTTCTATCTCCTCTCTCTTTATGTCTATTAAGGGGCGTATGATATTTCCGCGCACAGGGGGAATGCCAGACATCCCTCTTCTGCCAGACCCTCTTATAAGCCTCATCAGGACTGTCTCCGCCTGATCATCGGCATGATGTCCAAGCGCCAGCTTTGTAACCTTCAGTTCCTCGCACATTTTATCGAACATCTTATATCTCATATCTCTGGCAGCTTCCTGAAGATTTAGATTATTCTCCCTGACATACTCTTCCAGATTAATTGATTTAGGAATAAACCTGATGCCGAGCCTGTCGCAGAGACTCCTGCAAGAACTTATCTCCTGCACATTTTCATCAGGCCGCAGGCCGTGATTTATATAAACCGCATAAAGAGAGAGATTGAAATTGTCTCTCAGTTTATCTAAAATAATCGTGAGACAGACAGAGTCAGTACCGCCGGAGAGACCTATAAGCACGATGTCTCCCTCGGAGAGCATTGAATACTTCCTGATTGTTTTATTTACTTTTTCCAAAAGTTTCATAGATAAATTATAACTTATATCAATAATCGAGCGACGCTTAACGGGGAAAAGCCTTTTCGTAAAACATGCATTATTTTAAATATAAAAATTCCGAACTATACGCTGAGGATGTTCCCGTCAGCAAAATTGTTGAAAAGGCAGGAACGCCGCTCTACATATACAGTCATAAGACATTTCTGCAGCACCTAAATGCCTACAAAAACGCCTTTAACGGTTATAATCATACCATATGTTTTGCGCTGAAAGCCAATTCCAACAGCGCTATTCTCAGGCTGCTTGCAAAGAACGGCTCAGGCGCTGATGTGGTCTCAGGAGGAGAGCTTTTTCTTGCGCTGAAGGCAGGCATTCCGGCTAAAAAGATCGTGTATGCGGGAGTGGGCAAGACTGATGATGAGATTGCGTACGCGCTTAAATCCCGCATCCTCATGTTCAATGTCGAATCAGCCGATGAGCTTAAGGCCATCAACAGAGTTGCCGCAAGACTCGGTGTAAACGCGCCGATTGCGCTCAGGGTCAATCCTGATATTGACCCGAAGACTCATCCATATATTTCTACAGGATTGAAAGAGAGCAAATTCGGCATCCCTATAGAAGACGCTTTGGAACACTACAGGTTTGCAAAGAAACTCTCCAATATAGAAATATTAGGCATACATAAGCATATCGGTTCACAGATAACCAAAATCAGGCCGTTCGTTGATGCACTGAAGAAAGTTCTGGTACTTGCGGATAACCTTCAAAGATCAGGGATAAACATTAAACATCTTGACGTGGGCGGAGGGCTCGGAATAGATTACAACAATGATTCGCCCCCAAACCCTGAAGATCTCTCAAAGGCCATCCTGCCTTTATTGAAGAAGTATAATTTCAACCTCATCATTATAGAACCGGGAAGGTCAATTGCCGGAAATGCAGGGATACTTGTTACAAAGGCGCTCTACTTAAAACATCATCCGAAAAAAGAGTTCGTAATTGTTGATGCAGGAATGAATGATCTTATCAGGCCAAGCCTCTACAATTCATTTCATAATATTGTGCCTGTAAGGAAGAACAGCCGCAAAAAAGTTAATGTGGATATAGTCGGACCGATATGCGAATCAGGGGATTTTCTTGGAAAAAACAGAAAAATTAACCGCGTAATGCAGGGCGAACTGTTAGCTGTTATGAGCGCAGGCGCATATGGCTTCACCATGAGCTCCACCTATAACAGCAGGCCGAGACCAGCTGAAGTGCTTGTAAAGGGGAATAAGTTTTTTATAATCCGTGAAAGAGAAGAGTACAGCGACCTCGACAGAAGGATCAAGATGCCGGAGTTCCTGAAATGAAGATTCCATTTACAAAGATGCAGGGGCTCGGCAATGACTTTATTCTGCTTGATAACAGAAAGGGTATCTATAAAAATCCCGAAAAACTCTCAAAGCGGATGTGCAATCGGAGGTTCGGCATCGGCGCTGATCAGTTGTTGCTTTTAGTCAATTCAGGCAGAGCGGATTTCAGGATGCGCATCTTTAATGCAGACGGCTCGGAAGTCGAGATGTGCGGAAACGGCATAAGATGCCTTGCAAAATATATCTGGGACAATAAGCTTGGAACAGGAAGTTCCCTCGCAATAGAAACAGATGCAGGCATTATACGCCCTGAAAAATCAGGAGAACTCATTAAGGTCAATATGGGAGAGCCGGTACTTGAACCGGAGAAGATACCAGTAAATTTAGGGGCAGGGGTCAGGGGTCAGGGGTTAGACTCAAAATCATCACTCGTTAAAAATTTTCCTATAAAAATTGATGGGAAAACTTTTAAGATTACCTGTGTTTCAATGGGGAATCCCCATGCTGTGATAGTTGTCAAGGATGTTAATTCCATACCGCTTGAGACTTTTGGCCCTCTGATAGAAAATCACAGGTTTTTTCCCAAGAGAACAAATGTTGAGTTCATACATATTACAGATCGTAAAAATATAAAAATGCGCGTATGGGAAAGAGGGGCAGGAGAGACATTGGCATGCGGGACCGGCGCATCTGCTGCGGCTGTTGCATCATCACTGTTAGGACTGACTGACAGAAGAGTTAACGTACATCTTAAAGGCGGCAAGCTCCTGATAAACTGGTCGTCAAAAGACGGTCATGTTTACATGACAGGCCCGGCAGTAAAAGTCTTTGAAGGAAACTTTCAAATCTAAATCAGAACATCTTCTCTATTTTTGGCCTGAGCCTTTGCCTATCAGCAATCCTATGTATTTATTAATAGGATTGCTCCTTTTTAAAAAGGGGACCGGCAGCCTGCGGCGTGAACCCAATTTTTTTAGCTCTTTAATAATGTCCTGATCTTTCGGATCAGCATTAAGTCCCAGGTTAAACGCTGCAACCGCGTCTCTCCTTTTGTCGGCTCCAAGATATGCCCTGCCGAGATTCAGATAAAACGCGGGATAGTAAACCTCTTTTTCCAATGAGACAGAAGAATCAAGCTGCTTAATCGCGTCTCTGCACATTTTAATACCTTCTTTATGCTTTTTCCAGACAATTGAATTAAGACAGCCGTAATATGACATAAGCAGAGGATCGGACGGGTACAACTCCAAACCTCTCTTTAAAAGATCTAAAGCATCAACACCCCTTCCGGCACCAATCAAATCCATGGCCTCATTAAAGTATTCGGTCTTTTTCTTCCGCTTCTTAATGGATGCCTTAGTGAATTCCTCTGTAACCTTCTTGTGGAGCTTCTGCATCAATTCTTCGATCTTCTTGGGAAAATCCTTTTTTCCGGCTATTGATAAATAGTCGGCTTCCTCTGAAAAGAGTATCTTTCCTTCTAAAAAAACCCTCGAAATCACCTTGGTCTTTCTCTTTGAAACTTCTTCCGTCTGCACAATATAGGTGGTATTATCAATAGTAATCTTACTGATAAATGAGGGCAGAGAAGCCTTGATATTTTCCTTATGATTGGAGTTCATAGTTACATGATAGCATAAATTTGGGGTTATGCAATCATGATTTATTCAGACTGAAAGCTGTGCGGTTATTAAAGAAATATTCTTCAATGTTATCACTTACCGGTCTTAAGATTTTCAACCATAAGATCAGCTATAGCTTTTGTAAAAGCTGATGGGTCTTTCGGTTTTGAGCCTTCTAACAACAGCGCCTGATCATAAAGAAGATCTGCATATTTTTGCAGGACTACGCTCTTTTTTTCTTTTTCAAAAATAGCGTTCAGAGCTTCAAAAAGCGGGTGCGATGGATTTATCTCAAGAATTCTTTTTCTGTCAGGAATGCTCTGCCCCATCGCCTTCATAAGCTTCTCCATCTGAGGATCCATATCTCCCTCATCAGCCACAAGACAGCAGGCAGAGTCCTTAAGCCTTCCGGAAAGCCTCACATCTTTTACTTCACCTTTAAGATGATCCTTGATAAGTTCAATGAGCAACTTATATTTTTTCCCGGATTTTTCTTTCTCTGTCTTCTCGTTCTTATCAAGACTTATATCGCCCTTTATAGCAGACTTTAACTTCTTACCCTTATATTCAAATCCAGACATTATAAAATCATCTATATCATCAAGCATAATAAGGACTTCATAACCTTTATCCTGAAAGACCTCGATATAAGGAGATTTCATTACTTCATTCCGGGATGAACCTGTTATATAGTAAATATCCTCCTGCCCTTCCTTCATGCCGCTAAGATAATCATAGAGTGTTCGGAACTTTCCCTCTTCTGTCTTTGTTGACTCAAAAAGGAGCAGATCGGCTATGCTCTCTCTTCTTGAAAAATCAAAATGAATTCCTTCTTTCAGAACCCTGCCGAATTCTTTATAAAACTTCAGGTATTTCTCATATTCATCCTTCTTCAATTCCCCAAGTGTATCAAGCACCTTTTTTGTAATGCTGTTCTTTATGACCTCAACCTTCCTGTTATTCTGAAGTATCTCTCTTGAGACATTTAATGGCAGGTCGGATGAATCCACGATGCCTCTTACAAACCTGAGATACGGTTGTATTAACTCCTCGCAGTGGTCCATGATCTTGACCCTTTTGACGTAAAGCGCTGGCCCGATCTTATACTCTTTATAGAAGATGTCAAAAGGCCTGACAGACGGGACATATAAAAGAGAAACGAATTCCGAAGTGCCTTCAGCCTTATAATGAATGATCTTTGCGGGGTCTGAAAAGTCATGAGATATATGCTTATAAAATTCGTTATATTCGGTTTCTGTAATGTCGGATTTATTTTTTACCCATATAGCCTTACCTGAATTCAGGGTCTCTTCTTCCGTAACTTTTACCTTTTCGCCTTTTTTTATACTGCTCTCCTGCTCACGCTCCACATCCATGACAACAGGATGTTCTATAAAATCCGAATATTTCTTTACGACATTCCTTATCTCCCACTCCTTGAGGTACATCTTCTCATCTTCCCTGAGGCGCAGAATAACATCAGTCCCTTTGCCATCCTTCTCCACCTCTTCAACAGTAAAAGAACCCTCCCCTCCGGATTCCCACTTAACGCCTTTATTATTACCTGTTCCTGCCTTCCTTGTAATAACAGTGACCCTGTCTGCAACCATGAAGGAAGAGTAAAATCCAACGCCGAACTGCCCTATAAGCTCAGGATTATCCTTTACTGCCTTGTCATGCAGCAAATTGATAAATTCCTTTGTGCCCGAGCGCGCAATGGTTCCGAGTTCCTGTATCACTTCATCATGAGTCATGCCAATGCCGTTGTCGCTGATTGTGAGCGTCCCTGCATTATTGTCCGCAGTAATTCTTATCTTCCAATCCTTCTCGCCCTCGAGAATATTGTTATTTGTCAATGACTCATACCGCGCCTTGTCAATAGCATCAGAGGCATTGGATATAAGCTCCCTAAGAAATATCTCCTTGTGAGAATACAGAGAGTGGATCATCAGATCCAGCAGTTGTTTTACTTCTGTCTTAAATTCCATCTTTTCCATATTTGAACTCGTTACCTCTCTTTTGCGATAAACATTGATGCTTATTTAGGTTCTACAATCTTAACCTTCATCTCGATCTTTTCGTTCGGTTTATCACCGGCACGAGGCTGGCTCACGATCTTGTCGACCACTTCGATTCCGGACACCACCTTCCCAAATGCCGTGTACTGGTTGTTCAGATGCGGGGCGTCGGCCACACAGATGAAGAACTGGGATCCGGCGCTGTCAGGATGTGCTGACCGGGCCATGGAGAGAATGCCCCGAACGTGCTTTGTGTCGTTGAACTCAGCCTTCACGGAATAGCCGGGACCACCAGTGCCGTTTCCTTTGGGGTCTCCGCCCTGTATCATGAAACCTGGTATTATGCGGTGGAACGTCGTCCCGTTATAAAAGCCCTTCCTGGCAAGATCAATAAAATTATTCACGTGATTAGGCGCAACATCCGGCAAAAAACTGAGTTCTATATTCCCAAATTTTGTCTCAATAACAGCCTTAGTCTCAGACATCTTCTTAATCTCCTCTTTAGTGAATTTTTTAGATACCGGTTCTGCGTGAGCAGAAGCAACGAACAGCGTCATTAAAAACAGCGACAAACATATTCTCAAAAATCTCATAATCCCTCCATACATTATGTGTTTTTTTGACAGGACAAACAGAAAGACACGTATTCCTGCTGAAGTTTATTCCATGCTTTGATATAAGACGGTATTTATTTTGCCATAGATGCAGCAGAAATTTCCAGAGACTTATAGAATTGAAGCCTATATTTTCAGAGTTGTGATAACAAAACAGGGGCAGGACTGGTTTAAACCAATCCTGCCCTGCTGACTTTACAGTATCTTTGAGCTACCCTCACAACATTATTTCAGCGAGAGTCAGAGCTGCCCTGAGAAATAGCGTTATTCCCTATTGCCGCGTAGCGCTCCATGCATCATTCACTTTGGGACAGGTTTCCCCTGCAGCATTATAAGAATAGGTACCGCTTGCATTGTTATTGTTTGTGAATGTGCCTGAAACAGAAAAAGAGGGTCCTGCACTGTAAGTAAACGCACTATTAACTATAGGTATATTCGCTTGGAAATCACCGACTCCAGTAGAACAGCCTCCAAGGTACAACATAGTTATTATATTGTTTTCAATTGTAAAAAATATCTCATAGGGAAACGAACCACTTCTAAAATCACCATCAGTAATAGTGACTCCACTGCTTGAAATCGCAAAACTCGTTTTCCATAGATAATAACTGCTCAGACTCCCTGCGGGTGTTACCAGAAGATAAACAGTATATGAGCCTGCCGGAATAGATGAAACTGGCATATCAAACAGGTCTTCATTGATTGACTCATCTACATTACTTCTCCACGGGTTTGCTCCTGCCGGCGGCACACCTGTTGAGAGGGCATTCATAATCTCGCTGATTGTAAAAGAAGTAAAAGAGGTACCGTTTGGATTCAGGATGTTAACATGCACAGGATCTGCTGATACAGTAAATGCGCCATATATATCTACAGGTCCTGAAAATTGATTAAGACCTATGTGAACGCTTAAAGTATTACCGCCTGAAGCTACTGAACCAATACCAACGGGCTTTGCCTGTGCCGGGTCATCACTTAAAACTGGGGATTCAATTGGATCATAAGACAAACTTTGTGTACCAGTTGGCACTGGCATTAATGCAGATGCAGAATTAACTATAACTGCATTGCTTATAAGGAGGATGAAGATAAAAAGTATGAATTTAGCTGTTTTTTTCATTGTAATTCTCCTTTAACAAGAATTTTTTCACTTGGAAAATGTCTTTAGGTCTTATTACGGAAACAGACTTAATTAAGAAATTATTTACATTGATCACCCCCTCAAGGCGTCTTCTGAATTAACAGCAAACACCCTTGGTTATTAGAAAACTTTTGTAAGGTCTTAAAAGTGAGTGAGTGAGTGAGTGAGTGAGTGAGTGAGTGAGTGAGCAATTTCCGAGCCAATATCTTTTTTGTGGTTATCATGCTAATCTTCATAAGCAATCACCGACAAGATTATTTCCCTTTAGCTCTAAACTGAATTTAACGCCATATTATATTAGAGGAAAGATATTTGTCAATGTTTTTCTTATATTTCATATAGTTAACCTCAAGCATAATTTCACAAATTATTACAATCCCCCTCTTCCTAAATTGCTTTCAAACAATTTGCTGTGAGATAATACAAAATGCGCTTAAATCCGGCATCTTTTAAGAAACCAAGCAGATACATCGGTAATGAGGTCAATATTATCCGTAAAGAAGGCGATATAAAGATCGCGCTTTGCTTCCCTGACACTTATGAGATCGGGATGTCCCATATCGGGCTTAAGATCCTCTACTCAATCATCAACAGCATTCCATATGCATCAGCAGAAAGGGTCTTTGCCCCGTGGTTTGATCTTGAGTCCTCTCTGAGAGAACGCAAGCTTCCGCTCTCATCACTTGAGCACAATCGCCCTCTAAAAGAGTTTGATATAGTTGGCTTTACCCTTCAGTATGAGCTGTCATATACAAATATCCTGAATATGCTTGACATCGGCGGCATGCCCATCAGAAGAGAGGATAGAGACGACAGTTGCCCGATTATTATCGCAGGCGGACCATGCGCCGTAAACCCCCTACCCCTGACTCCTTTCATAGATGCCTTTGTCATCGGAGACGGAGAGGAAGTAGTGAAAGAAATTATAGATTGTTATAAAGAGTGCAAATTAAAATCTGGATTGAATCTCAAAGAGGATGTACTAAATAAATTCTCTGCATTGGAAGGGCTGTATGTGCCATCTATCCATGACCCTGTTAAGAAAAAGATCAAAAAAAGAATTGTTGCAGACCTTGACAAGGCAGAATTCCTTGACAAGCCGATAGTGCCCTACACTTCCATTGTGCATGACAGGGCGGCAATTGAGATATCGCGAGGATGCACAAAGGGATGCAGGTTCTGCCAGGCGGGAATGATCTACAGACCTTTAAGGGAGAGATCCCCAGAAAAAGTCCTCTCGCTTGCGGAAAGGTCCATCGCTAACACCGGTTACGAGGAGATCTCTTTCACCTCTCTGAGCACCGGAGACTACAGAGGTCTTTGCAGTTTGATCAGAGAATTCAACAGCCGTCATTCAGGCCGCCATATTTCGGTTTCGCTGCCTTCATTAAGGGTCGGCGCTGTCAATATTGATCTCCTTAAGGAAATCAAGAGCGTAAGAAAAACAGGATTTACAATAGCGCCGGAAGCGGGCACAAAGAGGATGCGAGATGTAATAAATAAAGACTTCAGCGAAGAAGAGTATAAAGAAACATTAAGAAGGCTTTTTTCCGAAGGATGGACCAAGATCAAGCTTTACTTTATGATAGGGCTGCCTACTGAAACAGAGGCAGACATAAAGGGGATAACAGATATGGTTCATACGGCGTCGAAAATGGGTAGGGAGATAACAGGCCGCAGGATAGAGATCAATGTCGGGGTTTCAGCATTTGTGCCGAAAACGCATACCCCTTTTCAGTGGCTTGGACAGGCGCCCTTAAAATATCTCAGGAGAAATCAGGACATCCTCAGGAAAGCCTTCTCGAAAAGAGGCTTGAACTTTAAAGGACAGCATGTCGAGTTAAGCCTTATTGAAGCCGTATTTTCAAGAGGAGACAGTGACTGTGCAATTTTATTAGAGAATGCATGGAGAGCAGGATGCCGTTTCGACGGCTGGTCAGAATTGTTCAGTTTTGATAAGTGGCTCCGCGCAGGCGAACTTTCAGGCATTGACCTTTATGAGTATGCTTCACGGCCGCTTGATCCCGATAAAGAGCTGCCATGGGGTTTTATAGAGACAGGCATAACAGAGAAATTTCTCAGGGCTGAATATGAGAAATCTTTAAAAGGAGAGATAACATCGGACTGCCGGTATATCTGTTACAATTGCGGTCTTGAATGTAAAAAGAGCGCACAAGACAAAGAATACACGGCAGACAACGCGCAGTCCGCAACTATAAATTTCAGGTTGCCTGACAGTTCATTACGAACGAAAATACGCCTATCATTCTCCAAGACAGGCATTTTAAGACACCTCTCGCATCAGGAGTTGATAACAGCCATACATCGGGCAATCAGAAGGGCGGGAATTTCCGTAATATATTCCGGGGGGTTTAATCCGCATCCAAAAATATCCTTCGGCCCTGCACTGCCCACAAGCATTGAAGGTTTAAATGAGTATTTTGATATGGAAGTCCCGGAACCTATTAACCTGACTGATCTTTTGATGAGATTAAATGCTGAACTCCCTGAGGGTCTCCGCGCTCTTGAAGCCGCGCCCATTCCTGTCAAAAGTGTCGCCCTGAATGACTTCATCTCATGCTATGAATACGAGATACTTATTGACAAGGCATCGCATGAAGCGATAACTTCTTTTATGAATCTTCAGGAATGCCTGGTCGCAAGAGAAAATAAAAGATTTGATATACGTCCTATGGTTAAGAAAGCGGCGATATGCGGCCCAGCCCTGCATATTACACTTATTGACAGCGACAATATAAAAGCACGCCTTTTTGAGGTGTTACGCGAAATACTTAAAAAATCAGATGGGGACATTTCAGCACTGCATATAAAAAGAACCCGGCTTTATGGTTATAATAAAGGCGAGCAAATAGAACCCCTTATCCTGGAGAAGGTATGGCTGAAATAATAATTAATGTGACTCCTGAAGAGACACGCGTGGCACTGCTTGAGTCAGGCAACCATCTTGCGGAATTGTATATTGAGAGAAAGAAGGATGCCAGTCTTGTCGGGAATATTTTCAAAGGCAAGATCGTAAAGATACTCCCGGGCATGCAATCCGCTTTTGTTGACATAGGGCTCGAAAGAGCCGCATTCCTGCATGTCGCAGACCTTCATTCAGGCTTTGACTACTCCATTTTCGGCGAGGATATTGAGAATTCCTTCAATTTTGATCGTCCCATTGAAGATATTCTGAAAGAGGGGCAGGATGTATTTGTGCAGGTTTCAAAAGACCCTATTGGAACAAAAGGGGCGAGAGTTACATCTTACATAACGATTCCTGGGAGATATCTTGTGCTTATGCCTGACGTTGAACATATCGGGATATCCAGACGCATTGGAAGCGAAGAGGAAAGGGCCAGGCTCAAGGAACTGATAGTCTCTCTCAAGCCAGATAATTTCGGCTTTATTGTAAGAACAGCAAGCGAAGGCTGCACTGAGGAGGAATTGAGGAAGGATATAGATTTTCTGATGCGGCTGTGGGAAAACATACAGAGCAAGAAGGAAAGAGTCAGCGCGCCTCATCAGGTTTACAATGACCTTGACCTTTCACTGAGAAGCGTGAGAGACCTTCTCGGGCATGAAGCAGACACCCTTGTCATTGATTTAGAGGATGAACACAAAAAGATAATAGATTTTGTAAACACCTACTTCCCGAAACTCTCTTCCAGAATAGAACTTTACGAAGGGCGCGAGCCGATCTTTGATGCTTACAGCATCGAACTTGAGATACCGAAGGCTTTGGGTAAACGGGTCTGGCTCAAGTCCGGAGGGTACATAGTAATTGACCAGACAGAGGCGCTTATATCAATTGATGTAAATACAGGGAAGTATGTCGGCAAGTCGTCTCTTGAAGACACGATCCTGAAGACAAACATCGAGGCTGTCAAGGAGATTGCATATCAGATCAGATTGAGAAATCTTGGCGGCATCATAATTATTGATTTTATAGATATGGAGAAAGATGAAAACAGGGCAAAGCTCTTTACGGTCTTTCAGGAAGCGATGAGCAGGGACAGGGCAAAATGCACAATACTTCAGGTTTCAGAACTCGGGCTTATAGAAATGACCAGAAAAAGAGTTCGTGAGAGCCTCGGAAGGGTGCTTTGCGAGCCGTGTCCATACTGCGACGGAAAAGGATTTGTAAAATCCCCGACAACTGTATGTTATGAAATATTCAGAGAATTGAGAAAAACAGATATCACAAAAAAGAACGGGAAGATCCTCGTAACAGCCCATCCCTCTGTAATAGACCTTATATATGAGGAAGAGAGGGAGAAGTTTGAAAATATTGAAAGGGAGAGCGGTCTGAGAATAATAGCCAAGGCAGATAAAAGCTATCATCAGGAATATTACGAAGTTGCTATGCCCTGACAATGCAGTTCAAGCCTTTCAAATCATCGCAATATAACTTAGAGAGCCTCACCTTTAATTTTTGCATGGGAAGAACAGCTATGACTACAGACGAGAAATTTAACGCGCTGAAAGAGTCCCTGCATCATATGGAGCGGGTTATCATCGCTTATTCCGGAGGAGTTGACAGCACATTCCTCTTAAAAGCCGCTTCATTGTCAGGCCTTAAAGATATACTTGCTGTGACATCAGCTTCTAACAGCCTTCCAAAAGAAGAGCTTGATTTTTCAAAGGAGATGACGTCATCTCTCGATATCAGGCATAAAATAATAGAGACTGAAGAGTTGCAGGATGAAAACTACTCAAACAATCCCCCAGATAGGTGCTACTACTGCAAGAAAGAACTCTTTGGCAGTCTCAGAAGTATAGCCAAAGAAGATGATTTCAGCTTTATCCTTGACGGGACAAATGCTGATGATAAAGAAGACTGGCGTCCTGGAAGACGCGCAGCGTTCGAGAACGGCGTACATAGCCCTTTGCTTGACGCAGGCTTCAGCAAGAGCGAGATAAGAGACATCTCCAGAGCTCTCGGCCTTCCCACATGGGATAAACCCGCGACCCCTTGCCTATCCTCCCGTTTTCCTTATGGAGAAAAGATTACAGCCGCTGGACTTGAAAGGGTCGAGCTTGCAGAAAATTTTATAAGACAATTCGGTTTTAAAGAGCTACGGGTGAGAGATCATGCCGGAACAGCACGGATCGAGATAATCTCCGATGATTTTAAGATATGCATGATGGAAGAGGTCAGGCCGCGGATTCTTTCTTATCTTAAGTCTCTTGGTTACAAATACATTACACTTGATCTTCAGGGGTTCAGAAGCGGCAGCATGAACGAATCAATCAAAAAACCGAAAAATCTTCAGGTGGATAGTCTGTAGGTATTTAGGTAGATAGTCCTAACAGGCTACAGGCGCTTATAATCGCCTACTTATGGCTAAACACCTGAGTAGTTACATAAAAAACCTTTCTCTTTGCGGTAATTTTATATGAACGAACGCCAATATCGTAATGCCATCTCAAGATGTGTACGATGCGGTGCGTGTAAATCCTTATGCCCGACCTATTTCGCATCTGCCAATGAAACCATGAGCGCAAGAGGAAGGGTTGCAATGCTCGGAGGAGTCGAGGAAAAACATCTTTCGCCGGGCAAGGGCGTTGCAGACGGAATCTTCAGTTGCATGCTCTGCGAGGCATGCAAAGAGAGCTGCCCGGTAGGAATCAATATTCCTGAAGTCATTTATCATTCCCGGATCAATCTCAAAAAAAGCTTCAGTAAGGGAAATATGCTGAGAAGGGCCGTGCAGTTTTCCATACCGAGAATGGATACGGCTTTTACTGTCTTAAGAGGGTTCCAGAAATTATTTTACACGCCGTTTTACAGAACAGGGAAACTGCGCCATATTCCGGCAATAACTTCCGTTCCTTTCAAAAACAGCTTTCAGGTCTACAAAAACAAGAAGAGGGCCGGAAGAATAGCCATATTTGCAGGATGCAGCGTCAACTATCTTTATCCCCGCATTGGAGAAGCTCTTTTAAATATCCTTTTAACAAAACAGTACGAGGTTGTTATTTTAAAGGGAGAAGTCTGCTGCGGCGCGCCGATTAGGGCGTTAGGCCTTGAAGATGAAGCTCTGAAGCTTGCCAAGAAAAATATTGAGCTCTTCAAAAATATGAGGACTGAGGCGATACTGAGCCTATGCCCGACATGCACGATGGTTATAAAGCAGCAATATCCGGCGCTTACCGGAAAGAGCATTCCGAATATAATGGACATCAATGAGTTCTTTTTTAAATATGAGATCGCCAAAGGGCTTGAGATGACAAAGAGAGTCTTTACATATCACGACCCATGCCATCTCAGTTACGGACTCGGGATAACAGATGAACCAAGGAAGGTTCTTGCGGATATAAAGGGCATTGAGTTTGTAGAGATGGAAGGGGCTAAAGAGTGCTGCGGTTTTGGCGGCTTCTTCAGCGCATGTTTTAAAGACATGTCTCTAATAATCGGAAGAAAAAAGATTGAACATATAAAGAATACGAGCGCTGATACGGTTGTCACCTCATGTCCGGGCTGCATGATGCAGTTGGAAGACTTAAAAAAGCAAGCAGGTACAAATGTAAACGTCATGCATCTGGCTGAAGTGGTTGATGAAGCAATGCATGGATAAATAAGATACTGCTTCTGAGAAGGAGAGAGACTATGCCTGTTTTTGAGTACAAATGTCAGGAGTGCGGAGAAGAGTTTGAAGAGCTCGTCTTCGGACAAAACCCTGATGTTGCCTGCGTAAAATGCAATTCAAAGAAGGTCAAGAAAAAACTTTCAGTATTCGGTATGGGTGGAGCAGAAAAGTCAGGTTCAGGCTGTTCGTCCTGCACATCTTCTTCATGTAAAAGCTGCCATTAAAATATACACTGTATAGATTATAATACCAATAGTAATAACGAGGAGGTAATTGTATGGGTAATTGTGCAAGTTGTGGAGACGGCGCTGGCCCGTTTTCTGAAGGAAAGGCGCTGGTTGAGTTTGTTTATAACGCACATGGCGGCGGTATAAAAGACCAGCCTATCCCTGACGGCGGACTGCAAACAAACTGTCAGGGCTGCGGCGAACCTTTCACTCTTAAAACCTTTGTTGGCAAATGTCCGAAATGCGGCGGTGTGCATGCTGTATCGCCGCCCCGCTGCACTGACCCTGCCAATATACAATTTGCAGGAGTAGGCTATAAACTGCCGGAGTAATTTATTCGACCTGTTGAATTCTTTAATCGGACTTGAACCGAGTCACGGCAATATCCTACAAGTCCTGTTCTCTTTGATTCCGGATCGATTATCTCGGCCATATCAAAGCCGAAGTCTCCATGTTTGAATGATGCTAACATTCGGCTTCCGTCGGCTTTTTCGCCGAGTGTTATTATTTCTTCAACGCCGTCTTTATCAACATCGCATACGGCAAAATCAATAAAAGGGAGTCCGAGTCGTGTTCCGAACCAGACTGGGTATATAGCGCCATTAGATCTTCCATACACGTAGAGCCTGTTTGCGATAGTCTTGTCAAACCGGGTTGTCTTACGAGTACCGACACATAGTTTCCGGATACTATCGCCATCAAGGTTACATGAATAAATCCTCCAGGGGTTGTGTTCGATATGAGAATCTATGTGAGGCTCACCCAGCTTTCCTGTTGACATATTAAAATCTGCGAATCCGAGCCTTCCTTCCTTTTTCCCTTTCAATATGAAGTATATTGTGCTTCCTTGTGAGTCTGAGATAAAGGCCGCGTCAATGATTGACTGAGATTTAAACGGTATGGTAATTGAATCTACCTTGTTGCCCATCAGGTCTTCGGTGCTTATCTTGTTACGATAGACAGCCATCTTAAAACCACCGGTTTTGTATTCCTTTATAGGAAACTGAAATGACTGAAGATGGTTTCCATTCATATTAGTTCCTCTTAGTCTTGCATTAATCTGCTCTGCTTCTTTTGCTCCAGCCTGTGAAGGGCCGTTTCCCTTGTCAATAATAGGGATGAAGCGCGGTGAAGTGATACGCCCGTTTTCGATCTTGCACTTAAATAAAGCTGCTTTCGATTGTTCCTCTGAGCGGTTATCAAAAAGGAAGTTCCCAAGGCTGTAGACTATCAAGCCGTCCTTGTAACGCTCCGTCTCCTGCAAGACATGAGGGTGGTGGCCGATGACAAGAGTCGCTCCTGAATCAATGGCGGCATGCGCAAGAGTACGCTGTCTGTCATCCGGTCTTGCTTCAAGTTCTCTGCCCCAGTGAAAGGAGACTATTACCACATCAACAAGGTCTCTGATGGATTCCACGTCTGCTTTAACAGAGACTGGATCTGCAAGGGCCAATTTTTTGCAAGTCGAATGCGCTGTATTCAAGACATCAGTATATGCAAGGATACCAACTCTTACCCCTTTTTTTTCCATAAAAAGCGGTTTATCAGAAACACCTGCATATTTTATGGCGGACTTGTCAAGCGCTGAAAAGGTTTCTTCAAAGCCTTCTGGACCGAAATCGCATGTGTGATTATTTGCAACGACTGCAACATTGAAGCCTGCCTTACTAAGGCCTCTAAGGAATTCAGGCTCACCCCGAAATCTGTATTTCCCCGTCCCCGGACGCCATTCCGAAGAAAGGGAGGACTCAAAATTGAAGATCGCAAGATCGCTCTTTTGTATAAGAACTCCAACATTTCTTAGTGGCCAATAAGGTCCGTTCGACTCAATGGCGCGTCTGACCCCTCTGTCGAGTAGCACGTCTCCCGCGGCGACAAAATCGAGGGCAAGGACGTTGGAGGCCAGCAACAACAAAGAAAGCGCACCAACGAGACCTTGTTGAAAGATCATGACGTATAATGCCTCAATAATATATTTGCTTCCAGCCTGGGGGATCTGACCATTCTTCTCTGTAGGAATCGTTGGGGCCAGCTGCTGGCAATGCTGAGGAAAAAATGTTTGTCCATTCCGGTGCGGCTGGAATGTTTTTCCCGCTGATAAGAATGTCCTGCCATTTTTCATCTGTGAGCCTATCTGATGCAGGCTGGCGGAATTCGTAATAGGTAAACACAGCACCGCGCGTAAGCCTGTATAAGCCGCCTTCTTCAACCGCCACGTATATCTCGTTTGCCCATCCTACCGCCTCCTCAAGCACATTGTGTTCACCTATGTAATATGCCGTATGCACGTCGGCAACAATAGGTATACGCTTTTCATAATCATTCATTTCCCCCCACTCTATCTCGCTGTTGTAAACCATAACCAGTATACGCAGTGTCAGTTGCTCAAGCTCTCCGCCAAAACCAATGATTCGCGCATATTCTTTAGTTGTCCTTTCTATGCCTTTGTTTTCTTTATCTACAATCCCTTTTAAAAATAAAACCATTTCCCTAAAGATAGAAAAATCCTCCTTAATGCCTTTTTCCATAAGTCCACTTGATTCCAATACTTTTTCCGAAAGGTCAATTGTGGTAATAAGTCTTTTAAAAAACTCCGCATTTGGTTCAACATATCCCCTCGGCGGCTCTGGGAACCAAACCCAATGCTCTTCGCCTCCTTCACCAGCCTCTGCGGCAATCATTGATTGCTTTGCGTAAAGTATTGTGTTATGACGCAGCTCTGTCCAGCTTGCAAGTGAGGTATTCAGAGACTTTGCCTCCCATCCGTTACCTTTGAAAAAAAATTGCATGTTCCCCTCTTTATGAGCTTCAAACAGAGACTTTAAAGACCAGAGCCATGACATATAAAGATTCTTCTTCCACCCGGCCTCATCAATATGTCCGAATTCAGATTTCAGCTTTTCGAGTTCCTTCGGATACTCAGGAAAGCCCTTTTGCCAGTCTGCTTTGTAGTTATTGAGCATGAGAGATTCAGATAAGCGGTTTCCCAAAGCAGCCATTACGTCGAGCCCTTTTGGAAAAAGGCGTGATTCTGTCACAAGCCGCTGCATTATCTCGGAATCAGGGATATATCTTTGTCCCATAAGCTTGAATATCGCCCCCTGCTCTTTTTTATTGTTAGCAGCGTCAACATAAATATGTTTGATCCTGGTTTTTGATTTATATTTATCCTTTGCTATCTTAATGAATATCTTTAATTTCTCTTTATCGGAATAGTTGCTCTCTCTACCGAAGGCCTCTTCTGCCATATTATTTAAGTCCATAGGGTCGAGGTCATCGGATGAACCGGCATAAAAAGCAGTTATAGTATAAATGTCGCGCCAGAGGTCAATTAATTTTGCCTCAAACAGTATGTCCTTGACCATTAGGGCTGTTAACGCTGTTTGTTCAAAACCATCTCTTATATGAAGCGGATAAAGACCGTACCAGAGGGCCGCTTTGAAGTAAGACTTAAGGGCGTCGGACCTCGTATAGTGGCCTCGGGGAACGAATTGCGTGTAATCAACCCAGAGGTCTTTATTGTCAGGGTCTTCGTATGCGGCATTGTCAGCCGCAAGTATCGCCGGAGGTAATAATAAGGCGTGAGCTTCAATCCTTGCAATCTCTTCGCCAACGATGCCCTTTATGTCATTGTGAAGTTTCTTGCTGTCGCCGCTCAGGAGGACATAAGGGACTGAGAAATATGCAAGAGACTCCTTGGCTGACTTCTTTTTTGACAGGTCAGTCCCGCTCGTTTCATACTTCTTCCTTGCGATTTTCATCGCTGCTTCTGTGAGTTTTAAAAGGTCAGTCCGAAGCTTGCCCTCCTCCGCCCGTCTTAAGGTGTTGTCGAAGAGTATAGAGTATATCTGAAGTAGACTGTCGGTAGTTATAAAACTCGGAACTTTGTCATAATCATTCTGTTCATAGACGTGGTATAACTGTTCGTGTTTTGCCGGCGTGACGACGAAGCCGTTTCTCTTTATAAGCCTCATCTGGTCTTCGTTAAAAGAACCATATTGAAAGAGGTTAGAAATGCAGCCTTCGTCAAGCAACGGCTGAGAGGTTTCGGTTATACAAGCAGCTTTAAGTTCACCGATCCTTTTATTGATAAGATTAATATTTCTGATCTCAGCTTTAGTCAGCCTTGAGTCTGCATAATCTCTGTCCGGCTTAAAGCCTTTTTTTAGGAAGTAGGCGTGCAGTTCGTAGGTTCTAAAGGACTTGCCGTGCCGGGCATATATCTCATTTTTCAGAAGCCATAGGTCACGCAACGATAAGCCGCTGAGCATGGAGGGGAAAAGAGGGTTCTTAGTATCTATAGTAACGGATGTTTGTTCCGATAGCACCTTGGCTGCACACTCCAATGGCCAACCATCCGATAAAATAAATCCGCAGGCAATGATAAGAAATAAGACTCTAAATCTAAATAACATATCACCTCCTATAATCTGCCTTCACTCTCTATTCATAATATGTAGTGGATGCTGTGTCGGATTCCCATACCGTAACAGCGGAAATGACCACATCATTATTGGTGATCTTCTTTTTGAGCAGATCATATAGCCACTTTGCGATATTCTCTGAAGACGGATTGATCTCAGTAAATGGAAAGACATCATTCAAGAAGGAATGGTCAAGCACTGATAAAGCTTCATTAGTCAGCTTCTTCAACTCATGAAAATCTATTGCTATCCCTATGTCATTCAGCTTTCCTGAAGAGACTGAAACCTGGACTCTCCAATTATGCCCGTGCAGATTTTCACATTTTCCCTTATATCCCCTAAGCTGATGCGCTGCAGAAAACTGAGTCTCTATCATAAGTTCAAACATTTCAGACGGTATCCTTTCTGTGTATATGATTTATATAATCTCTTTCGGGGTTCAATTCCCCGCAGCTTGCTACGTATTTCTGTGTTATTATTTCTGACTATGCTCGCTTGGGGAATACAGGGAGTCAGAATTCAGGAGAACTGCTGAGACTTGTGTGCTATTCTGTATTCCGAATTCCCCATCATAGGTTACTGCCACATTATATCCTCAAAACTCTCTCCCGGCACTTCAAATGAAATATACCCTCTGGGCGGCCATTTTTCAAGTGTATCATTTCCCTTCATTACGGACAGGAAAAAGGCAACCTCATCGCTTTCGGAAGCATAAAGATCAGAAAAAGGAATTGCGGCTTCAAGTATATTATTTATCGCAACGGTCTTTAACGAATGAATGAACCGCCATTCATCATCAACCTTCTTAAATACGGCTGCCTCTATCTCGCCGATTGACTTGATCTCAACTTTGATATGAGAGGGCTTTAGAAATTGAAATGAGAATGTCATATCACCGGATATCTGAATCAGCGGGAGACCAGCGTCAAGCCTAAGGTACAGGTTCTCCTTGTCGAAACCGTAGAAGAGCCTCGATATAAGTCCCTCTGCCTTGTGCATTGCCCCGCCTTTAAGCTCAGCTTCCATGCATGCGGCATGCATCCATTCATAATAGCCGCTGACTTCACCGTCTATCTC
Source organism: Nitrospirota bacterium (assembly GCA_016222905.1). Lineage (GTDB taxonomy): Bacteria > Nitrospirota > Thermodesulfovibrionia > UBA6902 > UBA6902 > JACRPZ01. Next base: position 22,437 of record JACRPZ010000066.1, read on the forward strand.
AGGAGTTATAAAACCTCTCACCTGCGTCATGGGCTGCGCCTTCATGTAATCTTTCAGTACGGGAAGATGCAGCCTTGCCGGAATATCCCTCCCAATTGTTTTATAAACATTCATAAGATTATTCCTGAATAGCTCGTCGAATACCTCAGGAGTATCCGTGGTATGATCATCGCCATACCACCAGCACCAGTCGCTTCCCTCAGCAGCATATATGGAATCCCAGGCTTCCTTTAAATCAGCCTCAGGATTTGCCCTGCTGTGTTCAGAGAGAACATTCCTGGCTTCGCCGAGCATATCCCAGGCAAGATTGTCTTCCTCATGCCCTATCCATACGCCGAAATTGCTGTTGATCCATGAGCCTGAGTAGAGATTTTCAATCTTTAATTCAGAGGAGTATTGCTCCATATATTCGGTAAAAGTAACCGATTTAATGCCCTCCTCCATGCTCAGCCTCTCATAAAGATAAAGAAGAAAATCCCTTCCGTCATTCCGGTAGTACTCCCACGGATTCTCGCCGTCCAGAATGATCGATACAAGAAAAGGCCCGTCTCCATGAAGCGAAGATTTTATTTTATAAAGCCTCTCTATAAGATCATTTACAGCGCTCCTCGCATCGCGTCTGTAGTACACAAAGCCTATAAGATCCGAGAGAACACGGTCTCTGAAGACGATCTTCAACCCGTTGCTGAGCGAATAGGGTTTATAAAGCGCCTGTCTCCCGTCTTTAGCCCCTGCGTAATCGCGCAGTGAGGTATTCAGCGATTTCTCAAGGATGCCCTCGTCAGTCGCGATCCATTTAATCCCTTCAGCCTTGATTATGTCAATAATCTCCTGACTGACAGAGCCCTCGGAAGGCCACATGCCTGACGGTTTAGAACCGAAGAGGCTCTCATGATACTCAACAGCCATTCTGACCTGCCTCTTAACATCTTCAGGATGCGAAAATGAGTTATGAGGCATATTTACTCCCGGCATGGCTCTCCTCGCAGAGTTTGTATCATAAAGAAGCGGCAGTATCGGGTGATAAAACGGCGATGTGGTTATATCAATCTGTCCCGTTGCTTTCATTCTCTTGTACTCAGGGATGATAAGCGAGAGCGTCTCTATCTGTTTTTTGAGAAGCCGTTCTTTTTCATCTTCCGTGTAATCTCTCCCCTTCTTAATAAGCTCTTTAATGAGCGGCTCCATCTCAACAAATATGGGATCAAACCAGCAGAGATTAAAGAAGACCTGAAGATCAAGGTAATCCTGCGTTGAAAAGTATCTGACAGTCTTTCTTATATCCTCTTTTAAGACAGCCTCACCTCTTCTGCTCAACAGTTCGTAATACCTTGGCAAAGGCTTTATCATATTTTCGTGATTAGCGGAGAAGAAGTTTGAAAGGATAAATATCTTCTGCCCGTCATTGAGTTCGCTTGCAGGAACCTTGCTCACTTCAAGATATTCGTCTGAAGCATCATTGTCAATATAGTCTGTGATCTGTTTTAAGAGTGAAGGAACCAGGTTAAATGTCTGATGTATATCGGGGAAGTCTTTTAAGATCGCTGCGGTATCATAATAATCTTTCAGACCGTGCAGTCTTACCCACGGCAGCCTGTAACGTCCTGTAAAAGGGTCTTTATAGTACGGCTGGTGCATGTGCCACAGTACCGATACAAAAAGGGGGTTATTGCCCTTCTTCATACTTATAGATCAACTCCCCTTCTCTGGTAAGGCCATGCTCCCTTGCAAGCTCCTCGATCAAATCAGGATCTTTCTTGAGGCTTTCAATCTGACTGTCAATTTCTTTGTTCTGTTCTTCTATTTTCCTGTTTTCAGCCAATATGCTGTTAACTGTAGCTTTAAGTTCCAAATATCTCAGTAGGCCGCTGTCGCCAAAAACAAGGCTCAGGGATATATAAACAAAGAAGAGTATCCCGAGCGTTAAGAATACGAGTCCCGTCATTTTCCTTCTCTGTTTTACCCGCTGTTTTCTGATATTACGCATAAAGTGACGTTCTATTATTTTAAATTATAAAAAACCGCTTTCCCCCTGTACAATGCAGCATCCCCAAGCTCTTCCTCGATTCTCAGGAGCCTGTTGTATTTAGCCACCCTGTCTGTCCTGGATAAAGAGCCTGTCTTTATCTGCCCTGAGTTCATTGCAACAGCAAGGTCCGCGATAGTCGTATCTTCCGTCTCACCAGACCTGTGGGATACAACCGCTGTGTACCCTGCCCTCTTTGCCATCTCAATCGCTTCAAGTGTCTCAGTGAGTGTCCCTATCTGATTAAGTTTGATCAGTATGGAATTTGCTATCCCCTTTTTTATTCCATCCGACAGTATCTCTTTATTGGTAACAAATATATCATCACCCACAAGCTGCACTCTGCCGCCGAGCCTGTCTGTCATGACCTTCCATCCCTTCCAGTCATCCTCCGAGAGACCGTCCTCTATGGATATTACAGGGTATTTCTCAATAATCCGTTCATAAAAATCTATCATCTTATCTGAACCAACTGATTTCCCTTCAAAGTTGTATTTCCCGCTCTTATGAAATTCAGATGAGGCAATATCAAGCGCAATATATACATCCTTGCCGGGCTTATAACCGGCCTCTTTGATGCTCTGCATGATTAAAACAATCGCCTCTTCATTTGATTTAAGGCTTGGAGCAAACCCTCCTTCGTCACCGGCTGACACGCTGAGGCCTTTTGACTTCAGGATGCCTTTAAGCGTATGAAATATCTCTGCGCCCATTCTCAGGGCTTCGGAAAAATCAGATGCACCGGCAGGCATGATCATGAATTCCTGAATATCAAGATTATTGTCTGCATGCGCCCCGCCGTTCAGTATATTCATCATAGGCACAGGAAGTTCCCGCGCGCTGACTCCGCCGATATAATTATAAAGTGACATGTTCGCTTCCATGGAAGAAGCCTTGGCAACCGCGAGTGACACGCCGAGAATAGCGTTGGCGCCGAGCTTCTTCTTGCTTTTGGTGCCGTCCAGTTCTATCATCAGGTTGTCAATATATGTCTGATCGCTGCCTTCAAGCCCCATGAGACGCGGCGCTATTATTTCAGTAATATTCTTTACAGCCTTCCTGACGCCTTTCCCCTTATAGCGCTTCTCATTGTCTCTAAGTTCCAAAGCCTCTTTCTGTCCTGTTGAAGCGCCTGAAGGTACGGCAGCCCTTCCAAAAGCTCCGCTCTCAAGAAGAACATCAACTTCAACCGTGGGATTCCCCCTGCTATCAAGAATTTCACGAGCTGCTATATTTACTATTTCCCCCATTTAATCCTCCGTATAACAGATTTCACTTCTTTGCTTCTTTCTCTATTAGAGCCTCTGGGAAGAGAAGCTGTTTTTCTTTAAATGCAGCAGCCACAAACGCCCTGAATACAGGATGCGGTTCAAGAGGCCTGGACTTGAATTCAGGATGGAACTGGCAGCCAAAAAACCATGGGTGATCCTTTATTTCAACTATCTCAACCAATGCCTTATCTGGACTCTCACCGCTGATTACCAGACCACTCTTCTCAAGCGTCTCTCTGTATTTATTATTAAATTCATATCTGTGTCTGTGTCTCTCGGAGAGTTTTTTCATGCCATACGTCTTATAAGCGAGCGAGTTTTCGGTCAGTACGCACGGATACGCGCCAAGCCTCATAGTCCCGCCCTTGTCTGAAGTGAGATCCCTCTTCTGCACAGTATCTGTCCTGAAGTCATACCATTCCTCTATTAGATAAATAACGGGATAAGGCGTGCTTTTGTTGAACTCCGTGCTGTTTGCAGCGTCCATGCCGCATACATTACGGGCAAATTCAATAACAGCGCACTGCATCCCAAGACATATGCCCAGAAAAGGTATCTTCTTCTCACGCGCAAACCTGACCGCCTCTATCTTGCCTTCAATCCCCCTGTGTCCAAAACCTCCGGGTATGAGGATTCCGTCAACATCAGAGAGATATTTGTCTACCCCATTTTGTTCTATCTCTTCAGCCTCGATCCAGAGTATATTCACCCTTACATTATTGGCAATGCCGCCATGTAAAAGCGCCTCCGTAAGGCTCTTATATGCGTCTTTGAGACCGACATATTTGCCGACTATCGCAATGGTAACCTGATCTTCAGGCTCTTTGATGTGTTTGACTACATTTACCCATGTTGAAAGATCAGGCCTTTCATTGTTGAGTGAAAGTTTTCTTATCAAGAGGGCGTCAAGCCCCTCCTCGTAAAGAACAAACGGGACCTCATATATAGAATCCACATCCTTTGCCGCTATAACAGCATCCATATCAAGGTTGCAGTGCAGGGCTATCTTCTTCTTAAAATCCTCTGAAAGGGGCCTGTCAGTACGGCAGAAGAGTATATCAGGCTGTATTCCTATCGCCCGCAATTCCTTCACGCTGTGCTGAGTTGGTTTTGATTTCAGCTCGCCGGCTGTGCTGATATAAGGGACAAGCGTGAGATGTACATAAACAACATTGTTTCTTCCGACATCATACCTGAACTGCCTTATCGCCTCAAGAAAAGGCAGGCTCTCTATATCTCCGATAGTGCCGCCTATCTCCACTATAACAACATCATAATTATCCTCAACGGATTTTATATAACTTTTGATCTCATCGGTGATATGCGGGACTACCTGAACTGTATCGCCAAGATAATCCCCTTTTCTCTCTTTGAGAATTACGCTGTAATATATCTTGCCTGTCGTGCAGTTGTTCGCCTGTGACATGCGCGTTGAGGTAAATCTCTCATAATGGCCAAGGTCAAGGTCGCTTTCAGCACCGTCATCTGTTACAAAAACCTCTCCGTGCTGAAACGGGCTTAATGTGCCGGGGTCAACATTAATATAAGGGTCTAACTTCTGCATTGTTACCTTAAGGCCCATCGCCTCAAGAAGCGCTCCCATTGCAGACGCGGCAATACCTTTGCCGAGAGAGGATACAACGCCGCCTGTAACAAAGATATATTTAGCCATTTCTAATTAAATACTCCTCAGCATTTCTGAGGTCTTCTACTGTATCAATCCCGAAAGTGTCGTAATCTGTCTCTTTTACTTTAATTTTTATCCCTGAACCAAGCGCCCTCAACTGCTCAAGCTTCTCAAGCTTTTCAAGGGCATTTTCTTCCATTGTTGAGAGACTCAACAGAGTATCTTTCCGGTACCCGTAAATTCCAATATGTTTGTAAACTTCTATGATGCCGGTTGCCGGCTGCCCGTTTCCAGCTTTAAAATCTGAATCCTGAAACTTTGAGAATTCATCCCTATGCCATGGAATCGGCGCCCTTGAAAAGTACATTGCAAAACCTTCATTATCCATAACGACCTTTACCACATCCGGCGAGAATATTTCTTTGCTATCTGTGATTCTTTTTGCAAGAGTACCCATCAAGGCCCTTTTATCATCGGCAAGCATGTTGACCAGATCATCAACCATTTCAGGTTTTATGAAGGGCTCGTCCCCCTGAATGTTAACTACGATATCACAGTCAATGTCCTTTGCCGCTTCAGCCACCCTGTCTGTGCCGGTGCTGTGCGCGTCGGATGTCATGACTGCTTTGCCGCCAAACTCCGTTACGGTATTATATATCCTTTCGTCATCTGTGGCAACTAAAACAGTATCAACAAGGCGGGCATTTTTTACTTTTTCAAAGACATGCTGAATGACGGGCTTTCTTCTGAGGAGTGCAAGAGGCTTCCCGGGGAAGCGGGTTGAGTTATATCGTGCCGGGATTATAGCAACAGCCCTCTGCATATATTACTCTACAACAGGCAGGCTTTTACTTCAAGAAGAAAAATCTGATATTATAAGTACAATTCTGAATTTCAAATCCAAAATACAATGGTTATACTATGGCAAAGGCAATAGCGCTTTTTTCCGGAGGTCTTGACAGCACGCTCGCAATCCTCGCTCTATTAAAACAGGGCGTTGACGTTACCGCAATAACATTTCTAAACAACTTCGGCTGCAATATTGGGGATAAATCTTCCTGCTCAAAAGACCCATTCTCCGCTTCAATAAAATTCGGCTTTCAGGTGAAACTCGCCCATCTGTCCGGCAGTTTTATTGAGATAGTCAAAAATCCTAAATTCGGTCATGGCAGAAACATGAACCCATGCATAGACTGCAGGATACTCATGCTGAAAGAGGCTAAAGAGATGATGCGCATGACCGGCGCTGATTTCCTGATTACAGGCGAAGTCCTCGGCCAGCGGCCCATGAGTCAGAGAAGGGACACCTTCCCTCTAATAGACAGGGAAGCAGATGTTGCCGGATATGTTCTAAGACCGCTCAGCGCCAAACATATGAAACCCACTATTCCTGAAGAAAAAGGCATTGTGAACAGGGAACTGCTTTATGACTTTTCCGGACGTTCAAGAAAGCCGCAGATGGCGCTTGCAAAAGAGTTCGGGCTTACTGACTATGCGGCGCCTGCAGGCGGATGCCTTCTCACCGACCCGATTTATGCATACAGGCTTAAGGAACTGCTGAAACACTGCAATAACCCTGACTACACGGACATAAACCTCTTAAGGCTGGGCAGGCACTTTAGACTCGCTGACAGATGCAAAGTCATAGTAGGCAGAGATAGCGAGGAGAATCAGGAGATGCTCTCAATAGCAGGAGCAGAAGACTGGAAGATGAAGGTCATCGCTTATGGAAGTCCCATAACTGTTATCAGGGGAAATTTTGATAATGAAGCGCTCAGTCTTGCCGCATCATTATGCGCAAGATATTCTGACGGAAAGCACCTGCCTGAGATTGATGTAACGGTCTTTAGAAATGACGAGCACTTCATCTTAAAAGCAAAACCCGCAGACAATAAAACCATCGAGTTCTACAGAATTGAGAAGAAAACTGCTGATACGTGTCACGTTTCAGAACTGTTGAAAAACTAAGTCTCTGCGAGACAATCTTCATCGCTGAATAGTTTTTCCCCGTTTCAGGAATCAAACCTGCTTGACGTTATTGAAGGTGGACTCTGCTCAGCGCTTTTTTGCGTATTCGATAGAAACATCATAAACAATATCTGAATGGTCAGAGGATTCACAACTTAGATCTCCTTTAGCCGTTTCTTTGCGGTTTCTGACCATTGTGGTTATAACCTGATTCAGATCGAACCCGCCGTCAATGCAGTCCCTGTTCAAACAGGCCACTTTGAAAAAAGCAGAACTGCCGGGAGAAAAATTAAGGGTTCGAGCCAAGGCTTTTATGCCCTTCTGATTGTACATCATGTTAACCACAATGCTTGCAACCTCGGGGAAATGCGCAGATACAAAACCTGCGTCAGTTCTCTGCTGGATCATTTCTCTTCTTGCGGTATTCTTTTTGTTATTCATGTTCCTCCAAAATTAAAAGACTCCCACATGAAGTGGGAGTCTTTTCCATCTAACCTACAGTTTTACGACATTGATTGCTTTGGGACCTTTTGGGCCTTTTTCAGTATCAAAGCTGACCTTGTCACCTTCGGCAAGACTCTTAAAGCCATTGCCCTGAATTGATGTGTGGTGAACAAAAGCTTCACTTCCGTCTTCGCACGCAATAAAGCCGAAACCTTTAGAGTCGTTAAACCATTTTACTGTTCCTTCTGCCATTTTCCTTTACCTCCTTTTCTATAAACTAAATCTCAGAAGGTCTCAAGAAAAAAGGCCACAAAGTCAAAAGTCTTCGTGGCCTTGCAAACGCAAAAACTTCTAAAATCTGATTTAATTATAGCACATACTTCAACAGTTCGTCAATGAACGCATCGCAGTCTTTTAAATCCTGACAGGCACTCCCTTTAATCTGAGATACTCTTTGGACTCTTTAATGGAGTACTCCCTGTAATGGAAGATTGAGGCGGCAAGCGCAGCATCGGCTTTGCCCTCAACAAGCCCTTCCCTCAAATGTTCAAGCGTCCCCACCCCACCGGATGCAACTACAGGTATTGAAACGGCCTCGGAGATTCTTCTTGTAAGCTCAATGTCATATCCATCCTTTGTCCCGTCCCTGTCCATGCTCGTCAGGAGGATCTCGCCTGCGCCTAATTCTTCCATCTTCTTTGCCCATTTTACTGCATCTATGGCGATCATCTTCCTGCCGCCATGAGTTGAGATGGCCCAGACCGGTTCCTCTCCAGAGAAACTCTTAAGGCAGACATCATTTAAAGAAGCATCGTCAAACCATGGCATTATTTTAAACTCGTTAACCCTGCCAATATCCTTAACTCTCTTTGCATCCACTGCAACAACTATACACTGGCTTCCGAACCTCTCGGAAGCTCTTTTTATGAATAAAGGGTCATGAACTGCTGTGGTGTTAATAGAGACCTTGTCGCATCCTGCGTTAAGAAGCGCTCTGATATCATCCAGCGTCTTTATTCCTCCGCCCACAGTCAACGGCATAAAGACATCATTGGCTGTCCTCGCAACAACATCAAGAATGATCTTTCTCTTCTCATGTGACGCAGTTATGTCAAGGAATACTATCTCATCAGCACCCTGCTCATCATAGAACCTGGCATTCTCAACAGGGTCTCCTGCATCCGTAAGGTTCTGAAAGTTTACCCCTTTGACAACCCTGCCGTCCTTTACGTCAAGACAGGGTATAATTCTCTTTGCAAGCATCTATATTTCTCCCTTTGCAGTTTTTATCGCTTCGGTAAGATCAAGCGAACCGGAATAGAGAGCCTTGCCGGTTATAACTCCCCAGAGGTTCTCTATCTTCATCAAATTCCTTATGTCATCAAGCTTCGACACTCCTCCTGAGGCAATGACAGGGATTTTAAGCGTATACGCCATTTGCGCCATTGCATCAATATTCGGGCCGGTGAGCATGCCGTCTCTTGATATATCAGTATAAATAATGCCTGCTGTTCCGGCTTTCTCCATCTCAAGCGCAAATTCAACAGCGCCTAATTCCGTAACTTCTTCCCACCCTTTTATAGCAACCTTGCCGTCTTTTGCGTCAATGCCTGCAAGCACTTTTCCCGGAAAAATATCACATGCAATTTTAACCATATCCGGGTTCTGCGCTGCTGTAGTACCGATAATAACCCTGTCAACACCAAGAGAAAACAGCTGTTCTATCCTTTCCATATCCCTTATTCCGCCGCCGACTTCTATAGGGATATCTATCGCCTTTCTTATGGCCTCGATCTTGGAAAAGTTCCGCTGCTCTCCCGTAAACGCCCCGTCAAGGTCAACCACATGAAGAAGTTCTGCCCCAAGCTCAACCCAGTGTTCTGCCATAGAAACCGGGTCATCAGAATAAACAGTTACCTCTTCCCGCTTCCCCTGAAGCAGCCTGACACATTTGCCATCTTTAAGGTCTATTGCCGGTATAATTATCATTAAAGCCTCTTCTTACGTTTCTTCTGTTCATACATCATGCTGTCAGCTTTCTCAAGTAGCTCATCAACATTACATGGGTTTTTTGGGTCATAATAAGCCAGTCCCGCGCTTATCTCAAGCTTATACCCACGATACTGGTTGATTGAGTTATAGGTATCAATCTTCTTTTGCAGGCGGTCTATGATAATAGCAGTATCGTTTCCTACAATGCCTATCGGGATGACTACAAACTCGTCTCCGCCTATACGGGCGATTATATCAGACTCCCGATAGCTGTCCCTCAGAATCTTGGCTGTTTCGCTGAGCATCATATCGCCTTCTCTATGCCCAAATTTATCATTTATCTCCTTTAAACCGTCAAGGTCCGCATAAAGCATGAATATGCCCTTCTTATCACGGTTAGCTATCTTTAAATGCTGTTCCGCAAGAACCAAAAAGCCGCGCCTGTTGTACAAACCGGTCAGTTCATCTGTAAGCGATACAGTGCGCAGTTCGTCCTCCATATGTTTTCTCTTTGTAATATCTTTTGAAATAACGGTCACAGCGACTGTCTCTCCTGCGGAATTCTTGACAGGACTGTACGTCTGAAGAAAATATCTTGCATCCCTGAAGCTCGCGTATTCATATTGGATGGATTTCCCTTGTTTTATAGCTTTGCCTGCTCTTTCAATAAATAATGCTGTCTCCTCCTGTGAATGCAGATCGCGGTATGACTTGCCCTTAACCTGTTCTTCCGACAACCCCAGTCTTGACAGGTGTTTTTTATTGATAAAAAGATATTTATAATCCCTGTCCACAAGATAAATAGAGTCGTCTGTAGAATCAACAAGGGAACGATATTTTTCCTCGCTCTCCATCAGCGCCTTCTCGTACTGAATGCGTTTCAACTCCGACTCTTTCATCTCAGATAAGCGCTGACGCAACTCTGCAACTTCATTCAGAAGCTGCTCTTTTGTTTTATCTTTATCTTCCATTTTGTACCAGATAAAATCTGTAAACCAAACTCATATATATCAAAGACAGGAAATTATCAATTATCTGAATTTAATTGTCAATTAAAATCCTGCTAATGAGTTTATAGTAAGCTTTTCGACAACTTACCTAACGACTCCTTTTATTTTATGACATTTATGTTCTAAAATATATTACCCTTTAATGAAAAGGACGGATTATTTACCAAAGCCGGGATATTCAGGAAATTATGCGATATGAGATGGGGGTAGCAATCATTATTTTATAATTGAGTTGCTTTTTCAAGGCCTTGCACTTCAAGCAGGTTCAAGCAATGTTCTCTACAGCAAGTTGACAATCTCATATGTTTTAAACTATTATTTATAGTTAAATTTATATACAAGTCTTTTTGGAGAATTAATTATGAAGACCCTTTTTGCTAAAAATACCGACGTAATAAGAAAATGGCACATCGTAGACGCCGACGGAATGGTTGTTGGCAGACTCGCATCCAGAGTTGCTTCAATCCTTAGAGGTAAAACCAAACCGGTTTATACCCCGCATGTGGATACAGGCGATTTTGTCATTGTTCTTAACGCTGCAAAAGTTCGTTTCACAGGAAATAAACTTGAGCAAAAAAAATATTACCATCACTCAGGTTATCCCGGCGGACTTAAAATGAAAACGGCAAAAGATATTATGAATGAGTCTCCTGAAAGGATTATCATGTCTGCTGTTAAAGGTATGCTGCCAAAGAATGCCCTTGGAAAACAGCAGTTGAGAAAATTGAAGGTTTACAAGAATAACGAACATTCTCATAAAGCCCAGAATCCTGAAATATTAAACCTGAAGGTATAAGGAGAAAAACATGGCTGTAATTGAATATAATGCAACTGGAAGAAGAAAGACTTCCATTGCCCAGGTATTTATGAAACCGGGCAAGGGAAACATAATAATTAACGACAAGCCTCTCACCAAATACTATCCGTATGAGACCATGAAGATGATAGTCCAGCAACCCTTAAACTTAGTGGCTGTCAATGGCAAATATGATGTTACTGTCAGAGTAAAAGGCGGTGGTGTAACCGGACAAGCTGGCGCCATAAGACATGGCATTGCAAGGGCTCTGGTAAAGATCAATTCTGATTTCAGGACACAACTCAAGAAGGAAGGTTTGCTTACAAGAGACCCAAGAGTAGTTGAGAGAAAAAAGTACGGTCAAAAAGGCGCAAGGGCACGTTTCCAGTTCTCAAAGAGATAATTTGTTAATGCTTAATTAACAATATTTACAATTTACCTTCGCTCATAACAGAACGTTCATTACGGTCTTTAAATGTTAAAAGTTGCTATATTAGGCGGAAGCGGATATACAGGCTCTGAACTTTTAAGACTGCTACTGAGCCACCCGCAAGCAAAGATTACAGCCGTAACTTCAGAGCGTTTAGCAGGCTCTCATGTCTCTGACGTCTTTTTAAATATCAGGGGCACCGGTTTAGTATACGAACCCTTGAAGCCGGAGAATCTGATAAAGAAGGCCGACCTATTCTTCCTATGTCTCCCCCATAAAACTTCGCAGGAAGCCGCCTCCTTTTTTTACAATTCAGGTAAAAAAGTAATAGACCTATCCGCAGATTACAGGCTGAAAAGCGCAGCGGTATATGAAAAATGGTACGAGACCCCTCATAAGTTTAAGTCGTTGCTGAAAAAGGCTGTTTACGGCCTTCCTGAGATATACAGAAGTGAAATAGAGAATGCCTCTTTGATAGCAAATCCAGGTTGTTACCCAACCGGGGCGATCCTTGGACTTGCTCCTATAATCGGCACAAACCTTGCGGAGATTGATTCAATCATAATTGATTCTAAATCCGGCGTGTCAGGAGCAGGAAGAAATCCGGCGCTGCCTTTTATGTTCTCAGAAGCCAATGAGTCTGTTAAAGCATATGCCATTGCCAGCCATCGTCATACCCCAGAGATAGAGCAGGAACTGAGCCTCATGTCAAAGAAGAAGCTTAATATAATCTTTACTCCTCACATTATGCCTATGGATAGGGGAATTCTAAGCACAATTTACGTCCGACTTGGAAACAGTGCGAGTCTCTCAACCATCCAGAATATGTATAGAAATTTCTATAAAAGCGCGCCATTTGTCAGGGTGCTTAAAAACGGGATTTATCCTATAACTAAAGCTGTTAAAGGGAGCAATTACTGTGACATCTCGGTATTCCTTGATAAGCGCCAGAGTAATCATAATACTCTTATCATTGTAACTGCAATAGACAATCTCTTAAAAGGGGCCTCCGGACAGGCCGTGCAAAACATGAATATTATGCACGGATTTGAAGAAACAGCCGGGCTGGCAAGCCTATCGCCCTCCCCTTAAGTTATAAATGTAAATTGCTCACAAGTCACGCGGTACAAGCCGAATAGGAATTGTAATGCAGCATTCGTTAAATGAATTAGAGGAAACTTTGGATGGGGAAGAAATCTTTAAACAATAGATATTATGTTCCGGGTTTCAGCTTTTCCGGGATATCTTCAGGCATAAAAAAGTCAGGCGCAAAGGACCTTGCCCTTATCGTCTCTGAACAGACAGCCAATATAGCGGGTGTCTTTACAACCAACAGGATAAAGGCCGCTCCTGTAAAGCTTGATATAAGACGCATAAAATCAGGCAGAGGGCAGGCGATAATAATCAACAGCGGCAATGCCAATGCATGCACAGGAGAAACGGGTTATAAAAATGCTGATGAGATGACAAAAATTACTTCTCAAGAACTTGGATTACCCAAAAACCTTGTCTATATCTCATCAACAGGCATAATCGGAAGACCCTTGCAAATGCCAAAGATAATACGGGCTATCCCCAAGGCTGTTAAAGAACTTTCACCCGCGTCCTTGGAAAATGCGGCATCTGCGATAATGACAACGGACACATTCACAAAAATAGCATTAAGAAAAATCAATATCGGAAACAAAACGGGAACAATTGCCGGCATTGCTAAGGGTGCCGCCATGATATGTCCTAATATGGCAACTATGCTAAGTTTTATTATGACCGACGTATCTGTAAAACCCGCAGATCTTGATTCATCTCTGCGCAGAGCTATTAGCAATTCATTCAATGTGCTTGCAGTAGATAATGATATGAGTACAAACGACACAGTTTTGATAATGGCAAACGGCAAACTCGGGAACAGGGAAATTTCAGAAAAGTCTTCCCATTATAAAAAGTTTGTACAAGGACTGAATGAAGTTACATATGACCTTGCAAGAATGATAGCAGCAGACGGAGAGGGTTCAACCAAAGTTATTGAAATTGTTGTGCAAAGCGCCGGATCAAAAACCGATGCAGAGAAGATAGCAAAATCAATAGCAACCTCAATGCTTGTAAAGACTGCAATTTATGGGGAAGACCCGAACTGGGGAAGGATTATCTCTGCAATAGGTTATTCAAAAGCAGATGTCAAAGAAGAGAGAATAGATATTTACATTAACGATATAAAGGTTGTGGGAAGAGGAAAAGGCTTAAATAAAAGCATCGCTGCCCAAAAAAGCCTTTCCGGAAAAGAGATAACCATCACTGTAAAGCTTGGAGTAGGAAAGGGCAGCGCAAAAGCTATTACCTGTGATCTGACAGAAAATTACATAAAACTTAATGCTCATTATACAACTTAAATTTTAATATTTTTCTTGCCTGTGGCTAATAAATAATCTTTGCAAGCTTAGCAGTATTATGCCATTAAGTGATTTAATGCTTGACATACGCTGAATACTTCTATATTTTAATCATATATACTTAAATCAAAACATATGGAGGGAAAATGAGAAAGGTAAGAACTTTTATTATAATATCACTTATTTTTTGTGCTAGTATCGCAGCTGCAGATGAATATATAATTCAGGAAGGAGATACTCTCTGGGGCATCTCGGAAAGTCATTACAATGACACATTTCTATGGCCAAAGCTCTGGAAATTTAATCCTCACATCGAAAACCCCGATCTTATTTATCCCGGCACAAAGATAAGTATCCCCACTAAAGAAGAGCTTTTGGGACAGGCTGTCACAGTACCTGTAGTAGAGACAGAGCAGCCCCCTGTGATAACACCGCAGGTTCCTGTGGTTGAACCCACAGTTGAAATTCCAGTCGAAAAACCTAAACCGCCAAAAAAATTTTTAATTGGGAAAAACGTATACAATTCACTTGGCTGGATCTCCGCAGAGAAACCGGGCATTGGTCAGATAATCGCCTCCCCTACGGAAAGAAACATTTTTGGCAGTAATGACATTGTTTATCTTAAAGCTGACAAAGACCTGATCAGCGGCGACAAGTTCCTTACAGTTAGAACGATAAAGAAAGTTAAGCATCCAAAAACAGGCAAGAGCATGGGTTATCAAATAAGGGTAACCGGCATTGTGGAAGTCATTGGGAAAGACAGCGGAACACCTAAGTCAAAGGTGGAATATGCCTTTGAAGATATAAATATCGGGGACAGGATCATTGCATTACGTGAAACAGACCCGCCTTTAGCTCCTGATGTACCGAGAACTCCTGATATACACGGCTATATTGTAGAATCCTACATGAATGATTCAATAACGAGCGCATATAAACTTATTTATCTTGACAAAGGACTGGTTGACGGGCTTGAAGCAGGAGATATATTCTCTCTATTTTCTGAAGAGCCTGTGATGCATACTATGCATACTATAGGAACAATGCAGATTGTATCGCTTCAGCCTGCCACTTCAACAGCAATAGTGCTTGATAGCACAAAAGAGATAACTGTAGGCGATATGTGGGGGAAGAAAGAATAACGAGCTACGGCCTGATTTAAATTTGTATACTATTATGTAGTAACGAGTGTCTTAAGCGCCTTGAGCCTGCTCGGATGCTTGAGTTTTCTCAGTGCTTTTGCTTCAATCTGTCTTACTCGTTCTCTTGTAATCGTAAGATGCCTGCCCACTTCCTCAAGGGTATGGTCCCTGTCTACCCCTATTCCAAACCGCATCCTGATTACCCTTTCCTCTTTAGGGGTAAGCGTACAAAGCACTTTCTGAATATACGTTGATGTTTCTTTGCCCTCAGCATCCTCATACGGAGAAGGGCTGTTTTTATCGCCGATAAAATCCTCTAATTCAGTATCTTCATCTCCAACAGGAGTCTGAAGCGCGATAGGATCCTGAATAGCCCTAAACACATCCTCAACCTTTTTAGTCGAAACCTCAAGTTTTACAGCTATCTCCTCATTAGTCGGTTCTCTGCCAAGGCCCTGAGTAAGCTCTCTCGATGCCTTTGTAACCCTGTTATAAAACTCCATCATATGTACAGGCACTCTTATCGTCTTAGTCTGGTCAATAAGTGCCCTTGTAATCGCCTGCCTGATCCACCATGTTGCATATGTGCTGAATTTAAAGCCTTTTTCATACTTAAACTTATCAACGGCCTTCATAAGGCCGATATTTCCTTCCTGGATAAGATCAAGCAGCGGCAGACCCCTGCCGACATAGTTCTTTGCAATATTTACAACCAGCCTCAGATTTCGGGTGATTAACTCATCTTTTGCCGCGCTCATAAAAGCCTGCACCTTATATATCCTATCCCATAGCGATAGTAGAACATTAACCTTTATCCCAACCTCGCTATTTATCCCCCTGAAGGTCTTTTGAGCCCTGACTAAAAGTTCCTCCATCTCAGTCAATCTTACAGAGTTTATCTTTTTTTTATTCTTCTCACGCTTTATAATGTCTTTCAAAGCGCTAACCGAACCTCCATACCTTGATAACTCTTCATTTATGGCCATTCCATCATCTACCTTCATCTTTAATATTGATAAAACATTGTTTATTATTACTAAGTTGCGTTCTTCCTCTTCCATATCTTCAGGCATTTCTTCTTCACTCTTGAAAATTTTCTCCACCTTTTTAGTTAAAGGAATAGGCTTTAAAATGCTCATAAGTATTTCTTTGCCTTCTTCGAGTTTTTTCGCAAGCTCTACTTCTTCAGCTTTTGTCAGGATTGAGATATCGCCCATTGAGTGAAAGTAGGCCTGAACAAGATCCTCTGCCTTCTCAGATACCTCAATCTCTTCATCATCAAGCACTGGCAGATTTTCTTCCGACTCAACAATACGTACTCCCATGTCCTGCAGAAGATCCATCAGTTCTTCTATTTCATCAGGAGTAAAGAACTCTGAAGGGAGTGCATCATTAATTTCATCATAAGTAAGAACACCCCGTTTTTTACCAAGTTCAATTATTTCGTCAAAAATATCTTTTTCTTTCATAAATACCTAACAATTCCAAGTTTATTAATAACACTTATACCACAAAAAATACCCACTTGCAAGTGGGTACTCTTTAGCGCTTGAATAATAATGTATATTCTTTGCAGTTATAACATCTTTGACAACCGTTGGATGAAGAGTAAAGGGGTCAAGGCACACGGTCTATTAGTACTGGTTAGCTGAATCCGTCACCGGACTTACACACCCAGCCTATCAATGTGGTAGTCTACCACAGACCTTTAGTACCGATTGCTCGGTAGGGAGACCTAGTCTTGGGGTGGGCTTCCCACTTAGATGCTTTCAGCGGTTATCCCATCCGGACGTAGCTACTGGGCATTGCTCTTGGCAGAACAACCCACACACCAGAGGTCCGTCCATCCCGGTCCTCTCGTACTAAGGACAGCTCCCCTCAAGTCTCCTGCGCCTACAACAGATAGGGACCGAACTGTCTCACGACGTTCTGAACCCAGCTCGCGTACCGCTTTAATGGGCGAACAGCCCAACCCTTGGGACCTACTTCAGCCCCAGGATGCGATGAG
>JACRPZ010000067.1 GCA_016222905.1 Nitrospirota bacterium
CAATTCCGATATACTTCATATGTGCACCTCCTCTTAAATTTTAGGGGATATTAACACTATCACCCTGTTTTAAACATTAGGGGTTAGCTTTTTGCTATCGCCCTCAGGAGGTGCACTCTTTTTCATGTTATCATTCCCGCGAAAGCGGGAATCCAGAAAAAAGAACTGGATTCCGGGTCAAGCCCGGAATGACGGAAAAAGTTAACCCTGCCAAACGTCTTCAGGCTTCACAGTTCACCCCTTTTCCAGAAACTTCTCTCCGGTAATGCCCATAGCGATTGCGCCGATCGGGGCGGTAAAGAGTATTGACAGGACGGCAATGGCAAGGATTATTTCGCCTGATTTAACTCCAATAGAAAGCGGAACAGCGCCTATTGCCGCCTGAACGGTCGCCTTTGGAATGTATGAAACCATGCAGAAGAGTCTCTCCTTGAAGATCAGGTCTGTCTTTATTAGCGATATATATGTTCCAATTCCCCTCGCTGTCAGGCCTAAAAATATAATAGCCGCTCCTGCCATGCCGGCATTCATTGCCACATGGATATTCACCTGAGTCCCGACCAGCACAAAAAGGAGTATCTCTGCAAAGACCCATATCTTGCCGAGCTTTACGGATATCTTATGTGCAATGGGTTCTGATCTTTCAAGTATTATAAAACCGATGGCTATGACACCGGACAGCGCGGAGATGGAAAGATGCGGTTTAAGAAATTTTTCAAGCCAAGTAAGAAGTATCGCAGTTCCGATAACTATCATGCCTTTCTTTGTTGCCCTCGGCTGATATCTTTCGAATATTTTGTACAATGCAAATCCTATTACGAGTCCAAAAGCAATGCCCATGCATATGGAAACAGGAATCTCCAATAATTTCATAAAAATGTTTGCGCTCTTCCCCTCATACATGCCGATCAGGGCTGAAAAGATGACTATGACGAAGACATTATCCAAAGAAGATGATGCAAGTAATAATGTTGGTATTCCCTTTTTGATCCCTCTGCGGTCTTCAATGAATTTGATCATCGATGGAACCACTACAGCGGGCGAAACCGCTGCAACGACTGAACCTAAGATAGCGGATTCAAGAAGGCTTACATTAAGAAAGAATGGCGCGATAAAGGTTATCAGGATCCCCTCTAAAAGAGCCGGCATGAAGCCCATCAATACCGCCCTCTTTCCTATCCTGTTAAGTGTCTCTCTGTTTGTGGCAAACCCCGCCCGCAGGAGAATGACTATCAGGGCTATCACCCTGAAATCAGAGGAGACTTTTATTAATACAGGGTCAATTACATTCAACACATACGGGCCAGCAATTATTCCTGCAAAGAGCATCCCGATAATCCCCGGCAACTTTATCTGCCTGAAGATATAGTCGGAAAGGAGTCCAAGCAGAATAATAAGAGCCAGACTTATCGCCATGCTGCCACCTCCCTGAAATTAAAAAAACTCCTGCCCTCTTGTCTTGAGAGTAGGAGTCATCAGTCCCAAAGTATTGGAACGCTTAACGGCGAACCCCATCGCCGTTATTAAGATAACAAAATCAGCAGGCTATAGCAAATCACTCAGGTTTAATTCATAATTTGTTATCCTATAAGTAGAGCCGATATTACAAGCCTAAATGAAAGCGAAGTGAGGAAAGAATGATTGAAAAAAGGGGCCCTCAAAGGGCACATATTGTTCTGCAGGCTGATATAGTATCGGGCAGTAACACTTACGGGGCGGTTATAAAGAATTTTTCTGAAACCGGTTTGTATGTTGAAACCATCCCCACAAGGGAGATAACAGACTTTCTGCCTGAGACGATAATTGAATTGAAATTTAAGTCTTCTCAAGGAGAGACGATAGATCTTAAGTGTGAGGTGGTGTGGATATATTCTAAAAAATTACATCATGGCTTGAAGCAGAATAATCTTGGCATGGAAATTACAGTGCCGAGCATGAAATATAAAAGATTCCTGGAGAAGTCGTAAGGGAAGACCGCTCTGAAACCCCAAGTTGTTCCTACAGCCTCATTCCTTTTTAAAAACCTCTACTTATGTGATATTATGAAAACATGCATAAGCTTATTATATTAGAGACGTTAAAGCCGTTTATAGAAAAAGAGGGCAGCCTGCTCTCCAGAAAGAACATAAAAGTTTTAACTGCTTTATCGGGGGAAGAAATTCTTAAGATCCACAGGGCTGAGCATGTGAACCTCATAATCACGGAACTCAAAATGCCTGACATAGATGGAGACAAGCTCTGCTCTCTAATTAGAAATGATGAGGTTTTGCGGAAGGTCTCATTGATAATCATATGCGACAATGATAAATCCGATATTGATAGATGCGAGGCTTGCGGAGTAAATGCTTTTATTACAAAACCTGTCAATAGCGAAGATATCTTCAGCAATATACGAAAGTTCTTGTATGTGCTTGACAGGAAGGATCTGCGGGCTCTTTATCATGAGGATGTCAAGTGCAAGTCCGGGGATAATATCTTCTTTGCAAAAGCCGATAACCTCAGCAGTTCCGGCATTCTGATTCATTCGGATCAGGTTCTTGAAAAAGAGAGCAAAATAAGCTGTTCATTTTATATCGAAGGACACCCGGTGACTGTAAACGGAAAGATTGTAAGAGTTCAAAAGAAGCCCCCCGGCACATACTGTTACGGCGTGCAGTTTGTGAGAGTCGCCATACTTACTCAGGTCAGGATAGACAAGTTCATAGAAAACTTCTAAGAGATTGCGTTTTAACCTACCATGAAAGGATTCTTCAGAAATTCATCTCTTTGAGCTGAACGGACAGTATTCTCTATCAGCATGGCTATTGTGACAGGGACTACCCCGCCTGGCACAGGGGTAATAAAGGAAGCCTTCTCTTTAACTGCTTCATAATCCACATCGCCGACGATCCTGCCGTCCTCAAGGACATTAATCCCTATATCAACCACCACAGCGCTCTCTTTCACCATATCGCCTTTTATCAGACTGCTGACGCCTGTTGCGGTACAGAGGATATCGGCCTGTTTTGTAAAATAGCCCATATCCGGCGTAGCCTTATGGCAGACCGTAACAGTCGCCTCCTTTGCAAGGAGCATAAGCGAAAGTGGTTTTCCAACCGCAAGGCTTTTGCCGATAACCACTGCATGTTTGCCCTTTATCTTTATATTGTGATGCTCAAGAAGCCTTATGACGCCGAACGGGGTACAGGGAAGATAGCTCGAAATAGCCGGTATCTGTCTGCCGTCATAGATTTGGTCATAATGGCCTTCCTTGAATATCTGAAATGTTGACTCATCCGCTGCAAGCCTTCCAACCGATATCGAGCCGAGACCGTCTACATCTTTTTCAGGGAGTATCTCATTCACGACCCTTCGGGAATTGACCCTTTTCGGAAGAGGGAATAGCACCAGCAGGCCGTTAATGCGAGCATCACTGTTTATTTCATGAACAACATTGAGTATCTCATTCGTAGAGACATCTCCTGAAAGATTATATTGATACGCGGTGATGCCGACTCTTTTGCACGCCTTTAAGGTTGCGAGATAATACTGTCTGGAGGCAGATATATCGCCCACCTCTAAAAGAGCAAGCCCGACATCAATACCGCTCTGCCTCAGCTTCTCAACATCAGCCTTGACCTTCTCTTTTATCTCTTCCGCGAGCCTGCGGCCATCCATTATCCGCGCCATGATTTCCGCCTCCGTATTTAAACGCATTTAGCATAAGTATTATATCGAGAGGTTATTAAATGATCAGAATAAGCACGATCTCTATGATAATGAGAACAATTATGCCTATCTCCAGCAAATGTCCCCTGCGTGTTGAGATCTCGTCATAAAGCATTTTGTAGGTATTCGTCACAACCTGAAGTTTTTCCTTGATGCTGTCTTCCCATTCCCTGCTTCTGAACAAGACCATCGCAGTCCTGTAGATCCTTGCGTAATACACATCTTCCTGGGCCGATGACCGCATCGCCGAGGGTGCCGATAAGATTATCAATGTATTCCATGACCTTCTTATCAATGGAGTCATCGGTGTCGAGGGCTTTTGTAACTGTTTCAAGTTCAGTAAATGCGGTCTCCTGCGGAATAGGGATATCGAATGCTATGGAGATAACGCCGAAGTCATAGGCCCTGGCGGTTACGTTTACCTTTGTGTCCTGTCCAAAGAGGGGCTTAGTAAATCCATGCAGTTCAAGAGACACTGGCGGGTTGGCAAATTCGATCGCCTTTGTTGATGGGTATTTTGAGAGACGGAGCCTCCTGGCCCCTTCCCTCGTCTGTGATTCAACCAGTGAAAGATTGATCTCCGAGGCAACGTCAAAGAGCCTGTAGATGATTATCCTGCCTTTTTTGATGGAGAGGGTGTCCATAACAATATGATACCGCAAATTTTGAGAAAGCGTAAATCTGCTTTAAAGAAAATTAATGCTATCTCAGTCCCGGCAATAGCACGGTCAGCCCGCCGGAAATAAACTCAACGGCAATAGCCGCCAGAAGCAGTCCCATGAGACGGGTCGCGATATTGATAGCTGTCTTGCTCATCACTTTCCTGAGAGGGCCTGCGATATTCAGCGCTACCCAGGTCAGTAAAGCCATCAGAACGCTGATGATGATGAGCAGCGTAAGATGAAGGACATGGGGCGAGGCGTCCGCGTAGATTATTATGGTCGATATAGCGCCCGGGCCAGCCAGAAGCGGCATAGCGATCGGGACCACTGCGATGCTGCCTTTCTCTTCGGCTTCCGCCTCTTCTTCTTGGGTCTGCTTTGTCTGCGCGTATCTTGCCTGCATCATCGAGATCGCCATAAGCAGAAGCAGAATGCCCCCTCCCACCTTGAAAGAGGCTATGCTTATGCCGAAAAAATCAAGCAGCGGTTTGCCGAGCAGCGCTGCCACGATCAGGACTATGACAACGGTTACGCTTGCGGTGCGGATGATGCGCCTGCGCTCCCCTGAATCCATAGTGTTCGTCAGGCTGATAAAGATAGGGATGGCCCCGAGCGGGTTCACTATCGCGAGAAGCGTGGTGAATATCTTTATATAAGCTGTCAAATCAAGCATAATCCAATCTCGTTACGCAAAAAACTTATTAATGTTAATACGTTATACCTGTTAAAGCAAGTACTTTTAAGGAACTTCGGGGAATGCGCTAAAAGGTGTTAACAGACGCCGGGATGGTTGTAAGTTCAATTTGTCTGCCCGGGCAATTTGTGATACACTTTTTTATAAGACAGCCTTTTATTCTGTTAAAACAATCCATTAAGGAGGCATGTATGAAAAAGATACTGACATTACTAATTGCCGTGGCACTTGTATTGGCAATTGCGGGGTCCACTTCGGCGAAGCCGAACATTAAGGGGGAAGAAGTCTCTTACATCTCCGGCACCACCGTGATGAAAGGCTATCTTGCCTATGACAAGAACATTAAAGGCAAAAGACCCGGCATCCTCGTTGTCCATGAGTGGTGGGGGCATAATGAATACGCCAGGAAGCGTACCCGCATGCTTGCTGAGATGGGTTATGCCGCTCTTGCGGTCGATATGTATGGAGACGGCAAGCAGGCTAAGCACCCTGACGACGCAGGTAAATTCTCATCTGAGCTAATGAAAAATTTCGACACGGCAAAAGAGAGGTTCACAGCCGCCATGGACTTTCTTAAAAAGCAGGATATGGTCGCTCCCGAAGAGATTGCTGCCATCGGCTATTGCTTTGGGGGCGGGGTGGTGCTCAATATGGCGCGGCAGGGCGTTGATCTGAAAGGTGTCGCAAGCTTCCACGGCGGTTTCGCCGCAGTGAAGCCGGCCCAGCCGGGCGCGGTGAAAGCCAAAATCCTCGTGCTGCATGGAGAGGATGATAAGTTCGCCACCACGGAGCAGATCGATGCGTTTAAGAAGGAGATGAAAGATGCAGGGGCCGATTTCCGGTTCATAGCTTATCCGGGCGCAATACACAGCTTTACCAATCCTGACGCCGATGCAATTGCGAAGAAATTTAATTTGCCGCTTGGATATAATGCAGAGGCAGACAAGAAATCTTGGGAGGAACTCGGGAAGTTTCTCGGTCAGATATTCAAAAAGTGACGAATGAGGGTAAACGACACGGCGACTCTTCCCTAAAGCTTATTTGACGAGATTTATGCGGCTGAGCGCTGAAGTTCACGTACCGTTTGAATGGATTCAATATCCTTCTTATAACGCTTCTGTGCCTCTTCAATGTCATAAAGCGTCTGGAGGTTCATCCAGAATTCCGCAGGAACATTGAAAAATTTGCCCAGCTTCACTGCGGTTTCTGCTGTAATGCTTCTTTCGCCCTTTAATATCTGTCCTATTCTTGTCTGCGAAAGGCCTGTCTCTTTAGCCAAACGATAGACAGATATCCCCATCGGCTCCAGAAATTCCTCTTTAAGCACTTCGCCCGGATGTGTATTCTTTAATGTTCTCATAGTGCCTCTCCTTTTCAATGATAATCCGTTATTTCAACATCAAGGGCGTTTCCATTTTTCCATTGAAAACAGATACGCCATTGATCGTTTATCCTTATGCTCCACTGGCCTTCCCTGTTACCCTTTAACGCCTCAAGCCTGTTGTTAGGAGGAACTCTAAGCGTCTCCAGAGTCGTTGCTGCAGCAATCATTCTCAATTTTCGCCTCGCCGCATTATGAAGCTGGACAGGCAGCTTAATCTTCTTCGAGAACCGCCCCTTCCATACAAATTCGGTTTCTTCATCCCTGAATGATGCTATCATCTAACAATAGTATCGCAAAAAGAAAGCACGAAGTCAAGGAGAGAATTGGGAATTTAGAAAGATAGCAAGCTTGCAAAGTGGCAAGTCTGGAATCCTGAAAGTAGTCCCTGAGTCAGATTATAACTGAATCAGGATATGAGCATAAGGCCGGACGTAAAAAGGGGAATATTATATTTCAATACCCCAAACATTTGAAATTTAGATCCGGATTTTTAGTTTTTATAAATAGCCGAGGTTGACCAACCTGTAACTCATGGCTTCTTCGCTGACCTTGAAATATTTTGCAAGCTCAGATACATATACGATTCCAGATTCCACACATTTCTTAATTAGTTCTGCAGGCATAAGAAGCTCAGCAGCAAAAAAATTAGCTTCAGTTTCCTGAAGTGATTGAATTTTATCAGCTCTAAAATGGAGCGTGTCTGGTTTTTCGGTAATATCAAAATGCAAGACATCATCAGAATGCAAAATGTGATGACCTATCTCATGTGCCACGGTAAATCTTTGTCTCGTCTCTGTATGGGTATTATTTACACCTAAGAATAATTTATCACCCTTTTTGTAAAAAACGCCTGAAATATCATTAGAAAAAGGATGAGGCTGCATTATGATGTTTCGACATTTTGTGATTTTCTGCAAATCAATAGCCACATGTTTCTTGCGACTAACATCTATTGTACTAATGTCAATATTGCATTCTCTGAATAGTCGTTGGACTTTCCTTTTAATTACCGGGAAAGGAATGCGCTCACTCATTTATGGCCTCCTTTTTTTTCTTCTATAGTTTCTATAAAACTCACAATCTCTTGCTTTTGGTGATTTTTTAGTTGCTTTTGCTGTTCCTTATCCACTTTTTCCACTAAATTTTCTGTTGAAGCTGAGGCCTTGACTTCATCAATTGTCGGGAGAAAATCCCTTAGGTCTTTTCCAAGGTGGTCTGAAATAAGGTATAAGTCAGAAATATATATCGAGGTAGTGCCACTTTCATAGTTGGCCAATGAAGCTCGTGACACTTTGATAGCTTCGGCAAGGTTTGTCTGAGATAAACCGGCAGCCTCTCTTCTTTCTTTTATTCTTTTACCAATTAAGGTATAAACGAGATCTGCATTAATCATCGATTAAATAATACAGTTTTATTAACTTAGAGTCAACAGTTACTTTCGCTAACTTTATTATAACTATTTTTATCCTGTCACAGCAATATTAATGTTTATTACTTCGTAAATTATTGAAAAAATACAAGACAATTGTAGTATAATAATATACATTAAATGTAATGTATTATTATATTGACATTTGCATTAAAGTCAGTTAGACTAAGCTAATTATAAAAGAGGAGGATTACAAACGTGGCGAAAAACAGACCTTATGGTGACGGGCAGAGGCAGGGGGCGGTAAGAGACCGTTCTCAAGTATATAACCCTAAAACAGACAACTGGACGAAGCGCAACAACGATGACGGTCGCTTTATGGATCAGAAGTCTGACAAGGACCCCTTTAAGGGTGTTCGAAAAGAAAAAGGAGGTAATTAGGAAATGGAAAAAGACAAGGAGCACAAGGAAGACCACAAGAATGAAGCACCCGGACAAAATAAAGAATTTACAATCATTGTGAATGGTCGGGAAAAGGTAGTAACAGGCAAGGAAATATCCTTCAGTCAAGTTGTTGAATTATCTTTTGGTACAACCTCAAAGCCAAACACCATTTATACGGTAACCTATAAGAGGGGGGAAGGCAATAAACCCGAAGGCACTATGGTAGATGGTGACATAGTTAAAATTAAGAATGGGATGATATTCAATGTCACAGCAACCGATAAATCATAGTCCTGATTTGAAAAGACTACAAGATGAGGGCTTTGAAGTTGAAATTAGAGCTGGTTATCTTTTGATAAACGGTGTCCCCTATTTGAACTCCAATAAAGAGATTAAAGCCGGAACACTGGTGTCAGAATTGACTTTGACTGGAAATAAGACAACAAAGCCCAATACTCATGTTGTTTTTTTTAAAGGCGATTATCCTTGTCATCGGAATGGGTCTTCAATAGAGCAAATTAGACATAACAGCAATCAGCAACCACTCACTGATGATCTGGTGATTAATCATTCCTTCTCAAATAAGCCGAGTAATGGATATTCGGATTATTATGAGAAGATGACAAGATATATCGATATTATTTCTGCACCTGCCCAATCAGTTGACAGTTCTGTTACAGCAAAAACCTTCAAGGTTATTGAATCCGAGGATGAAGAATCTGTATTCAATTACATTGATACTTCTTCAAGTAGGGCTGGAATTACTATCATAGCCGACAAGTTGAAAATCGGTAAGGTTGGAATAGTCGGTTTGGGCGGTACCGGCTCTTATGTTTTAGACCTGGTTGCGAAAACCCCGGTTCAGGAAATTCATCTTTTTGATGGAGACAAGTTTTTCCAACATAACGCGTTTAGATCTCCAGGTGCGCCGTCACTGAATGAATTGAAGAAGGCACAATCGAAGGTTGCCTACTTCAGTGAATTATATTCGAAAATGCGTAAGAAGATTATCCCTCATGAATTTTATATAAATTCTTCAAAGATCGATGTGTTGCGGGTAGTTGATTTTGCCTTCATATGCCTCGACAAAGGAAATGTGAAAGAAATAATTATCGATAAACTGGAAAAATTAGGAATATCTTTCATAGATGTAGGAATGGGTGTAGAAATTGTAGATGAAGCGCTGATCGGAATATTGAGGGTTACAACGAGTACCGAGAATAAAAGAGAGCATGTGAAAGGCAAGAACAGAATCTCTTTTTCAGATGGAGACGGCAATGATGACTATTCTCGGAATATTCAGATAGCTGACCTTAATGCACTCAACGCCGCATTAGCTGTAATTAAATGGAAAAAATTATTTGGTTTTTATCAGGATTGTGAAAAAGAACACCACAGTACGTATACGCTAAACGTAAACATGTTAACGGGCGACGATCAGTTATGAAACGAGAAACGGTTCTCAAGCATGAATTTGTAGAATATATTCCGAACCACCTAAAAGAGGGGACGATCTATATTTCAGTCACGTTCGGAACAGTTGTTCATAAATGTTGTTGCGGGTGTGGAAATGAAGTTATTACTCCACTTTCACCGACAGATTGGAAAGTGACATTTGATGGTGAATCAATTTCACTTTATCCTTCGATTGGAAACTGGAATTTCGACTGTAAATCTCATTACTGGATAAAAAATAGTAGGGTTGAATGGGACAAGAAACGGTCAGGAAAAGAAATTAATTCTGGGAGACATCAAGACTATTTATATAAAAGTAAATATTACGGTAAAAACAGCCTGTCACCTGATAAAGACATAACGGCAAACGACAGAGCGTCAAAAAGTGATAAATTAGAAGCTAAAAATAACTTTTGGTCGAGGCTGCGCAGTTGGTGGTGTTAAATTCACTGCAACGCAATATGTAGGGACACAGTTAATGTCCGGCGATCATATTTTCAAAAAAGTCCTA
Source organism: Nitrospirota bacterium (assembly GCA_016222905.1). Lineage (GTDB taxonomy): Bacteria > Nitrospirota > Thermodesulfovibrionia > UBA6902 > UBA6902 > JACRPZ01. The sequence goes on from JACRPZ010000067.1 coordinate 10,228, forward strand.
TCTGATGCACATGCGGTATCGGAAATACACCGATTATGACCCATGGGTTGGTAGCCCAGCCGTGGAACTGCTGTGTTGTGCCGAGAAAGAAATGCAAGTCCTTACTCGTGAAATCGGATAAGTACTTATCTTTAACTTTCGCCAATGCCTCGGCTTCGTTTTTGCCGCTCTGTTTCAGGCAGTTCCAATAAAGTTGCCCTGTTTCCCAGTCTAAAATCTGCATTTCACTGGTCTTGCCATCGGCATCTTCGAAGCGGTAAGAAAAACTGTAGGGAAGTTTAGTTATTAAGCTGAATGTCTGTCGCCATGAATCCTCTTCGAAGAGTACTCCTTGCTTGGCGCGGTTCCGCATCTCGTCTACTTTGGACTGGTCCCATTCTCGGTCTTCTGTCTCCCAAATGAAATCCAGAATTCGTGTCGGCTTAAAGACCGCAAGTGACAGAGTGTTTGATTTGGCGCCGTCAATCAAGGGTTGAAGCCGCGTATATACAGGAGGAGTCTGTAGTATTAGCTTTCTACGCTCTCGCCAGTTATCTTTCGTATCAACATGGCCAACAGGAAACAATTGATTTACATCTGCAGGACGGAAAGTCTCCGGTCGCGGATCGCTGGGATTTCTTACTAAATTACATTCAAGCCAATCAAATTTCCGATACTGCTCAGTTTCGCCCAACCTGCGGAATGGTACGGGATATAAGCGTATCCATGAACCGTCTTCTCGCACACCGGCTGTGCATACCGTTTCCCCGTATTTCCGTGAAAGAGTTGGATAGGTTTTGACAGTGACGATGAACCGTTCTTTGTGCATTTATCACAAATGCCTGGAAGAGTATTTATTTCCGAACTGTTGTTCAAGAGCATCAGCAACGCAGGTCCTATGGCACTGCTCCGGCAGGCGTTCATAACAGGTAAGCGCCACCCTATCGCCCTTTTCGACCCAGCTATTTATTTTAATCAAAGAGTTTATTTGCCTTGGCAGACTCTCTCGCGTGTACGTAGCAAACAATGCTTCGTAATCTGCCTGTGTCTTAAGTTCCCGTCTGTATTCGGACGCAATGCCCAATTCAGGAAGGTGTTCATATCTGATGCCAACACCCTCGCAACCTTTTGACAAGGTATTTTTTGAAAATCCATATTTCCGGCTTAACGGATTCCTGCGCACATCGCATAGAAGCGTAACCCCGTCTTGCACAAGTGTGTTCAGGTAACTTTCCAATGACCTGCCCTCATACCCTATAGTGCAAAGGCCGGACTCGCTGATTTTCGGACGCGCTGCATCAATAGCCTCCCTCGCCGTAACCTCACCGGCAAGCACTCGATCGATGATTTCACTGCGAATTGCGTAGTAAGGATAACGCTTGTATGTTTCAGCAACAAGGTCATCTCCCCGCAGACCGGAATATCGCCTTGAGAATTCTTCCATAATCAACCTTTTTGAGTTTGTAGCCGTTGTCGATCTTCCTTCCGGTGTCAATTGCCATTCCCGATCCTCATCAACAAGCAGCCCCTTGTTAATTAATTTTCGCTTGTCGGCATAGGACGTAAAGGAAAACGCACCATATTTATAAGGAATGAATTCATACGCCGGAGACTCCTCAGTTTCATTGCAGTATAGGAGCAGCAACTTCTGGAAATCCATACTCCCAATCTTACCACCGAGCGAATTCACCAGTGCGAGCAGTAATTTTTGGCGGTCAAAAAGCATAAATTATAATATCTTTTTTCCACTCATACTGCAATCTTTGCGTTAATCAGCCGTGGAAGCAGAAGGTCACTATCGACTTTGGAGCTATCGCATTTTGCGATACCATAACATCGATCTCCTCATGAAATCTGCGGAAAATCGGTTACACTGACCATATGGCTTATCTGAAGAAAAACATTTTCTTCACAGTCCGGTAAAACAACGGTCATCAATAAAGAGATTGCATGTCTGCCATAAATCTACTGAATGCCTCAGGATAGTTATCTGATATAATGGTGTTAAGCATAAACACCGGCGGCCGAAAATAGGTAGCCGACACCACGACCCAAATCGCTATTCTACTTAATGATACTTCGCTTATCATAAGGGGGCTTCAAACTTGAAGATAAGCAGTAAGAACGTTCTTGAAAACCTGTCCAAATGCAGCCTGTTGTCAAAGCATATGCTGGAATGTGAAAGGCAAGACATGGAAATCCCCGCTGTACTTTATCTTTACGTCAGGGAAGTTTATAATTAATCCATTGCGTCTGTCTTTTCTTGCCGAGGTTTACAATTATGAATTACATTAATATCAAAAACGAGGCCGAACTTCGGTCATACATGAAGAAGTTTGAAGAAAAAGGGCTTCATATTATCGCCCTGGATATAGAAGCGGAGTCTAATTTACACGCTTACGGAGAAAAATTATGCTTAACGCAAATCTTCGATGGAGTGAACAGTGTAATCATTGATCCGTTAAAAATTAACAATGCTACTCTTAAGCTTCTCTTTGAGAATACGAGCATTCTAAAAGTAATGTACGATGCAGGAAGCGACTTATCGTTACTTAAAAACACTGCTGATATAGAGATAAAATCCATACTGGATTTAAGACCGGCGGCCGAGCTTCTTAATTATGAAAAGAAAGACCTTCATTCAGTAATTGCATTTGAACTTGGAATTTTTCTGGAAAAGAAAAGGAAATATCAGCAGCATAATTGGATAAACAGGCCTGTATCTGAACAGGCAATTGATTATGCCCTTAATGATGTAGTGCATCTGCTTGCATTGAAAGATATCGTTTTGGCAAAACTGTTCGCAAAGAAATTGCTGGAGCCCTTCCTCCTGAAAAACTTGCAGATCCAGAACAAAAATTACACAAGGAACCCGGAAGATAAATACAAAAAGATAAACGGATATAGCAGACTTCGAAATGATGAAAAGAGTGTTTTCCGAAGAGTTTTTGATATTAGAGATAAGTATGCAGAACTATATAACATGACGCCTCATAATGTTATTCACAAGGCTGATTTAATCAAAATCGTGAAAGATGCAAAATATATTGATGAAATACGATTTTCAAAAAGGATCAGTAGGGATTTAAAGCAAGGCATATTGCATGAGCTAAGGGTAGCAATGAAAGGGTGAAAATACCCTTAACCGTCACTCCCGCAGTCTGTTGAGCGGGAATCCAGAGATTTCTTTTAAAGGAACTGGATTCCGGCTTACGACCTGCCGGAATGATAATTTTAACTACTATTTTCGGATCAATGACGAACAAACAGAGTTTTTAGACAAGCTCCACATCCCATATTTAGATAAAAGAATGCAACAGAAATACGCTGTGCCCCTGGTTATTTGACCTGACCCTATCGTTGCCCCTATGTGAGCAACTAAGAAAAATGGAGGCGTTTTTTTGGATTTAATAATAGACAATTTGCGTATAACCGTTGAAAAAGACGGGATGGATGAATATGTAAAGGCCGCTTCACTAAAGCTGAAGATTAATGAAGATAATATCAAATTCGTTAAGATGCTTAGCAAATCACTTGACGCCCGCAGCAAAAACCAGTTCTATTACGAAATTTCAATAGTTGTATGCGCTCCTGACAGTTTCGATAACAAGGAAAACTTCCCTGTATACGCTGAAACAATAAAGGCAGAGAGAAAATCCGTAAATATAAAGGAGAAGCCTGTAATAATAGGTTTTGGCCCTGCAGGTATGTTCGCTGCTCTTGAGCTTATTGATTATGGGATTAAACCTTTAATATTTGAAAGAGGTAAAAAGATAGAAGAACGCTCCATTGATGTTCAAAGATTTATTAAAGAAAGGGCGCTGGACCCTGAATCGAATATCCAGTTTGGTGAAGGCGGCGCCGGTTCATACTCTGACGGGAAGCTGTTTTCCAGGATAAAGAATTCTCAATATACAAACAAGGTCCTGGATACTTTTATAAAATTTGGCGCGCCTGAAGAAATAGGATACGTCAGCAGGCCCCATTTGGGGACGGACGTGTTATGCGGAATAGTAAAAAATATGAGGAACTTTATCCTCGAAAGAGGCGGTGAGATATATTATGGCTCGAAAATGACGGATATCCTTATATCAGACGGCAAGGTCTCAGGAGTAGTAATAAACGGGGAGAGGGAATATAGCACTTCAATCGTCTATCTTGCATTGGGACATTCCGCGCGTGATACATTTGAAATGATTCACAAAAAAGGTGTTTTTATCGAGCAGAAGCCGATTGCTGTTGGTGTGAGAATAGAGCATCCTGCTGAAATTATTAATCTTATTAGATATGGAGAAAAATATAAGGACTATCCCGGCATTGGGGCTGCTAATTACTCTTTTACTTACACCAATAAAAAAATAAAGAGGGGTGTCTACACATTCTGCATGTGCCCCGGAGGTGAGGTTATAAACGCCTCATCTGAGAATGGAATGCTTGTTGTAAACGGTATGAGCTACTCAAGCAGGTCCTCAGCATTCTCAAATTCAGCGCTTGTTGTGACCTGTCATAAGGATGATTATAGATCAGACGATCCCCTGGCCGGGATTGAGTTTCAAAAAGAAATAGAGCGAAAGACTTTTAATGCAGGGGGGGGGAGATGGGAAGTCCCTGCTCAGAATTTGATAGACTTTTTATGCGGGAGGATATCTGAAAGCTTAAATAGAAATTCATACAAGATGGGGGCCGTAGCTGCTGATATGAATGACATTTTTCCAAAATTTGTATGCGAGTCGCTTTTAACCGCATTTAATAAATGGAAAGCAGATTACCCATTGTTTGTTTCAGATCACGGGATATTGTTAGGAGCGGAAACAAGAACTTCGTGCCCTGTAAGAATTAAACGCAATGAGAAATATGAATCAGTAAATATAAAAAACCTCTATCCGATAGGCGAAGGTTCAGGCTATGCAGGCGGTATAACGAGTTCGGCTGCTGATGCCATAAGGGCCGTGGAGTGCAGCCTGACAAATGATCTTCACTTGAGGTGTTCATGATCCCATGGGAGTTGCTCGGCTCTGCACAGGTGCCCGGAAGCGGCGAAGAGCTTAGCTTATACAGGCGCGGCGATGAGTTCTCGCTCAAGGTGAAAGGCCGGGAGCTCATGAACAGTCGTACCCATGGCTCGGAGGATGCCCTGGCAGAGTTAGCGTGCGCAAAAGTCGCTGATCGGCCCTGTCCCCGTCTTCTGATCGGGGGGCTGGGTATGGGTTACACCACTGCCGCGGCACTACGGCAACTCGGAACCGGGGCTCAGGTGGTGGTTGCTGAACTGGTGCCGGCAGTAGTTGAGTGGAACCGTGGCCCGCTTTCAGGCCTGGCCGGTAATCCACTTATGGATGCCCGTGTCACTGTTCGTGAGGCCGACGTTGCCCGGATTCTCAAGGCGGAGCAACGGGCCTATGACGCCATTTTGTTAGACGTGGATAATGGCCCTGAGGGCCTTATCATGAAGGTCAACGACTGGCTTTATTCCCCTGATGGGTTGAATGCAACGTATACAGCGCTGACGCGAACAGGCGTATTGGCCATCTGGTCAGCCGGCCCGGATCATGCCTTCACCAAACGTCTGAAACGTGCCGGCTTTGAAGTGACCGAGGTCAGTGTGCCGGCACGAGGTTCCGGACGAGGGGGCAGGCACACAATCTGGCTCGCCATCCGCAGCCATTAGGGACTAAGTTGAGACAGGTCTTTTGTTGCGTGTCATTCCCCCCCATTATCCCTTGAAATCAAAACGTCTTCTGTTTTACAATAAAATCAAGGCATAACTCCTGCCTTGTCCGTGATAGGAGGGGGAAAACTTGTTCCGACAATTAGAATATTATGGGAGCCGGAGTATGGCAAGTGTGAGCGGCCCGAATCTTCGGGAGAGCAAGCCTGATCTTGCCATTGAGGCGCCCACCTGTGCAAACAGGGAGACAAGTTTTTCTTCTACACGGCAAGGTGGGTATATTTATCTCGCGGCTGCGGGACTCTGTTTAATGTTTTTTGTCTTGACAGTTAAGGTTCTTCGGGAATGGATAATCATAAAGATAACAACAAAATTTCACAACTTAGCAAAAAGCACTTTATCTTTTATCATCTTACATGAAAATTCCAATGTAAGAGATTATTCAGGCTGGGTTTATTGCGCAGTCTCAGGCGTGTCATATAAACCGGCCTTGCCACCCGTATAAAGACCTTTCTGTCATAATCCATTTAAGTCACGCAGCCCGCAACAAGTGAGGAGGCCGGGGGAATACCCCGCAGGCGTAAATGGAATTACTAAATACAGACAGAAAGGCTCCCCTTGCATGGAGGATGCAGCCTCATACCTTAGATGAATTTGTCGGTCAGTCACATATACTCGGAATCGGGAAACCATTAAGAGAGGCTATCGAAAGAGACTCGATTGTGTCTCTTATACTCTACGGTTCGCCGGGCACAGGCAAAACCGCCATTGCCCGCATAATTGCGGGAAGAACGCAGGCGCTTTTTATATCCATAAATGCGGTCACTTCAGGAATCGGGGATATAAAGGAAGCCTTAAAAAAAGCCGGCAAGACAGATCGGACGATCCTCTTTGTTGACGAGATACACAGGTTTAATAAACTGCAGCAGGATGCGTTGCTGCCTGATGTTGAAAACGGCAATGTAACACTTATAGGCGCATCCACACAAAACCCTTTCTTTTCCATAATCCCGGCGTTGTCTTCGAGGTCGCTCTTATTTCAGTTCCTTCCCTTAAGCAAATCCGATATTAAAACTCTGCTTGAAAGGGCTTTAAAAGATAAGGAGAAAGGGGTTGGAGGGTTAGATATACAGATAGAACCTGACGCCATGGATTTTATTGCAACAGCCTCTGAGGGCGATGCAAGAAAGGCGTTCAATATACTTGAACTCGGAGCTTTCATAATTAAAAGCTCAAACCGCGCAGCTTACGATATTGAGCTGGCAAAAGAGGTTTTACAGAAAAAATCAATATATTACAGCGAAGATGAACATTATGACACCATCTCTGCATTCATAAAAAGCATGCGCGGCAGTGATCCTGATGCGACCCTCTACTGGCTGGCAAAAATGATAGAGGCCGAAGAAGACCCGATGTTTATAGCGCGGCGGATCGTCATCTGCGCCTCTGAAGATGTCGGGAATGCAGACCCAAGGGCGCTGTATATGGCGGTTGCGGCAATGCATGCAGTTGAATTGATCGGGATGCCCGAAGGGCGTATACCTTTGGCACAGGCTGCAATCTATATAGCAATGGCTCCAAAGAGCAACGCATCATATACCGGAATAGAGAATGCCCTTTCAGATGTCAGGCAGGAGCGGCTTGAGCCGGTGCCTGCGCACCTGAAGGGCACAGGCTATAGCGGGGCAGCGCGTCTTGGGGCAGGCATTGGTTACAAGTACCCTCATAATTACGACGGACATTTTGTTGAACAGAAGTACGTTAATAAGAACAAAATCTTCTTCTTTCCATCCGGAGAAGGTTTTGAAAAATCATTCAAGGATAAATTAAATCAAAGGAGGAACAAATAATGAACAACTACCTGTATCTCTCTCTTCTCCTGATCGCCGGATCTGTATTAGGTTTCGTCCTGTCAGCCGTATACTTTAAACTCAGCGCAAGCAAGAAGATAAGGGAATTGGAAAACAAGTCAGTAAAACTTATGGAAGACGCAAAAAAAGAGGCGGAAAATATCAAGAAAGAGACCCTTCTTGAGGCCAAGGATATCAGTCTGCGTTCAAAGACAGAGGCTGACAGAGAGATGAAAGAGAGGCGTTATGAGCTTAGCCAGCTTGAGAAGAGATTGCGCCACAGAGAAGAGATGTTTGACAAGAAGTTAGGGCAGCTTGATAAGAAAGAAGATCTTTTTAACAAAAAAGAGAAGGATCTCAGCAGACGGGAAAAGAGTCTGAATGATAAAGATCTGCAAATTGAGAACTTAATCATGGAACAGACCGCTTCGCTCGCGCGGATCTCAGGGCTGAGCGCTGAAGACGCCAAAGCAGAGCTTCTGAAAAATGTTGAAAGCGAGGCAAGGTTTGAGGCTGCAAAAGTGGCAAAACGCATTGAAGATGAAATTATGGAGGCTTCCGACAAAAAATGCAAGCACATCTTAAGCACAGCCATTCAGCGTTATGCAAGCGATTACGTCAGTGAAAACACCATCTCTTCAGTAAGCCTGCCAAGCGATGAGATGAAGGGCAGGATAATCGGAAGAGAGGGCAGAAACATCAGGGCGCTTGAAGCTGCAACAGGAGTTGAGTTTGTTATAGACGACACCCCTGAGACTGTTCTTATCTCATGTTTTGACGCGGTACGAAGAGAGATAGCAAGGATCTCACTTGAACGCCTTATCAGCGACGGAAGGATACACCCTGCAAGGATTGAAGAAATAGCTGCAAAAGTCAAGAAAGAGATTAACGCCACAATAAAGGAAGAAGGGGAGAAAGCGGTCTTTGACCTTGGGCTTCACGGAATACATCCGGAAATCATAAAGCTTATAGGAAGGCTCAAATACAGGACATCTTACGGACAGAATGTCCTTCAGCATTCAAAAGAAGTAGCGCATTTGGCAGGCCTTATGGCCGCAGAACTCGGCGTGGATATAAAACTTGCGATAAGAGCCGGAATTCTTCATGACATAGGTAAAGCCATTGATCATGAGGTTGAAGGTTCTCATCAGGCGATAGGCGCAGATATGGCCAGAAAGCACGGAGAAAACAGCAAGGTCGTTAATGCCATTGCCGTCCACCATGGAGAGGGAGATCCGATTACAATAGAAGCTCCTCTTGTGGCTGCTGCCGATGCCCTCTCTGCGGCGAGGCCTGGGGCGAGAAAGGAATCTCTTGACGGTTATCTAAAGAGGCTTGATCAATTGGAGCAGATCGCAAACTCATTTAATGGGGTGCATAAATCTTATGCGATACAGGCAGGCAGAGAGGTAAGGATCATCGTAAAACCGGAAGATGTTAATGACGACTTATGCGCCAAGATGTCCAGAGACATGGCAAAGAAGATCGAAGAAGAACTAACTTATCCGGGACAGATCAGAGTCACTGTTGTAAGAGAGTCAAGGCATGTGGAGTATGCAAAATAAACTTACGGATTAGAGGCAAGAGGTCATAGGTAAGAGGATAAAACATGATTCTATGCTTTACCCATAACCTATTATCTATTATCTTTTTTTTATGAAAGTCTTATTCATTGGAGATATCGTGGGAGAGCCGGGCCGGAAGGCTTTAAGAAATGGACTGCCCCCACTTATTGATAAGCTGAAGATTGATTTTGTTATTGCCAATGCTGAAAATGCAGCAGGCGGTTTTGGTATAACAAGACCAATCTGTGAAGAGATATTCTCTGTCGGCGTTAACATTCTGACTTCCGGCAATCATATATGGGACAAGAAAGAAGCGATACAGTACATTATGGAAGAGAAAAGGCTGTTACGGCCCGCAAACTATCCTGATGAGGCGCCAGGATACGGAAGCATCATAGCTGAAACCCCTGCCGGGGAGAAGATTGCTGTTCTTAATCTTGCAGGCAGGGTTTTTATGAACCAGTTGGATTGCCCTTTCAAGTCCGCTAAAGCAATTCTTCCCAAGATTAAAGAAGAGACCCGGGTTGTCATAGTTGATTTTCATGCTGAGGCAACTTCTGAAAAAGCTGCTATCGGATGGTTTCTTGACGGAGAGGTGAGCGCAGTGATAGGCACACACACGCACGTTCAGACCGCTGATGAAAAGATTCTCCCTGAAGGCACCGCATTTATAACAGACGTTGGAATGACCGGACCAATAAATTCAGTCATCGGGGTAAAAAAGGAAATGATAATAAGCAAATTTCTTACGCAGGTGCCGGTTCGTTTTGAGACGGCAAAGGGGTCATCAATGCTTTCATGCGTGGTATTGGAGATAGATTCAGAAACAGGAAGGGCCGCCTCAATAGAGCGGCTACAACTGAAGTTTAACTGAGAAAAAAAGCCCCGATTATGCATCGGGGCTCCATGAATTTGATTATATTATTTCACCGCGTCTTTAAGCGCCTTGCCTGCGGAAAACTTCGGGGTCTTTGCGGCGCGAATTTTTATCTCTTCGCCGGTTCTCGGATTACGGCCCTTCCTTGCATTCCGCTTCCTGACTGAAAAAGTGCCAAATCCGACCAGTGTCACTTTATCCCCTTTTTTCAGAGCCTTTGTAACCGCTCCAATAAGAGAATCAATTGTCTTTGCTGCCATTGCTTTTGATATTTTCGCTTCTTTTGCCACTGAATCCACGAGTTGAGCCTTTGTCATAACGCATTCTCCTTATGATTTTATATTTTATTGATAGCAAAAAATCTAATAGAAAAGATACCAGCGGGCATAAACTTTGTCAATACTTTCAGATCAATGTTATTTTTACGGCAAATAGTTTTCCGATGACCTTTGTTTTATTTTTCAAGTAATTTTATATACTCCAGTGCTTCTTTGCCGATGGCGGTATTTTCGGCTCTCTCTGCTATTAGCTTGAAATGTTCTATAGCCTTATTCTGTTCACCTGCCCTGACATATACATTTGCAAGCTCCCATCGCGCATCCAGATAATCCGGCTCTATAGTTAATGCCTTTGTAAATTTTTTCATAGCGGCTTCATCATCTCCCTGCTTCAAATAGAGAAGCCCTTGAATATAAATCGCAACGGGGGAATTGGGATTTCTGACAAGGGCCTTTTTTACCGCTTCCTCAGCGCCTTGATAATCGCCCTTTCTGTAATATACGAGCCCGATATTTGAGTACGGCTTCTCGGGAGTCGTATAAAAAGGGTTATTTAATGCCATGTTGAAATAATTAACCGCCTCATCCGGCTTTTCAGTCTCCATATATGCCACGCCAAGGCTGTTCATTGCTTCTGAATAGTCGGGGGCTATTGATATCGCCTGTTTATAATAAGAAATTGCTTCATCATACTTTCCGAACCTTGTGCTGATAAACCCAAGGGCGTGAAGAGATTCTTTATGCTTGCGGTTCAGCTTTAGTGCCTTCTGAAACTCGATAGATGCCTCGGTCAGTTCCCCTTTTGAAATATATGAGACCCCAAGCTTAAAGCGCGCCTCGGCTGTTATTGTATCTTCTTTATTTGACGTTGTAGCGCATGCAGATAACAGCAGAATAAGGAAAAGAGGGCACAGAACGCAGAGAAGCGAAAAGAGATTTAAGCGAACATATTTTGCAATCCCGTATTCTAAGTGCAGTTTTTTAGAAAATATTGCCGACACATATCCTCCTTACAGGTTAAACCTTAGCAAAAACTATTAAAGAATTCAAGAAGGCGCTTCAATCGCAAGCCCTCTATTCCAAATCCATATCTGATTTGCACAGCAAAAACTACCTGTGAACTTTTACTCCAACTCTGTCACAGAACATTTTGATGGTGCATTGACTGCATAAAGGAGAAACCGGCCTGCAGATGCCCTGCCCGAAAGCAACAAGGAGCCCGTTTATCTTAATCCAGTATTTCGCGGGAAGTTTTTCTCTAAGCGCATATTCAGTCTTTTCCGGAGTCTTTGTCTTAACATAGCCCCATCTGTTTGTTATCCTGTGCACATGCGTATCAACACATATTCCTGGTTTTTTAAAGCCAAGGGTAAGAACAAGATTGGCGGTCTTTCTTCCCACACCCTTAAGCTTAAGCAGTTCATCCAGTTCATCAGGCACCTTTGAACTGTACTTCTCAAGAAGAGCCTTGCTTATCTCCTTAATCCTATTTGCTTTCACCCTGTAAAAACCTACAGGATAAATAGCTTCCTCAATAACTTTTACCGGAAGTCCTGACAACGTCTCAACATCAGGGGCTAACTCAAAAAGCCTCTCTGACGCACTGCCTGTAGTCCTGTCCTGTGTCCTCAGGCTCAGGATGCATGAAATCAGGATCTTAAACGGGTCTCGTTCCCAATGGTTCTGGTATGCTATCTGCTCAAGCCACGGCATCTCCAGACTCTTGACCTGTTTCTTCAGTAAAGGCCATGCGTTATCTATGTTGTTCTTGTTCAATTTTGTTTCCGTCTAATGGAAGCTGCCGAAGAAATATTAATCTCTCTTCTTTGCAGATAAATATAAGACATTACCAGGCTGGAGGACCTTCAGACATCAACGTTTCTTTTTTTTAGATTTTAAAGATTTTTTTGCGGGCTTTTTAACCGTGGGTCTCTTGGCAGCAGCCTTCTTCTTCTTTTTAGTCTTTACCTTTATTGTCGGTTTTTTCTTTACAGCTTTCTTCTTTGGGGGTTTTCTCTTTTTTGACGCAGCCTCTTTCTCTTCCGGTGCCTGTTTCAGGGCCTTTGGAAGAGACTTCTCAAGCATAGCTTTCAACTCCATTGCATTCTTGGGCGCATAGCCAAAGGCGTCATTGTTGAAAAATATATATACATCCTTCCCCTGCTTCATATACTCCTTTATTCTCTTTGCATCTTTTTGTAACTGCTCGGTAGTGTAATTTGACGCATATTTCCCTTCTTCGCCCAGTCTGTGTAAATATACGAAATTAGCGGTAACCGGCACTTCATCGGCATAGTCAGGCCAGTCGGACATGCAGACAGCTATATTAGCGGCTGAAAGGATCTTGAGCACTTTTTTATTGAGCCAGTTTTTGTTCTTGAATTCAAAGACATGCCGGACAGGATACTGTTTCAGAGCTTCAATAAAGTCTTCAAGGCTCCTGAGGTTCACCTTTAAATTAGGGGGAAGCTGCCAAAGGACAACTTCAAGCTTCTTGCTGAGAGGGGTGGTAATGTTAAAAAATGTTGAGAGAGGCATCTCAACATCTTTCAGTTTTTTTATGTGAGTTACAAAACGGCTTCCTTTAAGCACAAACGAAAAATCAGAGGGGGTTTCTCTATGCCATTTGTCAAATGCCTCTTTTTTCAGGAGCCGGTAAAAAGTAACATTCAGTTCAACCGAATTGATCTTTGATGCATAAAAAGCCAGCCATTCTTTGTGCGGGAGGTCTTCAGGGTAAAGAACACCCCTCCATGAATCATACAAAAACCCGCTGCAACCTATTCTGTACTTAGGCATACAATATAAGTATACATCTAAAAAAGAAAAATTTAAACAGAAATTTTTACAGATATTTTCTCTTCACTTTTTGCGCGTAGTAGTGTATTATTAAATTAGAGTGATTGTCGGCCAAATAATGACCCTGCTGTTACTTGCAGGGCATTGAGGTTGAGTATTGAACGTATATAGAAAAAATAATATCAGCCCAAAAGAATTCAAAACTCAAATCAGGATATTAAAATCTTCTAGCTTTGTATTTATTATCTCATTAGCCGCCTTATTTCTTAGTTGTGGAATTTCAAGCGCATCTGAAATATCTGCAAAGGCTGCGGTTCTTGTAGACAGTTTAAGCGGAGAAGTTTTTTATGCCAAGAATCCCGATCTCAGGCTGCCACCAGCCAGCACAACAAAACTTATTACCGCAATGGTTGCTCTTGATAAATTAGACCCTGAGGCTGTGGTAACCATAAGCAGAAGAGCAGCTAACACACCTTCCGTAAAGCCGCATCTTACTGCAGGACAGAAGATCAGCGTAAAAGACCTCTTATACCTTGCGCTTATGAGGTCAATCAACGGCGCTGCGGTCGCCCTTGCAGAGACTGTGGCCGGCTCGGAGAAGGCGTTTGTTAATTTGATGAATAAGAAAGTACAGAGTGTTGGCGCAAAAAATACCAAATTCATAAACTCCTCAGGGCTTCCGGGACGAAAACAGCATACTACGGCGCGTGACCTTGCGGAACTTATGAAAGAATCACTCAATTATCCCCTTATCTCGGAGATTATCAATACAAGGATTAAGATGCTTGATGTGGATGACAAACAAGTTCTCCTCAAGAATACCAATTATCTCCTCTGGTCAGATGATAATCAGATCGGCGGCAAGACCGGATATACAAGGGCTGCAAAACATTGTGTTGTTAGCGCCTCCAAAAAAGGTGAAAGGACCCTTATAGTTGCGCTTTTAGGAGAACCGGTAAGGGATGACCTATGGGAAGACGCAAAGACACTCCTTGATAAGGGTTACGAGATGATAGATAACGCTGACAGCATCATTAAAACCAACCATACTGAGCTCAAGCGTTACTCGCCGAATAAAAGCTGAGATATAAAGCGCTTAAATGGAAAGCGAGTGTATTCCCCGTGGTATCAGCTACGGGTCTAACGAGCGAATGTAATAATAAAAGTCATTGCATTATCTTCCCTGTGGTTTTGCCACAGGGAAGGTCAATTCTCAGACACCTCGGATGATTTACAGAAAACCAATTAATCGTGTTTTATCTCTTTTAATCATCTTTGCGTGCTTCGTCTTGTGTACTCTCTTTATATCCTCCTGTGAAGATCAGGATAAGGTTTATAAAGAGAGCCGATCGGTCATGGACACCTTTACAACCATAACCGTCATAAGTCCTTCAAAAGATAAGGCGGAAAAGGCTATTGATGCAGGGTTCGCTGAGATAGAGAAGCTCGACAAATTTCTGAATAATTTCGAGCCGGAAAGCGAGGTCAGCACGGTCAGTAAATTCGCCGAGATAAAACCTGTTCATGTCAGCCGGGAAACATTGGACTTAATGCAGAAGACAAAAAGTATATCTAAGATAACAAACGGTGCCTTCGATCCGACTATTGCGTCTGTCTATAAACTCTGGAAGTTCTCAGGCCGTCCGGCAAATCCGTCAATGCCGTCCAGGGAAGCGATTGAGAACGCGCTGAAGCTTGTTGATTACGAGAAGATAAAAATAGATAGCGATGCCTCAGAAATATATTTAGAAGAAAAAGGCATGGAAATAGACCTCGGAGGAATCGCAAAAGGCTATGCCGCTGATAAGGCTATTGAGGCGATAAAGCTAAAAGGAATAAAGTCTGCTCTTGTGGCGATCGCCGGAGACATTAGAGGGTATGGTTTGAACATAAGCGGTAACCCGTGGAAAGTGGGAATTCAGAACCCGCGGTCTGATAATCCCGATTCCGAAAAGCCGTGGGAAGATATATTTGCAACCATGAATCTAAAAGACAGCGCCGTATCAACTGCCGGTGATTACCAGAGATTTTTTATGAAGGACGGGAAACGTTATCATCATATCATTGATCCTGCCACAGGCTATCCATCAGAATCCGGCCTCATAAGCGTCTCCGTTATAGCCCCTGAAGGATATATCGCTGACGGCATTGACACCGCCATATTAATTCTCAGCGCTGAGAAGGGGATGAAGCTTCTTGAATCAAAAGGTCTCGACGGGATATTGGTGGATTCTAAAAAAAGTGTCTTCATCACGAAGAATTTAAAGGGCAAGATAGAGATATTAAATAAAGGGTATCAGTTAGCAGAATAAAATCAGCCCCGTCCAAGTTAGACTTACCATTAATCTATCCTCAATAATTGCTTCAAACTCCCCAGATTAAAATCATTATTTTATATAAATAACGCAACTATTTACTTGACAATTACAAATAATGAAATTATAATTGAATCATAATCTTATTAAACAGGGGAGTTTATGAAACAGGAAAGCAGGCATGAACGATTTAAGCGAATAGCATCCAAGCGGACAAATGATATTCTTGAGAAGATAAGAATCCTCGGCAACTGCTCCAATAAAAGCTCTTATGAGTACACTGAAGAGGAGATAAATAAGATTTTTTCAGAGCTTGATAAGCAGTTGAAACTGACAAAGGGGAAGTTTTTAGCGGGGAAGAGGGAGAGGTTTAGGTTGTGAAGAAGAGATCGCAAATTGCGACCTCAAGTTCAGCGCATGAGGGCGCAGGTATCTTCCTATCTTATTAACAAGTGATATAATAAAACAACTCCACGTTTAACCGAAATTTCATAAATTATTTAAATGAAAAGACTCGAATATCAAATCAAATATGGCGATTGCCTGAACATCCTGCGGGAATATCCAAATAACTTTTTTGACCTGATTATTACTTCTCCGCCGTATGCTGACAGCCGAAAAAATACTTACGGAGGAATCAGTCCTAATAAATATGTAGAATGGTTTTTGCCTAGAAGTGAAGAGTTGTTGCGTGTCCTTAAACCTACAGGTACATTTATCTTAAATATCAAGGAACGTGTGGCAAGCGGTGAAAGACATACTTATGTTATAGAGTTAATACTTGAGATGCGGAAACAAGGGTGGTTATGGACCGAAGAATTTATATGGCACAAAAGAAATTGCTATCCGGGGAAATGGCCCAATAGATTCAGGGATGCATGGGAAAGGTGTTTGCAATTCAATAAGTCAAAAAAGTTTCACATGTATCAGGAAAATGTTAAGGTCCCAATGGGAGAGTGGGCAAAAACAAGATTGAAGGCTCTCGGCAAAAATGACGTAATACGATTCAATTCCCAAGTCGGTAGCGGATTCGGTAAAAATATTGCAAACTGGATCGGCAGAGAATTGGCTTATCCAACCAATGTCCTTCATCTTGCCACTGAAACAAGCAATAAGAATCATAGTGCTACTTTCCCCCGTGCTCTGCCGGATTGGTTCATTAAACTTTTCACAAAAGAGGGTGACTGGATATTGGACCCCTTTGCAGGCTCTGGGACGACAGGCGAAGTGGCACACCAATTAGGGAGAAATTCGGTCGGGATTGAGATACAAATGGATTATATAAAATTAGCCGAAGAAAAGTTCAAAGAAGCAGAAATGCTTTTACTTGAGCAAAAGGAGAAATATGGCAAAAGTAACAAAAGAAAACATAATAAGATTCATAGAGCCTAATATTCAAACTTTCCATAAGAAAAGATTAGACAATCTGTTAGCGCTTAGGCTTAAAAAAATTCTAACGAGAAAAAATCCATATTTATTCAAGGCAAAAGCACTTAACACTGCGCACGACCTTGTGAAGACAATCTTAGACGCCCATCTCTCATCTCAAGAGGAAGGAATCTTCGGTGGGTTTCTTGAAGAATTCGCCATTTTTATCTGCCGTAGCGTATACGACGGTAAAAAATCTTCTGCTGTGGGAATTGATCTTGAATTTAATAGGGATCAGACTTATTACATTGTCTCAATAAAATCAGGGCCGAATTGGGGTAACAGCAGACAAGTTTCAAAGATGAAAGATGATTTTAGAAAAGCAAAAATAATATTGGGTACGAATACATCCGGTACAAAGGCAGTGGCCGTCAATGGTTGTTGCTATGGAAAAAATAATAAGCCTGATAAAGGTGATTATTTAAAATACTGCGGACAACAATTCTGGGAATTTATTTCAGGCGATGAAAATCTCTATACTGAAATTATCGAACCGTTAGGACGTAAAGCAAAAGAAAAAAATGAGCAGTTTTCGGAAGAATACGCTAAAGTCATAAATAAATTTACTCTTGAATTTGCTAAGGAATACTGTGCCGCTGATGGCTCAATCTTATGGGATAAGCTTGTCAGATTTAATTCCGGCAAAAGAATCAAGAAGAAATGACCACCGATCTACTTAACCAAATCGCCTCCCTCAAATCCTCTCTCGACAGCCATCGTCCATTTTCCGATCATGTCGTCAAACAACTTAAGGATTACTATCGCATAGGCCTGACCTACACTTCCAATGCAATTGAAGGCAACACCCTCACGGAATCGGAGACAAAGGTTGTCATTGAGGACGGTTTAACCATTGGCGGAAAGTCGTTAAGAGAACATTATGAAGCCATCGGACATGCAAAGGCGTATGACCATATTTATACTTTATTGGACAGAGCAATAACAGAAGAAGATGTTTTGCTCCTGCATAAGCTCTTCTTCGAGCAGATAGACTCTGAAAATGCGGGCAGATACAGACAGCGGAACGTCATTATAACCGGAACGGATTATCTTCCGCCTAATTATTACGAAGTCCCTGAATTAATGAAAAAATACATTCAAAACCTGAACAGAGTTGATAGTTATAAACATCCTCTTGAATTGGCAAGTGATCTTCATGCTGAATTTGAGGCGATTCATCCCTTTATAGACGGCAATGGAAGGATAGGAAGGCTTATCCTGACCATGAAAAACGGCTATTGTCCTGTTATCATTCCTCCGATCAGAAGGGCGGAATATATAACCGCAATGCGGAAAAGCAACAAGGGAGATTTGATCACTCTGCGTATATTTATCCTGAGCGTTATTTATGAAGAGATGAAGTCATTAAAGAAGGTCGTGGAAAGTCTTGTTAGATAAAATCTACGCCCTCGACAGCTAAAAGAACAAGACCTTAGAGTATGCTATAATTTATCAAAGGGGACAAAATAATATGGGAAACTACCGTAAAAGAATTGAAATAAACCCCAAAATCTTACTGGGGAAGCCTGTTTTTAAAGGCACTCGAATACCGCTTTATGTTGTCTTTGACTTGCTTGCGGAAGGCACTCCTGTTAAAAAGATAATCAAATTCTATCCTGATTTGACTGAAGAGGATATTCAGGCTGCAATACAGTTTGCTTCTGATACCGCTAAACATATTGCGGAGATAAAACTTGAAACTGCTCATAGATGAAAATATATCCCCTGAAATAACCTCCCGCCTAAGAACGCTCAAACATGATGTAAAAAGCATTCGTGAATGCTGTAAAGGTTATGAAGATGAAAAAATAGTTGAGGTAGCCCTGTCAGAAGAAAGAATCATCATTACCTACGATCTGGATTTTGGCGAACTTTATCGTAATTTTGGCGTGAGTTCCGTAATATTACGGCTGAGAAGCAAAAATCCATCTGTCGTTTTAAAATTCATCGTCAGCTTTCTCAACACCTTAAAAGAGCAAAAAATAGATATGCATAATAAACTTGCTATAGTCACAGAAGGCAAGGTGCGCTTAATCGGGTAATGTTACACGGCTGTTTCCACTGTTAATCAAGAAGTTTTCCGAGTTGTACCATTTATGCTGTAAGGAGCAATATTTAGAATTGAAGAATTTAATCGGATGGGCATAGAATACAGCTATGCAAAAAGGAACCCTCTTCATAGCCCCGCCAGGAGCAAGAAAAAGACGAGATAACATCTTCAAGGAAATCGTCTCCCTCTGCCCTCCTGATGATTTTTCCTCTGTCCTTTATATCTGCCCGAACAGTTTTATCATCACAGAGGCTGAAAGGGATTTTCATAGTTATCTGAAGAGACCCGCATATGTCCCGTTTCAAACCGCTACATTAAAGCAATTTGCAGAACGCATTTTCCATGAGAAGTCCGGCGGAAGTATCATCTCAGAGCGGATAAGGCCGCTAATGATAGGCGAGATCATCTCTGAAAAGAATGCGGGCTACACGCGCCTCTTGTCCGACCTATATAGGAAGCTGAAGCACTATATGCCGGGGAAAGAGCTTCCTGAGATAAGAGACAGGACGGTCTCGCTGATATTTGAGGAGAAGGCGGCGAAGAGAGCGGCGGATGCGATAGAGAGCCTTATCATGTACGAAGACTGGATCAAGAAGAGGGGGCTATCTGACTCTGAAGAAGTCCTTAAGATGAGTATCACAATTATAAAGGAATCAAAGAGTATACCCATCGTTGTGATTGACGGCTTCTTTGACCCGACCTCGCTTGAGCTTGAGGTGATCATGGCGCTTATCGAAAAAACTGAGAATGCTTTTTTGCTTGCTGACAGCAGCAGCGGCATATGCAACTCTTTGTCAGGTCGTAAAGATCTCTCCGTCATAAAACTTGACTCAAAGATCCTTAGGGAAAACTCTCCGTACTCTTCTTATCCCTCGGTCGAGGAAGAGGTTGAATCAATAGCCAAGTCTTCAAAAGCCATGCTTATTGAAGGAGCCGATCCGTGGGATATAGTCGTTACATTCCCTGACATCAGGAAATACGTTCCAATAGTGAAGAGGGTCTTTGCAAAGCACGGCGTTCCGTTGAGCGTAGAAGAACATGACCTTTCGTGTACAAGCCCTGTCATAGCTCTTGAGAGCCTGCTGAGTTGCATTGAGGAGGATTATCCTTCCTATGACTTTCTCGCACTCCTCACCTCGTCTTCTTTTGCTGAGATACATCCGCTTATAAAGGAGTGGTCTGTCGCATATTCATACAGCGCGGGCATCATCAGGGGGAAGGGGTCATGGCTCTCAATAGAGGAGACGCTCCTTAACTCTGTGACAGAGAAGGTTACGGAAGAAGAGGGCGCAAGGATAAGGCATATTCAGAATGGGATAAGAGAGATTATCGGCCTTATTGAAAATGTAAAGAGGAAGAAGACGCTGCCCGGATTTCTTGACGCTCTTGAAGATGTTCTCAGAAAACTCGGCTTCTCAGACGAGCCCGCTCATACAGAGATCACGGATATGATAGAGGAGCGGCTTGATGAACTCAGACAGTTTCATAAGATCTGCGGAGAGACTCCGAACTTTGAAAGCCGGCCTGTCGCTCTTCTCAGAAATCTATTAAAGGACATGAAGGCGTTCTCGAAACGAGACGGCGGGGTCCGCCTCATACCATTTGAACTTGCCGCGGGAGTTGAGTCTGAAGCGCTATTTTTCGGCGGGGCGGTGGAGGGAGATTTGCCTTCAAGGCCTGTCATAGACCCGATATTACCTGAGAAGGTGAAGAAGGAACTCGGGCTCCCGCATCTTGAATATTACATCAGCAGGCAGAAGCGTTATTTCAATTTGATTCTTCATTCCTGCAGGATAGAGCCTTACATCTCCTGCCCCTCGGCAGAAGGAGATAATCTGCTTCTGGCATCGCCATTTCTTGACTGGGATTCGGAGAGGCCTTCTTCAGCACCGAATATTTTTTCTGAAGAAGAGATACACGTAATGGAGGGAATGCGAGGAGATCATAATGTCAGATCAGAAGTATCTTCGGGAAAGAATCCGGATATCGGCTCTTATTTCAAAGGATATATAAGCGTGACTGATATTGATTCATACAGAAGATGCCCCCGCAGGTTTTATATTGAGAAGGTATTGAATATGACCGCTGAGGTACCGCCGAAGTTTGAGGTTGAGGCAAGAATGTGGGGCAGCCTCGCGCATAAGACAATGGAGCATCTCTTTAAAGATGGCGACATTGATATTGAGAATATGGATAAGAGGCTTTTTGAGGGGCTTGCGCTTGCGATCAAAAAATTCCCGGTGGGAGATTTCTGGTCAAAGGTTGCGCATGATATCTTCAAAAGGCTTCTCCCTGAATTAAAGGAACGGGAAGAAGATATAAGAGCTAACGGATTCATGCCTTTTCAGTTTGAAAAGAAGGTGGCTGCCGAAATTGGCGGTCTGAGGCTTAAAGGAAAGATAGACAGGATTGATATAAAGAAGGGCCAGGGGTCAGAGGTAATGGGTCAGGTAAGGATAATTGATTACAAGACCGGCAGGCCGGACAATGAAAGTCTCCAGCTGCCGCTATATGCGGCAATATGGAAAAAGGAGAGCAAAGGACAAGTTGAAAGAGCTGGTGCATATTCCTTAAGGGACGGCAGTATCACTTGGTATCCTTCAAAGGGCGAGATGACAGAATACACCGAAGGCGCTCTCATAAAGGCAGAGGAGATAGTCGGCAAGATCAGGAGAGGACTATTCCCTCCTGAGCCGCATAATGAACAGGAGTGCAGATTCTGTTATCACAGCCCATTGTGCGAAGAGAAGGATAAATCATGAATTATCTCAACACTGATAAAAGCGTCATCATCTCATCACCGGCAGGTTCGGGCAAGACCGAGAAGCTCGCAAGGAGATATATCGCGCTCTTAAAGAGCGGAATAAGTGTTGAACGGATACTCGCCGTCACATTCACCGAAAAGGCCGCGGCTGAGATGAAGCAGAGGATCCTCACGATACTGAAAGCGGAAGACAACCGCCTCTTTGATTCCCTGCTTGAGAAGATGCCGCTCATGCGCGTCTCAACAATACACTCTTTCTGCGGCACGCTCCTGAGACGTTTCTCCTTTGAGGCGGGCATAGACGCAAATTACAGGGTTGAGAATGCGATTGACTCAAGAATAATGTGGGAAGAGATAATATACGAACTCCTGATGGAGGCAGGATCAGGAGACGGCAATCGCGCCCTCTTTCTTCAGACAATAGGTGAGAAAGGCTTCAGGGGACTCGCAAATCTCAGTGATACGGTCAATTACCTTTATGAGAAGAGGCCCTTCTCTCTTGATGCGGTCGTGCCGGTATATGATTCAACCCATATCCCGCAATTGCTCAGTGAACTCCTATCATGGAAGGGGGCGGAAGAGGCCATTGATGGGTACCGCGATTTCTTTAATGAGAGAGAGACTGAAAAGAGAGCGGGCTTTGAAGATCACTTTCTGACAAAGAATAAAGAGCCGCGCAAAAAAGCTCCGAAAGGGCTGAACGGAATAGCTGATTACAGGGACTGGGCCTTGAAGATGCACGCCTTCTGGAAGGATAGGAAGTTTCAGGAATACAGCAACAGGGCGCAAAGAATAATGGAGATATTCGGCGGCTGCCTTAAGAGGCATGAGTTTCTCAAGAACTCAAAATCACTCCTCGACTTCAGCGACCTTGAGTACATCGCCTATCGCATGCTTACTTACGAGCCTGAGTGGGCGAACATCCTTTACGCTTTTGACGAGAAGACGGACCACATACTCGTGGATGAATTTCAGGATACGAATAATTTCCAGTGGGCTGTGATAGACAGGCTGACAGAAGAGTGGCGTTCAGGACTGGGCGCAAAGAGGGATGAGGGGATAAAGCCGACGGTATTCCTCGTAGGCGACAGGAAGCAGTCCATATATTACTTCAGGGGCGCCAATGTCGAGATATTCCGCAGGGCAAAAGAGAAGCTTTCAGAATGGCTTGGAGATGAGTTTTATTATGAAGAGGTGAAGGAGAATTACCGGAGCGCACCTGCTATCATCAAATTCACAAATGCCCTCTTTTCAAAGATAATGTCCGCTGATAATGCCTCGCCCGCATGGATGACAGAATACGGCGAATTCGAACCCCATAGAAAGAACCTGACAGGAAATGGAAGCGTTGAGATAATAATGCTTGAAGATGAGGATGAGGGCATATCGCATCAGAGAGAGAGGGAAGCGAGTGTCATGGCAAAGAAGATAAAGGGGCTTGTAGGGAATGTCCATATCACTGAGAGAAAGACCGGCGTTCAGAGGGAGTGCATGTATGCTGACATCGCCATACTCCTGAGAAAGAGAACACATTTAAAAAAATATGAAGAGGCATTAATCAGACACGGTGTCCCATTTATCGCGGTCAAGGGGATTGGCTTTTATCAGGAGACGGAAGTTGCGATGCTTCGGTCGTTAGTCTATTTCCTCTCAAATCCAAAGGATGATTACAGCCTTTATGTGCTGCTCAAAAGCCCATTATTTCTGCTTAACGAAGATGTTGTGCTGAAGGCCTCAAGGGAAGAAGGAGATAGCCTCTTTGATAAGATGAAGAATATCTTAAAGAAGAACCCCCCCTTTGCTAAAGGGGGGGGAACAACTCCTGACTCTTTTTGTAGAGAGGGATCTCCCCCTTTGAAAAAGGGGGATGAAGGGGGATTTTCTGAATTAATTAACAAAGCCTTTGCCATTCTCCAAAACTGGCTCATACAATCAGCGCATACGCCGCTTGCTGAACTGATAGAACGTGCCCTTGTTGAGACAGGCGCGTGGCGTTATTTTCATGAGCCGCAGCAGAGAGCAAATATAAAGAAGTTCATCCGGATCATGGAAGAGACGGAGGCAGGCGGCAGGCCGCTTATAAAGATCAGGGCATTCCTTGAAAGGACGATAGACAAGGAAGACGAGCCGAAGGCGAATGTGAATACAGAAGGGATGAATGCCGTAAAAATTCTTACGATACATACGGCGAAAGGCCTGGAGTTCCCTGTTGTCTTTCTCCCGGCAATAGAAGATCCCTTCACTTTAAAGAGTAAAGAGAGCCTTGTGTATGAAAGAGATGGAAAGTTCTTCTTTAAGGCGATTACAGAATCCTCAATAAGAAAGGATGACGAGGACTTCCTCCTCCATCTGAGGAAGGAAGAGGAGGAGCAGAAGAGGCTCTTCTACGTTGCCGTCACGAGGGCTGAGGAGGCGCTCTTTCTTGTCACAACATGGAAAGAGAGGGGAAAGAGCTTTCTCAGCTATTTAAAAGAGGGGATAGGGCTTGAGAAGAGAGATGACGGCTACAGTGTTAATGAGCATATTCCGGGCCTCTCAATTGTTGACGGAGCCGGAATAACAGCCCCGCCGGTTGCAGCTTCTGCCGAAAAAAAGAAAAGGCTTCCTCATGCGGAGTTCATACCAACGCCTTTGAGAGCAGAAAAAGAATGGAAGACCGTTACAGGCGGTGTTATGACAAAAGGGCAGGGCAGAAAGACGGCAGTCCCCGGCGAGATACTGCATGAAATATTTGAGAAGATATCTAAAGGCGATATAGCGGATGACGGGATAGCGGCAACAGCGGCAAAGATTTTCATATCCAGAGGAATGAATGAACTCGAGTCTAAAGAGGGAATTGCCGAGATAAAAAAGACTGTCGCGCTTCTTAAAGAGAAAGGTATATGGCAGAGCATCATTCAGCCTGTGAAAGATTCATTTACCGAACTGCCGTTTGTTCTTGAATCAGGAAACTCTGTTTACAGGGGAAGGATAGACAGGGTAATAAAAGAGGGCGATGTTTACAATATTTATGACTATAAGACATTCCCGGTTGCGGATGAAGAGATAGACGATTTGGTTAAAGAGCACTCATTCCAGCTTGATATTTATAAAAAAGCGGTGAAGAAGATATTCAATACAGACGCAGTGAAGTCATTCATCGTCTTTACGCACATCGGAGAGGTGCGGGAGGTATGATGCCCTTCAGTTATTCTCCTTGCCCATATAATTGTTTTAAAGGTAAAATTGAACATTCTGAATTATTGAGAAACTTTAGGAATAAATGAACGGAGAGTCAATAGTGATGCAGTTGAAAACCATTTTGCCGACGTCGGCACAATGGTCGAAGTTGGCTGCCTAATATAAAGGCATGTATGGGGACTTCGCTATGATGCGACAAAGAAGTAAAAAAAGTGATGGAGAGAAAAGCTAAGTGAATAATCCTTTAAGAAATAGGTTTGAACTACAGATAAAAGCTCTAAAAGGATTCGACTTTCAGGATTTTATTATAGAACTCTTCCTATTAAAATATGGAGAAAAGGGGTTTACGGTTCTGCGAAAACAAAAGGATAAAGGCTGCGATGGTATTATAAATGACGAAAAGAGGGTAATTGCCTGCTATGGACCCGGAACCAATAATCAAAATAAATTCAACAAAAAAGCGGACGATGATTTTAAAGACTTTCAGGAAAACTGGCATATCACTTACCCCAATTGGATGTTTGTTGTAAATCAGGAGATAAGCCCCGCTTACGAGAGTAAAATAAAAAGCTTAAAAAGCGATGCTCTCCTTCTTGGCCTTAAACAAATTTTGTTTATTGTGGAGGGCTTAAAAAACTACCAGAGAAGAAAGTTGGCGGAGTATTTAAAGATAGAGACTGAATTCATATCATCGGACTATCTTGCAGAGATACTTGAAGACCTCTTGAAAGGTAGCGAAACAGCATTGGACAATATCAAATATGACACGAAAGGAAGGATTAATACAGAAGAAAAGATAGCAATAAATTATGATAAATCAGATATAGAAGAAGCGATTAGCGAGTACGGGCTTCTAATGGAAAGTGGTTCATTGAAAGTGGTTAATGATCTATTATTTGGGTATGAAGATGAAGAAATTGACAGGATGAAACATCGTATTCTGTATGATTATGTCAATTTGACAAGTGGTAACTTCAAAACAAGATTAAAGCAGCTCACGGAGCATTATTTGGTAAAATACTCGTCTGAAAAGGACGATGATTATCTACATTATATTCGGGCAATTTTGATTCATTTATTTGAACAATGTCTATTAGGTAATAAAACAAGGCAAGAGAAATGATTCTTCCGCACCCTGAAAGTGATTTGTCGATAAACATAATGGTATTGGGCGCTGACGTGCTAAAATTGCTAAGGGGCCGTGATTTTATCTTAGTTGAAGACCTGATGCTTTCTTTTTTGCAGGGTAATAAAAAGAGAACACCGGATATGTTTTTAAATACACTTGCTTTTCTTTTTGCCTGCGGTTTAATTGAAAGAAAAAAATACAAGGTCAAACTCACTACCTGTCAAAGCGAACAAAGGGAGCTTTTCTGATATGTTAGTCCAACTTTACTCAGAAACAGATTTGCTTTTAAAGGCTTTCAGATTTGAGCCTGGCATTAATATCATATTAGGAAAATATTCCGGCGATAGAGAAAATAAGGGAATAAATGGAATTGGAAAATCATCACTAGTTAGGCTAATTGATTATGCGATGCTTTCTAACTCTGCGGAGAAAAGATTTTCTCAGCCAAAGTATGATTTTCTTAGAATTGAAAATCACAATTTGAGACTGCTGAAAAAGACTGGCATTAAGTTTGCATAAATAAAGCAAACATAAAGTCAGGAGGGACGATGATAAAGAAGGATTACGGGCAGGTCAGTTTCTACAGCTATATATACGACGCGGTAATACCGAAAG
>JACRPZ010000031.1 GCA_016222905.1 Nitrospirota bacterium
ATATCGCCTTGTACGACCGTAGTCTCATTGATTCGTACCTTCCTGCCGTGGCTCCTCAGCACATAGGAGGCATAACGTCTGCCATATCCTGTCAGTTCTGTGAATTCATCAAGAATTACCCCCTTCTCCTTCTTCCTCACTATTTGATACCGGACAGCAATAACTGCTGCTGCTTTCTTCCTCTCTTGCATCGTCAGCCTCATTTCTGCCTCCTGTCGCTTTTGCTTACAGAAGGCTATTTTCGATTATTTTTCGTATCGATTTCTTATTTGAGGCAACGATCCTCTTTCGTATCGTTTTTTAATGAGGCAATTCGGAACATTGTCTTATAAAACTCTTTCTGATACCATACATCTATTCTTTAAATGACTGAAAAAATCGAAGACTGGATTCCCGCTCACGAAGCTTCGGGAGAAATGATAACAAAGGAAACCAAAAATAGTTATCCGGTATGGAGGAGCATAAAATGTTAAACATTAACTTAGAAAAACTTAATCCTCATGCGGCAGAGAAGATCAAGCCTTTTTTTGAGGATATACTGGGCAAATATCATGAGAATATCCATTCAATCTATGTAACCGGCACAGCCATTACAGATGACTTTGACATTAAGAGGTCTGATGTCAATTCAATCTTTGTTCTGAAGGATATGGACCTTAAATTTCTGAAGCTAATAGCTCCGCTTGGCAAGAAATACAGCAAACATAAAGTGGCCGCGCCGCTTATCATGACCCCGGAGTATATACGGACATCTCTTGATGTCTTTCCGATTGAATTTCTGAACTTTAAACTCATCCATGCATCTGTGTATGGAGATGACATTCTTAAAGATATTGAGATCGGAAGAATAAACCTGAGGCTCCAGTGCGAAAGAGAGCTGAAGACAAAGCTCATCCTGCTAAGGCAGGGATACATTTCATCTCTGGGCGATAGTAAGCTCCTGACTGAAAATATTGCAAATTCAATTACCGGCTATATCCCACTGTTCCGTGGAATCATTATGCTGTTCGGAAAAGAACCCCCTGTCAGTCAGGGCAATGTAATAACGACTCTATCGGAAGCTTCGGGCATAAATACCGATGTCTTTGTAAAGGTGCTTAAGGAAAAACATGAAAGAATAAAGCTCTCTATTGAAGATCTCGACACAATATTTGAAGATTACTATACAGCTACAGAGCAATTAGAAAGAATGGTAAATGAGATCAAAGAATAGCCTCATCATTTTAATTCTCCTATCCTGCCTTTGCGCATCTGCGTTTTATGCGTCAGCCGAGGTCGTTATTCCCGAGAAGCCTTTTAACCATGTGGTTGACCTTGCGGAGATTATAAATGACGATGTTGAGGCAAACCTGAATGGATATCTCCTTGAGCTTGAGCAGAAGACCACAGCACAGATGGTCGTGCTTACAATCAAGAGCCTTGAGGGAGAATCCCTTGAGGATTTCTCTCTAAGAACAGCTCATGATAAATGGAGGCTCGGGCAGAAAGGAAAAGATAACGGGGTACTCCTTCTTGTCGCGCTTCAGGAGAGGAAATACAGGTTTGAGACAGGCTACGGACTTGAGGGAGCGCTCCCGGACAGCCTCTCAGGCAGTATCGGCAGACAATATCTGGTGCCGTACTTTAAAAAAGGCGATTACTCAACAGGCATTCTTACAGCCTCATTAGCCGCTATAAGTGAAATCGCAGCCGATGCCGGTGTGGAAATCTCAGGAATGCCAAGTATCCAGTCCCCTGCAGCCTACGGAAGCGGAAGGGCAGGCAAACCTTCACTTGCAAGCGTTATCTTCTTAATACTCTTTTTCTGTTTCATAATCTATATGTTCATAAAACATCCGAAACTGATGCTGCTTTTTATTATGATGAATATGATGGGCGGCGGCAGGAGGAGCGGATGGAGCGGAGGAGGAGGTTTTAGCGGAGGCGGCAGTTTTGGAGGCGGCGGTGGAGGCGGCTTCGGAGGAGGAGGATCATCAGGCGGATGGTAACTATTTACAATTTGCCATTTTTTGTTTAACATTTGATAAAGAAAAAGGAGGCTAATTAATATGTCAAAAGGTGTAAAGATTGCCCTGATTGTTATCGCTATTGTAGTGCTTATCGGCTTTATGACCTTCAGCTGGTTTCTGAAAGGTTATAACAATGTGATTGCCATGGACGAGAATGTTAAGGGTTCGTGGGCGCAGGTTGAGAACCAGTTAAAGAGAAGGTATGACCTTATTCCAAATCTTGTTGAGACAGTTAAGGGATATGCTGCTCATGAGAAGGAACTCTTCGAACATATAGCCGATGCAAGGACAAAGTATTTTAATGCCGGTTCAGTTAAAGACAAGATCAACGCCTCCAACCAGCTTGAGGGAGTGCTCTCAAGGCTTCTCTTGTTAAACGAGCAATATCCGCAGCTTAAGGCGAATGAATCTTTCCTTAAGCTTCAGGACAGCCTTGAAGGCACAGAAAACAGGATCGCTGTGGAGAGAAAGAGATACAATGAGTCAGTGCAGCTTCTGAATACTTATATCAGGACATTCTTTGGTAGGTTCTTTGCTGCCTTTGCCGGCGTATCAAGCGCTGAATACTATGAAATACCTGAGGCTGAAAAAGAGGTTCCGAAGGTAAAGTTCTAAAGACAATTTTTCTTGAGTAAAAAAAGGGAAGTACGGCAAAGACTGCGCGTACTTCCCTTTTTTATTGTTTAGTAAAAGATTGAATTACGCTCTAATTGCTGCACCCTGCGTTTATCACTTCCGTCACCCTGCCCTGAAACTCCGCTGAGTCTACATAAAGCTGCAGCATCTCCGCTCTTGTATAAGCGCCTCCGTCAAGCTCTCCAAGCCAGTACAGATACCCCGCAAGGTCCGCACCTCTTCTAAGTATGCCGTTATAATAGTCCTCTATGCACTCGCTGTTGCTCGTATTCCTGTCCGCATATTCCTGACTCTGCAGAAAATTTAATGCTATCTGTGATGTGAGGTCTCTTATCGCCTGAGCATTACCATTGCACTGGGCTGTCTGCATCTCTCCAAGCCAGTAGTTGAATCCTCCATTGTCCGGCAGTCTGCTCAGAAATCCCCTGTAGAGGTCATTTACAAGGTTATACTCAGGCCTTACTGTTGTGTCACCGAATATTCCGTCCATGTACGTCTTGAACTCCGCGCTGAATATGAAGTAGTTCATAAGCAGGTTCCTTGTTAATCCTCCTGAAAGCTCTCCTGACCAGTAGCCTGCTTCTCCCTGTGTAGGCGTCCTGCCGAGGAAGGTCTCATACAGGTCTGTTACATATGCACTATTCGTTGTGTTCATATTCAGATACTCACCTGAATTGAAGAAGAGTTTGCCGAGCGCTATGAATCCTTCTTTTATGTCTATACCGTCTGCGTCAATCCGTTGTATCTCGCTTGTCCAGCCCTCTGCTCCTCCGGGTTCAGGAGACCTGTTCAGGATGCTGTTGTAGTAGTAAGTTACAAGATTATTCATTTTTGGAGAGTTCTTATCTAACGGATCTGATCCAGCCTGAACTTCATCATAATCGCTGTAGCCGTCACCGTCAGTATCCGTAATAAATGGATTAGTGCCACGTGTATATTCCTCGCCGTCCGTGAGTCCGTCTCCGTCCGTGTCAGGATTGCTCACGTTTGTCCCAAGCGCCGTTTCCTCTGCATCGGTCAGTCCGTCATGGTCGCGGTCGTTGTTTTCTACCATGTCCGACAGGAAGCTCTCTGTGCCGTCCGCTTTTATTGCGGATACAGCATATTGGCTTGTCACAATGGCTGCGTCTTCAACCCATGCATCACCGGGGTTGAAAGAGTTCGTGACAGAAGTCCCTATTTGTGAAAGATATGGCTCGTCCTCGAACTTGGCATAGATGTTATACCCTGTGACAGAAGGGTCTGCGCTTGCAGTCCACGTGAGTGCTGTCTTCAGACCGCCTGCATCATAGGCCTCTGCCTGAAGGCCGGTCGGCGGAAGCGGCGTGTGGTTTACAGTGATTTTGTCGGCAGAGGCTGAATTTACCATGATGGTGAAAGATATCGTCTCTGCGTGGTTGAATCCATGATAATTATAATTCTCCGTCTCTGTGCTATCCATATATCCGATATTTAACCGGTAGTCTTCGCTATAGATACCCTTAAGGTAAACTGTGTATGTTCCATCAACAGGATTGTTTAAAGATATATTTCCTGCCTCTATCCCGATAGAAACATCCGTATCCGGAATATAATTTTCCATATCTCCGGTGTTTGGATTTATGCCGCTTCCATTTCCATTAGGGTCAACAATGTATGGCTGTACACGTCCGTCCATCCCTAATGAAAGAATATTCGTCAATGCCTGCGGTTGTGCATGAATTCTCAATACAGGGCTGAGCGGCGCAAATGGCTCGTCTCCTGTGATGAAGACAATTATCTCCCCCAGGAATGTATTGATTAATCCGGCGTGGCTTCCATCTTTTGGCGCAGGCGGATCAAGAAAACTCAATGCCGCGCTCTCATCTTTTAATACGGTACCATCACCGGTTGTGGGTCTGTCAGGATATTTAAAAAGCCTTGAAACCGGCACACCATCAGGGTAAAGATCACCGCTCTGCGGAGGGTTGCCGACATATATTTTACTGATCGTCTTTTCGTTGTTGCCCGCGAATATTTTTGTCCTGACGCCTGTGCCGTCATTGGTCATTCTGTCTGTATCATTATCACTATTCAGATTCTTCAGGGATGTATTCTCTTCTGCGGCAATACTCCCTTTGCTCAGCACGCCGCTGAATGTGGGCATGAGCCATTTTAAAGCAGGCACATGGGTATGCGCCATATCATAGGCTTCCTTCTCGTCGCATTGCCATCCGATTACAGGCTGCTTCACGCAGAGCGGATATTTTTTATAAACAATATGCATGGCGTTAAAAGTATTCATGTAGAAATTCAGAAATTCCAGATACCACGGCTCATTCAGATCATCGGCAAGTTTCGGATCGCCTCCTTCCCACATATAATAGGCGGTTGCCGCTCCATGATTAGGAGTACCGACCATAGCAAACCTGTTTATGTCGTCATCATACTGATCGCTCTGTATATATGTCCGCGTCAGCAGTCCTCCCATGCTGTGAGCAACAATGTTCACCTCTGTTGTCCCTGCCTTTGCCTTTGCATCATCAATCCAGGGCTTGAGATATTTGACCCATGCGTCATTTAAGTCCATTCGCCAGTCATAAGGCACGTCAAACATGGTGCAGTTCTCTTCATAGCCATAATCAACTCTCAAAACATACTTGAGATAAAACCAGCCTGTTGCTCCCAAAGGATTAGGCGGTATTCCCTTAGGGTCATGCAGGACGAGTTTACCGCTGTTCCATTTGGGCGCGTCTTCCGGCAAGCGCGGATAAATAGAAAAATGATACTTGCTGTCAGAGCCTGCTATCCCCGGCACAAGGAGTATCGGGAGCCTGCCGTCAGGGTTGCAGTAAGAGATCATTAAGTTTTCCGCCTCTGTTCGTCCGCAGGCAACTATTACCTCATGCACCTGACTATATTTGCCGTTATGTTCAGCCCTCACATAATATTCCCCGCATGATTTATTGTTGAAATAATAATACCCATTGGCTGCTGTCGTTGAACTGACCGGCTCTCCCCCGTCTTTAGGGGATATGCGGTACAAATTGACAAGAGCGCCGTCTATCATCTGTTTGTCTGTATCTTTTACAGTGCCGTGAAGATTGCCGGTGCTTAACCCCCCGCCGGTCACATCAAACGTATTGCTCGTTCCGTATCTTCCGGTTGCGGTTGCGCCAAGGTAAATGCCTGTGCCGCCTTCATAGAGCGTTACATCCCCTGTCCATGTCCCGTTGTTAAACCATGCTGTTATAGGGGTCACCGAGCCTGCGTTGCTATAGAGAGAGACCGGCCCATTGTAATTAACATCCTCTGCCGTGATAGTCACGATGAAGGGCGTGCCGACTGATTTGGGAGAAGAGATATAAGAAAAATCAAAATAATCAAATGACCCAGACTGTCCGCCCCGAACGCACCGCACGTAGTTGCTATTGAGCTTACTGTAGCCGTTGACGTAGCCATAGTAGAAGCCCACGTGCCACGCGCCGTTCGGACTGCCTGCGTAGGTAGTAGACGACCAGTAGTAGGACGCAAGGGCATTCGGGAAATAATTAGTATCTATTGCGGGATTATAGCGTGAATCATCAGTAATGGATTCAAGTTCCTTGCTATTCGGCAGACGCCAGTCTGTGCTGCCTCCGAGGGAAAGCCCGTTACAATATGACAAGGCCGAACCCCATGTCATATAACCCGGCTCACCCTGCTGCCACACAAGTCCTGTCCTGATGTCAGTCACCGTGCCGTTGCCGTTGTTCGTAAAAGGCGCGGCAAAAGATAGCGCAGAACAAAAGAGCAGCAGGCAGCAGACCATAGTAAGAATTAATTTTAGTTTCATCATCTTTTTCATATATAAACCTCCATTCGTAAAATTAAGTAAGCGCCTCAGTGCCATAAACTACAGTTCCACAGGCCGAAAATAACAGGTGTTCTATTGCCTGTGTTACTTGTGATATACTAAAAATATGAATACCGCAACAAAAGAGATCAATGACATCAGTGAAGTGCTCCCTGAACTCCCGGTTGACGCATTGCGCGAAATCAGGGATTTTGCATTCTATCTTGCCAACAGAGAGCAACGCCGCAGAAAATTCGTCAAAGAAGTCCGCAGAGCCGAACAGGAACGGCCTATAAAATTCAAGTCTGTCGAAGATGCAATGGCCGCTATCAGGAATGAAGCGGGAATTTAATTTTGCGCCCTCCTTCCTTAAGAAGGCAGGAAAACTGCTGCAAAAGAATCCTTCGTTAGACCCTGAATATGAAGTAACACTAAGCAGGCTATTGAAAAACCCCTTTGATCCGGAACTACATTCCCATCCTCTCAGCGGGGATTTAAAAGACCGGTATGCCTGCTCTGTTACATATAAAATCCGCATTGTATTCAGGTTACATGACAACATTATTCACCTTCTCAACATCGGCAGCCATGACGAAGTTTATTAGTTTCACAGCGCAGTAGAGCCGTAGGCAAAATAGTATCTTGGTGTGCGGCTGGTCTGCCCGCCTGCGATACTCGGCATTCTCTGAATATCTCCGTAATCACTCTCTTCTTCAATCCCGAAGGGTAATAGCCCCGTTCACCAACGACTACATAAGGCAGACCCGCATTAAGGGCCTTAGCCTTGAATGCCTTCAGATGCCTGACCGGAAACCCGCAGAAGATGTCAAAATTTCTCCCTCGCCCCTTGGGGGAGAGGGTTGGGGTGAGGGGTGACAGTCCGAAAAACCTTCCATACCGCTCAGCCTGTTCCCCATAAAACTCGCAGAATTTCCCCACCTGAAAAAAGATGCAATGCTCCGGATATTGTTCCATAGCCCACCGATACTGCCTGCGAAGATTTGCAGGCTCAAAGGTAGGCTCATATAGCGATACAAGGCGGCCTTCATCGTTTATGGCAAAAACATATTTAAGATATTCATATTTTTCAAACAGACTGCGGGTAAGTTTATATGAGTTTGCATATTTGAAGTGTCCCAGATAGGAAGCAAGCGTCTGCCTGAGCTGCCGGACTTTTTCCTCACGGAGATGAATGCGAAAAAATCCCCCCTCGCCCCCCTTTGCCAAAGTGGGAATTTCTAAATATTCCCCTCTTGAGAGGGGATTAAGGGGTGTGTTATTTCTCTTTGACACATTCTTGTTTTTTGTCCCCCTCTTTGGCAAAGAGGGGTTAGGGGAGATTTTCTGATAGGCCTGCACCATCTCCTCTTCAAAACTCCTCAGCCGTGCCCTCAGATTTCCAATCACCCTGTCGCGCACCAGAACATAATCCGGCCGCACAATGTAGCCAAGAAAATTTGCGCCTTCAGATACCCGCTTAAGAGTGGTCTCAGGTTTCAGTTGCAGCGCGAGTTTCTCATTGAGAAATTTAGCTATCTTCTCCTTCATTTCAAGAAGCCTCTCACGGTTTGTATCAAGCAGGATAAAATCATCCACATACCTGAGGTAATGCCGCGCCTTCAATGTATGCTTCACAAACTGATCCAGTTCATTGAGATAGACATTTCCGAAAAACTGTGAAGTGAGATTGCCGATTGGAAGCCCCTTGCCCGGCGGAATGGTAAATAGCGACTTATGCGGCGGAATCCCCTTAAGAAGGCTGGGGTCGCCTTTGTAAACATAGTCTTTTGTGCAGTCCTGATTCACGATGATTTCAGCAAGCCGGAGAATTGCATCGGCAAAAGAATTTTGATCATAAAATCCCCCCTCGCCCCCCTTTTTCAA
Source organism: Nitrospirota bacterium (assembly GCA_016222905.1). Classification (GTDB taxonomy): domain Bacteria; phylum Nitrospirota; class Thermodesulfovibrionia; order UBA6902; family UBA6902; genus JACRPZ01. The sequence goes on from JACRPZ010000031.1 coordinate 8,323, forward strand.
AGTGGGGTCACAGGCATTATCCCTCTTCAATAAAGTGGAGTTCAAATTACGGCATTGTCTGAATGTAGTTTCCCCATTTGCCAAACTGGGAATTTCTAAATATTTCCCTCTTGAGAGGGGATTAAGGGGTGTGTCACTTCTCTTTGACGCATTCTCGTCTTTTATTCCCCTCTTTGGCAAAGAGGGGTCAGGGGAGATTTTCCTATTGTTTAATCCCTTCCTTACATTCTTCTCCAGAATCCCCATCAAAATCTCCCGGTCTATACTCATAAAGAAACTCCTGATATCAAGCTGCATAAACCATGCGGCCACGCGCCCGGACTTTGTGACACGATGCATAAATATCTTCAGCCGCTCAACAGCGGCATGAGTGCCTTTTCCTGTCCGGCAGGCATAGGAGTCGTGGATAAACTTGGGCTCGAATATCTTTTCAATCTGCGGCACCAGGAGATGATGCACCACCCTGTCCCTGAAATCGGCGGCGAATATCTCTCTGAGTTTCGGCTGTTTTGCGACAAAGCAGACAGAGCGGGAAGGACTGTAGGAGCCGTCCTGAAGACTGCTGCTGAGGTCTGTGAGGTTGTCAAGCAGAGACGCCTCGAACCTCAGAGCATTAATGGTATTCCGCTTTCTTCTCCTGCATGAGACATAGGCGTCATGCAGAGACCTGAAGGAATACAGGCGATCACTTTCCGCCCCGAACGCACCGCACGTAGTTGTTATTGTTCTTATTGTTGTTGTTGACGTTGCCATTGTTGAAGTTCACGTTCCACGCGTTGTTCGGATTGTTTGCGTTGGTAGTAGACGACCAGTAGTAGGACGCATTTACCCGGCCTCTTTACGGCCCTTTGGCCCTCCGCAGGCCGATCCTGAAGGAGCGTACGGCCTGCTGTTCTTGATGCCAGCAATAGATTACTGACAAGCATAAAAGCAATATGACATATTTCGAAAAATCTCCCCGCACCCCTCTTTGAAAAAGAGGGGCATGATACCTCACTTTGGCAAAGGGAGGATAGGAGGGATTTTTCATTTAATGTCTTCATACCTCTAACCCCTTCAGTAATAAATCTGCGGGCGGGCCGGGCGCACAGTGATCATAGGCTCGCTCGCTGAAGCATCATGCATCAGCAATTCCGGCCTTGGCTCTACATCCTTTCCCCGCTCTGTCTGCTCTATCAAAAAAATCATCAAAGTACCAAATTACCAAGTCACTATCCGCCCCGAACGCACCGCACGTAGTAGCTATAGTACTTACCGTAGTAGTAGACGTAGCCATCGTAGAAGTTCACGTTCCACGCGTAGTACGGATAGTAGGCGTTGGTAGTAGACGACCAGTAGTAGGACGCTACTGTATTCGAAAAATATGTTGCATTAATTGTCGGGCCCGGATATGGAATTGAATAATCTACAATCGTTATCAGTTCCTTCTTGGAGGGCAGACGCCAGTCTGAATAACCGCCGAGGTTGAGCGAGCCGCAGACATACTGTGAAGATGGATTATACGTCGCGTTATATGTGCCGGATGCCTTATACCAGTTGTAGGTCACAGCCGTGCCGCTGCAAGTCGCATCGTTGTTCTGCCCCACACTGCACTTCTGCCACATCATCCCTGTATTGTTGTCCGTCACAGTTCCGTTGCCGTTGTTAGAGAAACTCATCGGATTGATGTTATATTCCCCATCCTGCCCGGTGCCTGCGCATGGGATTTCATCATATGGACTAACGTCCCTGTAGCACCGAGTCTGTCCGGTGTCGGGCTGCTTGAAGGCGTAAGACAGAGCCACAGAACAGCAGAGCAATAGTGCCACAGAGCAAAAGACCAACAACCCCCTTAATCCCCCTTTTCTAAGGGGGAAGTTTAAACTGCCGATCCCCGTGATTCCTAATAATCTACGCATACTTCAATCCTCCTTAATAAATTCAATTCTTCAATCATGCCTTTATTCCCCCTTAACAAAGGGGGTCAGGGGGTTGTTGCTTTCCCCCTCACACTCTTTATCCATCCCTCGCTCTGCCTGCTGAGTAACACCGCCGCCTCAGCCGCATATTGAAACGAGCTGAAGCTTTTGAACGCCTTTACTTCCTTGCATATCTGTATCGTCACCTTTAACTGCTCAATCGTGTTTCTGAGTACGACCAGCTCCTGTAATTTGGCTTCACTGGAATTTGCGGATATGATGAGCCTGACAATCTCACGGGAAATATCTCTGAGGTCAGAGCCGATGCTGTATTTGTGATACCGTGAAAACCCTTTGACCATGTTTTCAATATAGACCGCAAGGTCCATCGCCTTTTTGTATATAGGCAGATGCTCATACCGCGCCATCCTCAGAAAGACAGAGCTATAGCTCTAAAGTTCCATAGCGCTATAGCTCTTTTAAAATTTTTTTCTTCTAAAAGGAAAAACTGACTGACTGACTGACTGACTGACTGCGCAAGTTTGATACCATCTGTTTTATCCTGTGCTGTATTGTAGTTAAAACTCTTCAGCTAAGAAAAAATAGTATTACAAGGATAATATAGCCGTAGTATGTGTATTGTCAAGGGAAAAGACATAAAAAAAGGGAAGTACGGCAAGACTGCGCGTACTTCCCTTTTTAGCGTTCTATACTACTTTGTAATGATAGCTGAAATGACCCCGATTACGCGGCGGTTCATCTGCCTGCCTTCTTTTGTCTTGTTGTCGGCAATCGGTTTTGATTCGCCAAACCCCTCTGCCTTAAGCCGATCGGCCTTAACGCCGAAATTCTTTATAAGGTAAAGCCTGACATTTTCAGCCCTCTTGTGAGAGAGATTGTGATTATACTCCTCGCTTCCTATGCTGTCCGTATGCCCTTCTATTACTCCTTCAGCATCAGGATATGCGGTTAAAAAGTTTGCCACCTTCTGAAGATGGTCATTGTAAACCGACTTTATCTCAGCCTTGTCAAAGTCGAACTCCACTTTTAAATCAATCACTACTTTTTCGGTAAGCGGGATAGGACAACCTACGCTGTCAACTTTTATCCCCTTAGGTGTATTCGGGCATTTATCTTTATCATCATAGACCCCGTCGCCGTCGCTGTCTGCTGGAGCAGGCGGAGCTTTCTTTTCAACAACAGGACGGACAGGTTCTTTCTTCCCGAAGAGATATGTAATGCCAACGGTGTAAATCTGGTGGTTATCAGAGCCGTCTATTTCATAAATATTACGGACATCCCCACGCAACTGTAACTTGTCGTTAATGGAATACTTTAGGCCTGCTCCGAAATCAAACAAGACAGAAAAACCATCTTCTTTGTTATCTGAGCTTACATCTATAAAACCGAGGCCCGCGGCAAGATAAGGCGCAAGTTTATCTTTTGGCATAAGATCATAAAGCCCGTCAAATCGCAGAAGCTTTGCATCAGCATTATGATTTGTTGATTTGGTTTTAAAATCAACATAATTAAAAACAGCTTCAACGCCCAACCTGTCAGTATAGTTGTATCCAAAACCCAGCCCAACGGCAGAGCCGTTTTTCATCCCCTCTTCATGGCTAAAAGAATACCCGCCTAAATAAGGAGTGAGCGTAAAAAAGCCCGCTTTGCTTTCTGCCATGACATTGCCAAGTGAAACAAGTAAAACAAAAAACGTTGCAACAACCGCAATAAACATCTTCTTCATCAGTTACATCCCCCTTTCCAAAGTTAACTTACTTAAATAATATTATTTGCTTATCATATTATCATAATTTAAAGACAAATTAAATGGTTTTTCTTGATCAAATGCTCCAATAATCCTGGGAATCATCTATGAGTTACTATGCGGACAGCCTTTTTTCTTGCTTTCTCAAGCTGCTCAATAAGAAGGTCAGGCTTGAAGTAGCCTATCTTTCTGTAAATTTCATTGCCTTCCGCATCAAGCACAATAAATGCAGGCGTAGCAGCCACTCCGTATCTGGAGAACTGCCCGGAATCAATTCCTGAAATATATTTAACCGGAATAAAGTATTTCTCAAGATATTCCTGTAAATCCCTGTTTGGAAACGTACCTGTCTCCATTCTCATGCATGCTTCTCATGTCGGCTTAAAAAAGAGAACAAAGACAAGCTTCACCTGAGCCTTTGCCGACTCCAAAGCCTTGCTGAGCTGATTTGTCCATTGCATCTTATACTCCAAAACCGGTTAAAAACATATGAACACACTCGGCTAAATCCGTACTATACCCTCCTTCAAGAACTGCAAAAGAAGGTGTATTCATGTCTGCCAACATACTGCCTATCTCCCTGTAAGTCTCCTTCTCAAGAGAGAGGTTCGTTATCGGATCAAGCCGGTATGAATCAAAACCTGCTGAGACCGCCAGCAGATCAGGATTAAATTTCTCAACCTGTTTAAGCCCTGCCTGAAATGAGTACAGGTACTCCTCAGGACTGGTATCCGGAGACAAGGGATAATTAATGCAGTTATCCCTGCTCACAAGACCTGTGCCGGGATACAGCGGGCTCTGGTGCAAGGAAAGATAGAGAAAATCTTTTTTGCCGAGGATAATATCCTCGGTGCCGTTTCCATGATGACAGTCAAAATCAATAACCGCTACTCTGCCGGCATCTTTTTTAACCTTCAATGAAGCTATGGCAATATTGTTGAAGTAACAAAAACCGCCAAGCCCGTTCTTTGTGGCATGATGTCCCGGAGGACGCATAAGCGAGAATGTCTTTTCACCTTTCAGGCAGAGTTCAGCCGCATCAACTGCGCTGCCTGCCGACAATTTTGCTATATTGAATATGCCGTGAAATGAAGGCGTGTCTGGATCGTAAAACTTTTCTTTCCTGACACTGTCAAGCAATGCTGAAGTATGCGCAAGGAGAATATCATCATCTTTGCAAGGTTTAGGCTCAATAAATTCATATCCCTTATTCTTCAGAAAATGATAAGTTGACTGCACCCTTACAGGGGACTCAGGATGTCCGATCTGTGAATACTTAAGACACTTTTCTGAAAAGAATATCTTCATGGCTGGTATATTATCAAATATCCATTCAAAAATCTCTACCCCAATTCGATATAATAAACATCAGCCTGTTGAAAAAGTCCATTCTTACGAAAAAATTGCCATGCCCGCGAACACGGGTATGACTACCAAATAGTTTTTCAACATCCTGACAAGGGTTGTATTTTCTCAGAGTCATATACTAATCTTTAGTATCTGCTTATGCAAACGCAAAGTGTATAAATTCCATGTATAACGATTATTTCGGCTTAAAAGAGACGCCCTTCTCCATTGCACCGGATCCGCGCTATCTTTACATGAGCGAGCAGCACCGGGAGGCGCTTGCGCATCTGATATACGGTTTTAACAGCGACGGCGGTTTTGTCCTTCTCACAGGGGAGGTTGGAACAGGGAAGACCACTGTATGCCGCTGTTTGCTGGAGCAAATACCCAATGATTCTTCAATAGCATTCATAATCAACCCGAGATTGTCCGTTGATGAGCTCTTAGCCACAATCTGTGATGAGTTCGGCATTAAGTACCCGGAACGAAACATCAGCACAAAGGTGTTCGTAGATCTTTTGAACGCATACCTGCTTGACGCTCACGCCAAAGGCCGTAAGGCTGTGCTGATAATTGACGAAGCGCAAAATCTAAGCGCAAATGTATTGGAAGAGCTGCGCCTGCTGACAAATCTGGAGACCAATCAGCGCAAACTCCTTCAGATAATACTGTTAGGCCAGCCTGAATTAAGAAAAAAATTATCAAAGCCGGAATTACGGCAGCTCTCTCAGCGTATTATTGCCCGCTATCATCTGGGACCGCTCTCAAGAAAAGATGTCTCAGCTTATGTGACCCACAGGCTGGCGATCGCCGGAATGTCAAATGAGATATTCCCTCCATCAACAATACGCAAAATATACAGTTTAAGCGGCGGAGTTCCCAGGCTTATCAATGTGCTTTGCGACCGCGCATTGCTTGGAACATTTGTGCAGAAAGAGAGAAAGGTTAAAAAATCAACTCTAAAAAAAGCTGCCGGGGAAGTGTTTGAAAAACCCGGAGTAATAAAACAGTATAAGAATGCGCTTGCCTTGCTATTGTCAGTTGTCATAATTCTTATTGCCGCTTTTTTTATATTCAGACAGTTTAATAATAATGAATTGAAACAGGCTGATGTATATGAGTCGCCTACCCCCCCTGCACTTGATAAATTACATTGGCATGATAACATCCCGATAGATCAGAGCGGCAGCCCCGCAGTTCTATGGCTGGATAAGGAAATATCCCTTCTGAATGGGCTAACAAAGGAGACCGGGTTTAAGAAGAGTTTTGACGGTGCATTACTCTATGAAATCCAACAATTTCAGCCTACCGATGGATTGATTCCTGATGGAGACGCCGGATTCAAATCAATTATAGAGATCAACAATACTATTGGCATCAATGAACCTGGATTAACTGGTATTAGAGAGAATAAATAGCTATGTCATTCATTCTTGACGCATTAAAGAAACTTGAAGAGAAACGTCACCAGAGCGCAGTGCCTGACCTGTTGACTGTTCATGCTCCCAAGCCTGAGAAACCGGAAAAGCGCTCTGTCTGGCTTTACCTGATCCTGTCGGCTTTATTGTTGAATGCTGTTGTGCTGACGGTCTGGCTCCGTCCATGGGATTCGGAAAAACAGATCATTGCTAAAGAACCGCAAGTTATCAAAGAGCCCCGTAAGGACGCCGACATTCATAAGCCGGTTTCCCCTCAGTTTGGCAAAACTGAAGAGTCTCCTCTTTATAAATCCGAATCAACCATTCAGAGAGAGTTTCATACATCCGTGAAGAGAGAGGCAAAGCCGGTTACAAAGCCCACGATAAATTCATCCAGGAAACAGGCTGAAGATAGCATGGCTCGAAAAGAAGATCCCACTGCTGTCAAAGAAGCGCCGGATGCCGGTTTAAAATTATTGCCTGAAACCCAGCCGGTTTCGGAGAAGCAAAATGAAGTGACTTACAATTATCAAACTGCTTCAGGAGAGAGACTCCCGGATTTAGAACAATTGCCATTATCAATCCGGAAGGAGATGCCCGAAATAAAATTATCAGGCCATATCTATTCCGACAGCCCATCCGCCAGGATGGTGAACATAAACGGAAGCATAAGACGAGAAGGTGAAATTGTAGCATCCGGCATTCAGTTGACGGAGATTACAGAATCCGGAGTTATTCTCAGTTACAAAGACACCCGTTTTTACGTAAGAGGATTTTGAATACTACCCTGTCTCTTTTAAGATCGTCCACACCTTCTTAAGATTTCCCTTATCATCCTCTTCCGACAGCTTCGGGGTCTCAAGTATTAAAGGAATATCTCTAAAGAACGGGAAGGAGAGTATTTTTTTAAACCCTTCAATGCCGATAGAACCCTCTCCTATATGTTCATGCCTGTCAACCCCTGAAGAGAACCCTTTTTTTGCATCGTTTAGATGAATCAGCTTTATCTTTAACGGCGATAGATACTTAACAGTTTCATCCTTTAACTTTGAAAGACCCTCGGCATTGACAATATCATATCCGGCCGCGTAAGCGTGGCATGTATCAAAGCATATGCCTCTTATTAATCCTGTTAATCCTGCCGGAGCCGCGCCAGCTATCTCCGCTATATCCTGAATTGAAGCAGATATGTCCCCTCTCTGCCCGGCAGTATTCTCAAGCAGTATGCCGGACTTATATTTACCAAGCCTTGCCGTAAATGAAAGCGCCTCTGATGCCTTTTTTATAGCAGTCTTCTTATCCTGTCCAACTGCCTTGCCCGGATGAAGTACAACGTAATCTATCCCTAAGAGGTCTGCCGTATGCAGTTCGTACGCAAGAAGCTCTATTGACCTTTCCCGTGTCTTATTATCGGGCGAAGAAAGATTGATAAGATAAGAGGCATGTATAAATACAGGCTCTATGCCGGATGTTTTAGAATATTGCCTGAATTTTTCAGCCTCGTCATGGCTTATTTTACTGCTGAACCATCCCCTTGGGTTATGCGAGAATATCTGCATAGAGGTGCAGCCGAGTTCCTTTGCCCTCTCAAAGGAAAGATAACTCCCGCCTGCTATTGATACATGCACTCCAAGTCGTCTCATCTTTATTTTGCCATTGCAGGTATACATGAAAGTCAAGCGTTCTGCGATTGCATGCAAAAAAACCAATTTAGCTTTATACTATTTTTACTATAAAAGGCGGCAAAAGGGAAGAAAAATAAGTCTCCTCTGCATTGATTGTTATTTATTTTTACAGCTATACTATTTATCTAATCCATGAATAAAAAATATCTTCATCTCTTTATAGGACTGATTATCATCGTCTTCTCCCTCTATTACGCATTCAAGGGAGTTAAGCTGTCGGAACTCTCTGAAGCCTTTATGTCCGTAAATTATTTTTATCTCATCCCCGCAATATTGCTGGTTATAATCAGTTACTTGCTCAGGGCAATACGATGGCGTTATTTAGTGCGTCCTGTAAAGGATATAAAAACTTCGGCACTTTTTTCCCCTTTGATGGTGGGTTTTATGGCTAATATGCTTCCCGCAAGAGCCGGAGAGTTTATCAGAGCTTACCTGCTCTCAAAAAAAGCAGAAATAAGTTTCAGTTCATCGTTTGCAACGATATTCATTGAAAGACTCTTTGACCTGCTGTTGCTTTTGCTTCTGATTGTCTGGATACTGCTTTTTATGCCCGAATCACTTACTCCTAAAAATCAGGATGGCGCATATCAGATCCTCGACAAAGTTAAGCTCTTTGGAGCATTCAGCCTCCTGCTGTGCGTTTTTATCCTTCTATTCTCCGCCCTCCTCCAATTTAAGAATGACTGGGCTATGAAGATTGTTGGGATATGCATAAAGCCGTTTCCGCAAAGATGGAGAGAAAAGATTGTCGGGCTGGTTCATTCATTCACCAATGGCCTTGATATTATAAGGGACAAACGCGGGTTTATGGCAACGATTATCCTCTCTTTCCTTATCTGGACAGTATTTATTGTTACGTACTATCCGATTTATCTGGCATTCGGGATAGAGACACAACTTCCTGTCTTGCCGTCACTCATGATTCTCACTTTAATGGTAGCTGTCTTTATAACTCTCGCTCCTACTCCCGGATTTCTCGGATCGTATCATTTGGCCTGTGTTGCCGCTCTGCATGGAATATACGGCATTCCAAAACCTGTAGCATTGAGTTTCGGTATTGTTGCATGGTTAATTTCAATGGGAATGACCGTTATCATAGGGAGTTTGTTTATTGTTAAGGACGGCCTCTCTTTCAGACAGCTTGCACCGGTTAAGGAGACAGAGCAGCCCTAATCATCTGACAGCCTGCGCTTTCTGCTCCACTAACTGCCATTCAGAGTAGCCCTTTTTTCTACTGACAAGCCTCTTGTTTTTCATCTTCACTCTGCTTATTGCCGGATGAGTCTTGACAGTTACATAAGCCCTTACAAGGTTTGCTACAGCAGCTTCCTGAAATGTTATCTCCATGCCATCATTTAAGACTATTGTGGTGCGCAGGTGTTTATGACCTTCCGGTATCTCCGCGGTTAAACTCTTTATATCTTCGTTTCTGATGATCACCTTCTTCGCTCCTTTCATATTTTTAATACAGCATGATTTTACCCGTGATTGAGAAGGAAATCAATTAATAACAGTTCCTTTCCTGAATAACTCTGATCTCAACAGGCCACAGTTTTCTTGACAAAGCCGGACAAAGCATCTTAAACTTTTTTAACATATCTAAGCTATTCAAAACCTATCTTAAAAAGGAGTTGCAAATGGAAGATTTGAAAAATTCCGAGACATGGCGTGTCTTCAGAATTCAATCCGAGCTTGTGGAAGGGTTTGAGAATCTTAATAATCTCGGACCGGCAGTGAGCGTATTCGGAAGCTCCCGAGTGAAACCAGGGTCATTTTACTATGAAAAGGCTGTAGAGCTCGGCAGGATGTTATCATTTGATAGATTTGCCGTTATTACCGGAGGCGGGCCAGGAATCATGGAGGGCGCGAACAAGGGCGCAAAGGAGGGCCAGGGCAAGTCTGTCGGGCTGAATATTGAGTTATCGGCGGAACAAAACCCCAATAAGTATCAGGACATCAGCCTATCCTTCAGATATTTTTTTGTGAGAAAACTTATGTTTGTAAAGTACTCTATCGGCTTTATAATATTTCCCGGCGGATTCGGAACAATGGATGAATTGTTTGAGGCTCTCACGCTCGCCCAGACAAAAAAAATCAGCCCGTTTCCGATAATACTTTTTGGCAAAGATTACTGGAGCGGACTGCTTGAATGGTTTAAGTCAAACCTTATCACAAATAATATGATAGAAAAGGAAGACATGGGATTAATCTCTCTTGTTGATGAGGTTCAGGAAGTATGCACGATACTGAGAGCACATAGAAGAATCGAAGATTTTGGTTAACAATAAATCTGATGAAACAGGCGGATCAATTGTGGATATTAAGGTAACAAAGGCATCAGGCGTAGTTGAAAATCTCAACCTAAACAAGCTGCTTTCTTCTCTTACAAAGTCAGGGGCGGACAGGGAACAAGCGCAGGATATAATAGATATTATAGTAAGTGAGATAAAGCCCTACACAAGCACAAAGAAAATTTACAGACTCGCCCATAAATATCTAAGACAGTTTAATCACGCATCAGGGCTCAGGTACTCCTTAAAAAAGGCTATCTTCAGGCTCGGTCCTTCTGGTTATCCGTTTGAAAAGTATTTCGGGGCGCTTCTTGAAAATTACGGTTATAAGGTTAAAGTCGGCGTAACAATGGACGGCAAATGCGTTAAACACGAGGTAGACGTCCTTGCAGTTAATGAAAATGAGGTTTCTCTCTTTGAATGCAAGTACAGAAACAGGCCGGGCAATACTACTGATGTTAAGGTTGCGATGTACGTGCGTTCCAGGTTCCAGGACATCAGGCCGGTTATCAAGTCCCAATACCCCGGAAAGACCTTCAAAGGTTGGCTGATTACAAATACCCGGCTTACATCTGATGCAATCCAGTACGCCGGATGCGCAGGTTTGAATATAAAAAGCTGGAGCTACCCTGATAAGAAAAGCCTTAATGAAATGATAGAAGAAAAAAGGCTTTACCCTGTAACAATTATTTCAGGCATTAAATCCGGACTGATTAACTCTCTGATAAATCGTAATATCATCCTTCTTAAAGACCTGGCGGAAATGAATGTCGGCGAGATCGGAAAAATGCTCTCCCTTCCGGAAAACAAAGCCGCCGCACTTAAAAAACAGGCTGATGAACTTTGCCTGTGCTGACCGCGTTAACATTCAGTTGATATTCAAAGAGACGACTGAATCTTTACTTCGGCGTGTCTTTGAATATCGCGTAAAAAAATAAAAACCCCGCCATTAAAGGCGGGGAAATTTTTCAATGGCTCCCGGGGAGGGATTCGAACCCCCGACAGGGTGATTAACAGTCACCTGCTCTGCCAGCTGAGCTACCCGGGAAAAAGACTAAATCCTCCTCTCCCACAATGGGAGAGGGGAATCAAAAAGTGTTTATTATTCTTCACCCCAGAATGCAGCCTCTTTCTGGAGACGCTCCCACTGGGCATCAACATATGCCTGTGCCTGTTCAAGCAAGTATTCATTGCCTGGGGCAAACATATGCTTGAACCTGCCTTGAGGTTTGAGGAAGTCTACAAGAGGCTTCTTCTCCTTCGGCTTGGCCGTTATCTTGGTAATGCCATTTTCTATTTCATAAAGCGGCCAGTAACATGTCTCAAAAGCAAGTTTAGCCAGGGCGATAGCATCATCTGTCCTGCTGCGCCACCCGCGGTTGCATGGAGCTATGACATTCATGAACTTGGGACCCTTTATCTCAAATGCCTTCTGGACCTTCTTCATGAGGTCCATCCAGTTTGCGGGCGATGCCTGCGCCACATAAGGGATGCCGTGCGCAGCCATTATCCTTGTAAGGTCTTTTCTATTCTGCAGCTTGCCCGGGATCACATCACCTGCCGGGCATGTAGTGGTATCAGCTCCAAAAGGCGTCGCGCTTGAGCGCTGAATGCCTGTATTCATGTAAGCGCCGTTGTCATAACATATATACATCATGTCATGGCCGCGCTCCATTGCGCCTGAAAGGGCCTGAAACCCGATATCATAGGTTCCGCCGTCACCGCCGAATGCTATGAATTTCACATTTTTATCTTCAAGCTTGCCCTGTTTGACCAGAGACCTGTACATCGCCTCAATGCCTGATATGGTTGCTGCTGCATTTTCAAAGGCGCTATGCATCCATGGTATCTTCCATGCCGTGAATTGCTGAATGCAGGAGGAGACCTCAAGGCATCCTGTAGCATTTGCAGCGATAATGGGATAGTCAGTCGCCATAAGCACCTGCTTTACAACTATCGGCGCTCCGCAGCCGGCACACATCCTGTGGCCGTGAGCGAACCTGTCCTCTCCCTTTGCAAGCTCTTTTAGTTTGAGTGCTTTAGTTGTCATATTATTCCCTCACCCCGATATATTCTTTAATAGCTCCGACTTTTCCGGTTTCAGAGATCTTTATAAGCTCATTGATGACCTGCTCTGCCTGCTCAGGCAGATAGTCTCTTCCGCCAAGTCCGAAGATCTTGTTGATCATGGCAGGTTTATGATCCATTGACATTACCGCTCCGGCGATCTCTGAAAATAACGGCCCGTATCCGCCGAATGAATCCGCCCTGTCAAGGACTGCTATAGCATTCACATGCTTGAGAGCCTCTGCTATCTGCGTGAAAGGAAACGGCCTGAACATCCTCGGCTTCAGAAGTCCCACCTTTACGCCTTTTTCCCTGTACTGATCGATAATATCCTTGGTAGTTCCTGCCGCAGAGCTCATAACAACGATAGCTATCTCAGCATCTTCAAGCCTGTATTCTTCAAACAGGCCGTATTTTCTGCCTGTCATCTTTTCAAATTCAGCCGCAACCTCAAGCACAACACCCGGGACTTTTGTCATAACTTCATGCTGCGCCCTTTTGTATTCATGATAAAGATCCGTCAGGATCAGGGGGCCGTAGCTTTTCGGATGCTCCAGATCAAGCAGCGGATGCACCGCCTGAAATTTCCCTACAAAGTTCTTTACATCCGCATCATCAATATATTCAACCCTCTCAATAGAGTGGCTGACGATAAAACCATCCATGCAGACCATCGCCGGAACTCTGATCTCAAGGTGCTCCGCGATCCTGAAAGACTGTACCAGATTGTCATATGCTTCCTGCGCATTCTCAGAATAGATCTGGATCCAGCCTGTGTCCCTGGCTCCCATGCCGTCAGAATGGTCGCCGTGAATATTCAGCGGAGCTGAAAGCGCCCTGTTCACCAGAGGCATGACTATCGGAAGCCTTGTTCCTGCTGCTATATAAAGCATCTCCCACATAAGCGCGAGGCCCTGTGATGATGTGGCTGTCGCAACTCTTCCGCCTGCTGCTGCCGCGCCTATACAGGCGCTCATTGCGCTGTGCTCGCTCTCTACGAGCACCAGCTCTGTATCCACCTGGCCGTTTGAGACATAGCCTGAAAACCTCTGCATAAGGTCAGTGGCAGGTGTGATAGGGTATGCGGCACATACATCAGGGTTGATCTGCTTAAGGGCATACGCGCATGCTTCATTGCCGGTAACTGCAACTATCTTACCCATTTATTTGCCCTCCTCTTCCATCACAATTGCTTTGTTGCCCTTTTTACCGGGGCATTCGAGGGCACAGATCCCGCAGCCCTTGCAGTAATCATAATCAAAACCTTCTCTTTTGCCTTCCGCATTGACCTTGACCGACATGTCAGGGCAGTACATCCAGCAGAACATGCACTGTATGCAGTTCTCTTCTATCCACTTCGGCCTCATCGACCGCCATGTGCCTGTCTTGAACTTAGCTGAACTTCCGGCCTCCAATACAACAGAACCTTGTGGAAGTGTTTCCCAGAATTTCTTGCTCATCCTTCCCTTACCTCCTCATATCCTCGCTTTGCAGCGTTGAGGTTGCCGTCAATGATCTTCTGGGCAAACTTCTTGCCGAAACTCTTTTTGACATTTTCCAGAAGCACATCCATTCCTACAACTTCCGTTATCTTGCATATCGCGCCTAACATGGATGAATTCGGGAGCGGCCTCCCAAAGCTGTCAACAGCTATCTTTGTAGCGTCAACTGTATATACCTTCTGAGAATCTTTTACCTTAAGTTTCGCCCTGACCTCTTTAGGGTCTCTTGATGTGTTTACGAGAAATATCGCGTCATCAAGCGTGCCTTCTGTCACATTCACAGCGTCGATCAATGTAGCGTCTGCAATGCTGACTACCTTCGGATGAAGAACAGGGCCGTACATCCTTATCACATTGTCGCTTATCCTGTTAAACGCCCTGATAGGAGCTCCGGCTCGCTCAGGCCCGTATTCCGGGAATGCCTGAACATATCCTCCGCCGCTGAGACAGGCGTCTGCAAGCACCTTGGCAGCAGTGACTGTGCCCTGTCCGCCGCGGCCGTGCCAGCGAATTTCAATTGCTTTTGCCATATCATTATTCTCCCAAAATACTACAGTTGAGTGATATTAATATAATTAAGGATATAATATTAGCCTAAAATCAGCACTATTTGCAAGCTGCCACTTGAAGAAAAGTCTTGCAACTTTTACAAAGAAAATGTTAAAAACTCATGTGACTAAAAAGCTTGTCGTTGACATTGAAACAATTGGAAGAGACTTTGACTCTTTTGATGATATGTCTAAGGAATATCTCCTGAAATTTGCCGATACAGAGGAGAAGATAGATGAGGCAAAGGATGGGCTTGCCTTCTCTCCGCTTACAGGCGAGATAGTTGCAATAGGCATCTTAAACCCTGACACAGTAAAAGGCGCTGTTTACTTTCAGTCGCCCAATATTGCGCAGAATGACCTGCACGAAGACGGTATAGAGTTCGTTTCCGACTCGGAAGCAGGCATCCTTAAGAAGTTCTGGGAAGCAGCAAAACATTATGACCAGATCATAACCTTCAACGGCAGGGGCTTTGACGCTCCATATTTAATGATACGTTCAGCTATTCACAAGATAGCGCCGACAAAAGACCTTATGCCCAACCGTTACAGCGCTTCTTCGCATATTGATCTCCTTGACCAGTTGACCTTCTACGGCTCGGTAAGGAGAAAGTTCAGCCTCCATATGTGGTGCAGGGCATTCGGCATAAAGAGCCCCAAGGAGGAGGGAGTTACGGGACACGAAGTTAAAGACCTGTTTAAGAAGGGAAGACACCTTGACATCGCCAGATACTGCGTTGGAGATCTGCATGCAACAAAAGAACTCTTTGAGTATTGGGATAAATTTGTAAGATTTCAGGGCCGCTCTTAGTTTTATTTCGTAATTATCATCATTAACCTGAATAAGGACTTGACAGGAAACTGCAATTAACCACAGAGAACGCAGAGAAAACATATTAACAGTAAAAGAAGAATTGAACGTATTAAATGATTTTCTCTGTACACTCTTTTATTCAAGGGTAAAGTTGATTATTTCCCAAAAATACAAGAAGAGAACATAGAGCATTACTTGAAAATATAGTTTTTTTAAATCAACAATGTCTCTGTGAACTCTGTGGTTTTATTTCAATGCATTGTTTGGGTTGATATGTTTCTGACACAAGTGATAATATATAACTTCAAAATTGCCGAAGTGGTGGAACTGGTAGACACGCACGTTTGAGGGGCGTGTGGGGCAACCTGTGCGGGTTCGAGTCCCGCCTTCGGCACCATCTTTTTTCTCTCGCTTGAGTTTTAGAAATCAGTAATTGTCTTAAGGCATTCAGAGAATACAATATTCTTTATGATCAAAACTATCAGACAATTTTTTGAAAAAAATATTAAGCTGCCGGACAAGAGCCCTGAAAAGCTCCCTGAGCATTCTCTTCATGTGGCTACTGCTGCGCTTCTAATTGAGATGATGAGATCTGATGCATCTGTCAGTGAAGCTGAAAGAGAAACCATAACCGATATTATAAGATTAAAGCTCGACCTGACAGCAGAAGAAATCAGCGAGTTGTTGAAACTTGCTGAAGAAGAGTTATGGAAATCCACCGGTTATTATGAATTTACGTCCCTTATCAATAAAGGATTCTCGTATGAACAGAAGGTTATGGTTATAGAACACTTATGGGAGGTCTCTTTTGCAGATAAAAAGGTGGATAAGCATGAAGAGCATATGGTGCGCAAGATTGCTGACCTACTGTACGTTGCACACAACGATTTCATAAATGCCAAACTGCGGGTCCGAAACAAATCTGAACAGCAATAGTCATACAACATAAGCCGGATAAACAGATTGTAATAAACTGTTTATCCGGCTTAGCTTACTTGTTAAACGTTAAAGGTTGAATATAATTTACCAATCAGCAAGAACTGCAGGACGGGCCGCAAGATGACGGTGAATTCCCCCTGACTACAAACCCCTGTTGCTCTCCTTCGCTGACAAAGTGTATCTCCATGCCGTTCAGTTTTTCCGATGCTGTTTTATCTACAAAGACCTTCAGACCGTTCTTCTCAAAGGTCTCGTCGGTTTCAGCAGGATTGTCGCTTATGTCCATTCCGAATGATGGTCCGCAGCAGCCGCCGCCGGCCAGGAAAATCCTTAAGCCTGAATCGCTTTTGCCCTCAGCAATAAGTATCTCCTTTGCTTTTTCAGCAGCTTCATCTGAAATTTTAATCATGTGTATTCCTCCTTGCTATATTTTTTCCTGGATTTGCTACTTTGTAATAAGCTATATCTGTAACATAAAGCATATACAGCTTAAAAAGCAACAATTTCTTAATATCTTTTATTTTTGACAACCATGCATCAACAATGTTAGTTTACAAAATTGTGTTTCTCGGTTCTTTTTGTGTCTCTCTGCAATAGATAGGGACACGTCGTATTTTTGTCCATTCCACATATTCTGATCATGCTTTACGGGAAAGGCTTCTTATAAAATGTTATCAACTAACACTGATAAGAAACGTAAAGAACTGAACATCATTTTAATATCAATTTTACTGATATTACCGTCCTTCTTATACTTCAGGCTATTCTTCTTTTTCCCTGGAATGGATGAAATACGGCATATAGCAGATGGTATCCATCTAATATCCTGGAGACAGTTTGTCGGGATAGCTCCTTTTATAAGACCGGTTGATAAGATATTTAATGTAATAAATGCCCAGATCTCCAGTCCTGAGACCAACCTTTTCGGCCATCTGGTTCTTTATACTGGTTTCATATGTTCTGTTTTTTTGGTTTTTGATATCGCCAAGAGGATTTTAAAAGGGCATACAGGATATGCATTTTTAGCAGGGCTTTTATTTGCTTTGCATCCCTTGAATGTTGTAAATGTATACCGTCTTGATCTGATAGCTCAACAGTATGCCACAGTCTTTTCTTTAAGCCTCTTACGATGGTCGTTAATTTACGATTTTCAAAACAGAAATGCTTCACATTTTTATGTCATTGCGTTTTGTTTTATAAACTTGTCTGTTCTTTCCAAGGAGACATCTTTCGCACAATTGCTCTGCATACCGTTTTGTGCTTATGTCATACGGGATGCGATTGGGGACAAGTGCAGGTTCAGATATTTTCTGAATGTGTTGTACATGGTTATCTCCATCGAGCTTTTATATATGATAATAAGACACTATTATTTGCAGGGTTATGACCTTGAGTATTCAACCAGATACACAATAGACCTTTCTCCATCGAATATCTTTAAAAATATTTACTTATATTTGGGAAGTTTGTTCTATCTGGGGGACACAATAGATTTTATGATGAAGACTCACTTAAATAAAATTATCACCGGCATTTTTGTCAGTATGATCTTTTTATTAATGATCATAGGCGGCATCTACGCGGTCATCAGACAAAAAGACATTGCAAGCATTAAGATAGCAATGTCTTTCCTTTTGTTAGCTGTTGCCGGAGCGTTTCCAATCGTAGTGATATCACATATATCCGAACACTATGACTATTCTTCAAGCCCATATTTTTGTCTGCTATCTGTACTTTTGACCTGCAACATCTATACTTATGTTGCATCGAAGATGACAGATAAAAAAAGAAAACTTATTTCATCATTATCTGTAACATGTATTGTGCTTATATTGATATGGATGGGCTACAGCGTGTCAGATAAGTTATCGTATGCGGACAGGAAAAGTGATAAGGCAAAGATATATTACAGGGCAATTAATGAGTGGCTGGACAAAAAAGATTCCCATGAAACAGTCTGCATAAGAAAACCAGCTAATTTTACTACGCAGTCTTATAATTTTTTTATAACCCCTGATGATGATTTGGTAGCTAGGATTAAATTTTTAGTCGAATCTCTACGGGAAATTAACTTAACTTTATTAATACAAGAGGATTCTGAATCCTGCCGTTATTTATTGTCTAAAACACCATCAGATAAAACGATTTAATTACTGCAAAACTTGCCATTACAGTTCTCCTGATAAATTGTCAGAGATAAAACAGCTTGAATTGTTGATAGTTAAGTCAAATGTCAATAATTTTTTTAATCTCTGAAACAGTATCGTTAAAATTGTTATTTATTATCGACCTAACGCGATATTTTTGCATGATCAATTGATATATCTTGTATTTAAGATCATAATCCTCATCGTCTATTAAGACCTCTGGTTTTCGCCTGATAATTTCATCTTTGTCTACTGAAACAAATATAACCGGAATGTCATTTGGAATTAACTTAAGGAAAAGTTTAGCAATCCTTTTATCCAATAAATTTAAATCCCTCGTCTCCACCATAAAATCCGCCAGGATATCATAAACGAATTTATCGCAGAGTATTATATCATTCGTAAATTTCAGCGGAAGCCAGACCTTAATTATATACGCAAAGAAAGTATCAACAAGGTGGAGATATTGCACTATAAAAGCTATTAATCTTGACTTATGAAAGTCATGTATACTGTAAATTTTATTATTTTTTCTAACTCTGCGGGTGATGCCGGTGATTCTGCAAAAAAGAAGAACTGGTTTCGTAATAAAGTAATTGAACCTCAGCCAGACCCTTCGAGCTTTTATCCCATTTCTTTCATACTCTGTAATTAATTCATCAATAACCGATGACTTTCCGCA
Organism: Nitrospirota bacterium; assembly: GCA_016222905.1. GTDB lineage: Bacteria > Nitrospirota > Thermodesulfovibrionia > UBA6902 > UBA6902 > JACRPZ01. The sequence continues at coordinate 27,429 of JACRPZ010000031.1, forward strand.
TCCGTCAACACCTGCAAAATAAATAAAGCGAATATTCTTCATAGTAATCTGTTTGATTTATTCCTTTCAATATCGGGAATATTCCAATAATATTCAAGGCATTCCTGCCAATAATGTTCTGTATCAGTATCCCTTTTTTTGAGGTTATATAACAGATAGGTTTGAAATAAAAAAGAGATAGAGCTTTTATCAAGCTTACAATTATCTGCCAACTTTAAAAGAAGCTTATCCACTTTTTCAGAAATTTGAATATCTGAGAAATAGTTCAAAAAGTCGGTTGAATCTTTATTGAATGCTTCACCTGCATGAAAAGCGATCGAGAAAAAATCCCAGAGCGGAATTCCTCTCTCAGTAAAAAATTCCCAGTCTATAATGCATATTTTATATTCACCTAACAGGATGCTTCCGCCCCATAGGTCGCCATGCATCCATACTGCGTTCAGTTTATCCTTAAGCATATTATCGGTATAGTTCATTATATTATTTAATTTTAAAGAGTATCTTTTCCCTGATGCAGTCTTTTTAAAATATTCAACAGGCTCATAGAAATAATCCTTAAAATATTGGATGTTAAGCGGCCCTTCTTGAGAATTAAATTTAATCAAAAAGTTTTCACATCTTTCTAAAATGCCAAGATATGAATCCATTTTTCTCTTTTTCCCGGTTATGAGTTTAAGATAATTATTAAGAGGCATCCCGTTAACAGGCCTTTCGAAATACATTACTGATTCATTAAAATCATGAAATGCCAGAGGTTCAGGGATTGCAAATAACTTATCTTTACTGAACTTACAATAAACCGTCTTAGTCTTCCTGAATTCAGACTCTATTGAAATTTTATGACTGGCGGAACCGGCTTTTACAACGGCAAAAGGCCCTTTGCCGCCATTCAAAAATAAGAGAATAATAAATTTGTCGTTTCTCCTCTGCCACGAGGTCTTCCGGATTATAAATGTAATTTTATAATCAGTTACACTGTCCGGTATAAATAGCTCTTTATTATTCTTAATAAATTCTTTTGAATATTCAACAGCATCATATAAATCCTTGGGCAGCGCTTCTTTTTTATGAAGAAATAATTTAAAAAGCAGGCATAATGCCGAATCCGGCAAAGCCGATCTTGCTATATTTATTAATGCCTGGATTCCTGCCTTCCTTGAAAAAAGAAAATTATCAGCAAAATACCTGACAATGTTGATTCTGTCATGGAAAAGGTATTGGGGCTTATCTCGATGCGGAAACGCAAATAAACTCATAAACGTCTGAAGTATGACTGATACAGATTATTATAATTTTCAGTCATAGTTTCCACGCTGAATTTATCTCTGGCGGTTTCAAACCCGTTCTCAGCCAGTTCTTTTCTTAATACTTTATCTGACAGCAAGAGTTCTATTGCTTTTGATAATTCCTCAGCATCAGCAGGCGGAACAAGCCAACCGTTTTTTTTATGTGCAATTATCTCAGGCGTGCCGTTAACATTTGTAGCGATTACAGGGCAGGAAGCAGCCAGCGCCTCAATTACAACCTGGGGCAAGCCTTCCCATAAAGAGGGCAGGACAAATATTTTCATTACATGGAGCAGGTTATAAATATCATACCTTTGGCCCATAAATGTAAAATTATTCTCTAATTTATATTTAACAATTATTTTTCTAAGCGTCTCTTCTTCCGAGCCTTCTCCAATAATAAGACATCGCAAGTCCGGGAAATTTAAATTGAGCTTTCTAACTGATTCAATCAGGTATATTAAGCCTTTCTGCTTGGAAATGCTACCGACAAATCCGATAATATTCTGACCTTCTTTTATTCCCAGTTCCTGTCTTAAAAGTTTGACATCATCTTCATTAATATCGCTGAATTTCTTGATGTCAATGCCTATATAAATCGGATTTTCGACAAATTTTGCCGGTATTTTTTCCTCATAGAGCAAGTAGTTCTTTACAGACGTGGAGAATGGAACAATTGCATCGGTTAATCTTGACAAACTCCTGTCTAAAAAATGGTGGACAGCCCCGCCCCATTTGTTATGCACTGAATAGAGAACAACAGGAACCTTTGCAATTCTTGCTATCAATCTTCCCCAGAGGGCTGCGCGGAAGCTATGGAAATTAATGATATCAGGCTTAAATTTTTTTATGTACCTATAGAATCTGAACAATGCTGCAAAATCAAGATTATTCTTCATTCCGGTCACATCAACTGTAATGTCGGTATTCTTATTTAAATAGTCGGCATAAGGTGACAGGTTTCTGAGGCATAGAATTTTTATTTCGTAGGTATCTTTGGGAAGAGATGTATACAGGAACAACATTATTCTTTCAACGCCTCTGTCGCCGAAAACAGATGAAACCAGAAGAAGCTTTATTTTCTTTTTCATGAATATGACTGTCCCGAATTATTGTACCACAGTTTAAGCAGCATTGTGCGTTGAAATTCTAAACTAAAAGAGAGAACCAAACCAGAGAAACGTTGAAGAAATCACAAATTTTACTTATAATAAAAACAAGACTAAAAAAACTATTTCTTATATGTTTCATATGCAGAGATAATCATTGCGATGTACCATGTTAAACCATTTGCTAATCAGGCCGATATACACAGCAATAACCCGATAAATGAGCGACTCCCGAAGATTATTATCATCCGCTTCCTTGATAAGCAATATCAAGTATCTGCTAAAGAGCGAATCATTCCGTTCTCAGCCTTTTACTGTAGCATTTAGAGGTTTACTCTGGAGCCTGTATTCAACCTTTAACTATTCACCAACTTTCTATCTAACGCCCAATGGAGGCCGCATGAAAGTGGAATCAAACATTCCGCATATCGGTTCAAGTTCGGCCTTCATCTTTCGAGACTGTGTTGAACCTGAACTGAAATTTCTTGATCGGCTGCTGTCGCCGGGAGACGTTTTCATCGACTGCGGAGCCAATATAGGCGTATTCACAATTAAGGCCGCAACTCTTGTCGGACAAAATGGTCTTGTCATTGCCATTGAGCCGGGACTTGAGTCCATATCCCGTTTACAGAAAAATATCGCCCTCAATGGATTTTCCAATGTGAGAGTTATAGAGAAAGTGCTTTCTGATGAGGAAGGCATATTCCGTCTTTATCATACCGGAGGTGGACCAGTGGCTTACTCCCTGGTGGGCAATGAAGGTGCGGAGTTCGAGGATGTCCAGGCCATTCCCCTTGACAAATTGATAAAAGAGCTCCGGCTTGATCGTTTTGACTGCTTAAAGATAGATGTGGAAGGCGCAGAACCTTTGGTAATCAGCGGCGCTGTCAATAGTATCAGTCGGTACCGTCCAAAGATCATATTTGAGATCAACAGTGCGGGAACAAGACGTTCAGGACGAAAACCCACTGCCGCATGGGATATTTTACGGGAAATCGGCTATGACTTTTATCTCTTTAAGCAGGGGCAACTCTCCAGGATAGTTGACTTTCCGACTGCTTCTTGTAATATTGTTGCTATGCCCTCAAGAGATTCATGACCTTTATTTTATTCGTTTTTCGTTAATTTTAAGGATGGGAATATTAAAGATAATGAATGTACTGATTACAGGCGGCGCAGGCTTCATCGGCTCGCATACTGCGGACCGTCTGATTTCTAAAGGCTATAAAGTTAAAATCCTTGATAATCTTCAAAAACCGGTTCATTTAAAAGGTAAGCCTGATTACTTAAATAAAGACGCGGAATTTATATTAGGCGATGTGAGAGATAAAGCGGCCCTTGAAAAAGCAATGAACGGGGTGGATGCTATTTATCATCTGGCCGCTTATCAGGATTATCTCCCTGACTTCAGCACGTATTTTCATGTCAACAGCGTAAGCACAGCGCTCATTTATGAAATTATTGTCGAGAAGAACCTTCCCGTAAAAAAAGTTATAATTGCATCTTCGCAGGCGGTCTTGGGCGAAGGTTTATACCGCTGTTCCGAACATGGAGAGATAAGCCCTGATATTCGTCTTGAAAAGCAGCTTTCAAAAGGTGATTGGGAGCACCACTGTCCTCAATGCGGCAAATACATGCAGCACCTGCCCACGCCGGAGAGCAGGATAAATCCTCAGAATCAATATGCCATGTCCAAATATTCACAAGAACAGATCGCTGTTAACTTGGGCAAGAGATACGGCATACCCTCAACAGCCATGCGTTATTCCATTGTTCAGGGACCGCGGCAGTCTTTCTATAATGCCTATTCAGGCGCAATGAGGATATTTGCTCTTAATCTTTATTTCAATAAACAGCCTCACATATATGAAGACGGAAATCAGATAAGGGATTACGTGAATTATCAGGATGTTGTTGACGCAAATATTCTGGCACTGGAAGATGAGAGGGCTAATTATCAATGTTTCAATGTCGGCGGCGGCAGAGGATATACCGTAATTGATTTTTACGAAAGAGTACAGAATGTAACCGGCAAACGGATAGAGCCGGTCATCTCAAAATATTATCGTTACGGAGACACGAGACATATTCTCTCAGATATAAGCAAGTTGAGAGCTCTCGGGTGGGGACCTAAAATCCCGATTGAAGAGAGCATAAAAGAATACTGGAAATTCCTAAACAGCCAGACTGATATTGAGGATATCCTCGATTATACTGAGAAGACCATGAAGAACAAGGGAGTTGTGAGGTCTGTCCAATAAATGAAAGCCTTTCTTCTTGCCGCAGGCAAGGGCACGCGTCTGCTTCCTCTGACTTTAACCACTCCTAAATGCCTCGTGCCTATATCTAAAAAACCCCTGATAGAATATTGGTTTGATCTTTTCAGACGTTATGGTATTAACGATGTTCTGATCAACACCTCGCATCTGGCTGAGAAGGTTAAAACATATATCTCCGATTCTCCGGGCCGTCTTAATATAAAGCTGACATATGAAGAAAGCCTCCTCGGAAGCGGCGGGACAGTGAAAAAAAATTGGGATTTTGTAAAAGGAGAATCCTCTTTTTTTATATGCTACGCGGACAACCTGACGAATATAAACCTGAAGAAGATGCTTGAATTCCACAATAAACATAAAAAGGACTTTACCCTGGCGCTCTTGAGAGTGCCGAACCCGAAGGAATGCGGCATTGTTGAGTTGGATGAATCTTCATCCGTGGTTTCTTTTAATGAAAAGCCGGAAAATCCTGTCTCAGATTTGGCCTTTGCCGGCATAATGTTAAGCGGTCAGAATCTGAAGAATTATTTTCCTGAACGCGATTATTTTGATCTCGGCTTTGATGTGCTGCCACGTGTAACCGGCAATGCATCTGGATATATTATGAGTGAGTATTTGTTAGATATTGGAACATATAAAAAGCTGGAGCAGGCTGAGGAAGATATTAAAAACGGCGCGTTGAGCGCAGGAAAAAGAGCTTTTTAAATGTTATTATAAAAAAACACCTTCTCAGGTGGATAGTCTGTAGGTGTTTAGGTGGCCAATCCTAACAGACTACAGTCTAAACAACCTGAGTTGTTACATAAAAGAGTCTCTATCAGCATATACAGGAGTTAAGCATTGATAATATCTCAAACACCATTAAGAATCAGCCTGGTCGGCGGCGGCACTGACCTCAAATCATTTTATTCTCTGGAAGACGGAATGGTTCTCAGTTCGGCTATAGACAAGTACATTTATATAATAGTGAAAGAGAGGTTTGACGAGAAGATATACATCAACTACAGCGAAAAAGAGATAGTTGACGAGGTGCCGGAGATCAAGCATAACCTTGTGCGCGAGGCAATGAAGAAGACCGGCGTTACCGGAGGGGTAGAGATAACTACTCTGGCTGATATTCCCTCTGAAGGGTCTGGTTTGGGCTCGTCAAGCAGTGTGACTGTGGGCCTCTTGAACGCGCTATATAATTTCAAAGGCATTCCTGTCACCTCAGAGCATATCGCAAGAGAGGCATGCGAGATAGAGATTGATATCTGCAAAAAACCCATCGGGAAACAGGACCAGTATATTGCGGCCTACGGAGGCTTAAATAAGATAACTTTTCATCCTGATGATTCCGTATCGGTCTTCAGACTGCCTATCTTTAACGGCCAACTCAGGAGATTGGGCTCCAACCTCCTTCTCTTCTTCACAAACAAAACAAGGAAAGCGGACGTAATTCTTGAGAAGCAGAAGAAGAGCACGGAAAGCAACAGGGAAGCATTAAGAGCCATGAGAGATTTTGTTACAAAGCTTGAAGGCTACCTTATTGATGACAAGTTTGATGAACTCGGGAGACTCCTCCATGAAAATTGGATCTTAAAGAAATCTCTGGTTAATACCATATCAAATCCTGATATTGATGCTATGTATGAAAAAGCGATAAAGGCAGGGGCCTTAGGCGGCAAGATATGCGGAGCAGGAGGCGGAGGTTTTCTTCTCCTCTACATTCAGAGAGACAAACAGGAATCCGTCAGGCACGCATTAAAAGACTACCGGGAACTCCCTTTTATGCTCGACTCCTACGGAAGCAGAATAATTTATAATGTGAGAAGTTATTCGACAAAATGAAAGATAAATTCAGTCTTAAATACCTGGATGAATTAAAGGAATTATTGAATATATTTCCTCATGACCGCTTTGAAGAGATTGGCAAGGCGCTGCTCTCGGCTTATGAGGACGAGAAACAGGTCTTCATAATGGGAAACGGCGGAAGCGGCTCTACAGCCTCTCATTTTGTCTGCGATATAAACAAGGGGAGCTGCTTTGATCTGGAGAAGAAGTTTAAGGTCTTCTGCCTGAATGATAATATCCCGACTATACTGGCTTACGCTAACGACCTGTCTTACGATAAGATCTTTGTGGAGCAGCTTAAAAACTATCTGAACAAAGGAGATGTTGTCATAGGCATCTCCGGCAGCGGCAATTCCGAAAATGTTCTTCAGGCTGTTTCCTATGCCAAGAAAAAAGGGGCGAAAACGATCGGGCTGAGCGGTTTCAGCGGCGGCAAATTAGCCAAGATGGCGGATATCCCCTTTGTTGCGATGATCAATGATATGCAAAAGGTTGAGGACGTTCATATGATAGTGGTCCATATGCTGATGCAGTATCTCTGCAAGGCTTTGCAGACTCAAAAAACCTGCTAAATAAAACTCTCCTTCGATTGAAAAATTATTTTTCCTATTTTTGCCGTCATCTATGAAAAAGTTTTTCAAGTATAAAGTGCACACTCCATAAGTCTTGTCTGGAGGAAGCAAAGAGACTTCACTTCAGTCTTGGAGCTTCCGAGAGACAATTTCTGTTTTTCGTCTCCTCCGTTGAGAAATCG
>JACRPZ010000032.1 GCA_016222905.1 Nitrospirota bacterium
CCATTAAGGTTCTTACTCCGGGAGTATAGGATAAATTCGGACGATTATTTTTGAAATCGAAAAATCTCATCTCGTCTCATTATCTGTTATACTTCAATATGTTATTGCCTTTGCTATTTTCAATAACCGGACATAGGTGATGAATGACAATAAAACCTATACCTGCAAAAATTAATGCAATAGCTGATAATCCATAGCATACTGTTCCAAATAAATGCCCTACTCCTACGAATAAAGCTCCACTTGGGGATGTTGTGTATTGCTTATTTGATAGATAAAATCCAAGGACAGCGAAAAGAAGACTAATGACAATACCGAAGGTAGGATTTTTTAATGATATTTCTATAATGTCTTCTAAAGGACTTTTGTTTTTCAAGGAATATGCTCCTTATTCCTAATCTTGAAAACTGCTTTTAAAAGCCAATTTTCGAGTGTGGGCGGAAGATTATGGTTGAAATGAGTTGCAAATCTGTTACCGAACATAAATCTTATTTATATTAGACACTGTCGGGCTGACTCTTAAATTTTCTTTTCAACTCAGCATTTATTTTTTGAAGAGGTTCTTTTAATGCCTTTTCCATTCTGAGCATCCCATCTTTCATAAATTCTGTCATCTTTGCCCAATCTTCTTTTTCAAACACATTTACCCCTTCAAGTTCATACTTAATCCTGCTTGCTCTCTTTTTATCAAGCCTTTCCCAAATCAACTCAGCACCAAAGGCTTTTTCAATACTATCTTTTTGCTGTAGAAGGGTATCAAAAACAAATTTGTTCTCTTTAAACTCTCCTCTATCAATGTAGAGTTCACAACGACCATAGCTTTTTGAAATGACAAAAACAAAGCCAACTCCCCTTACTCCTGACCCTGCTCCTATCCAATGCTCTTTTGCAGGACTGATATTTTGGTAAAGATGAGTCGATTTATTCATTTCTTTCAATAGCTGAGTCCAAAATTCCCTTCGAATGATATGCCTTGTTTTTAATGTTTCCTGTGAATTAATATCATCCTGTGTTTTATCAGCCATGCTTATGATAAATTCTTCAGCATCCTTAATAGGGATGATTTGCTCAATATTTAAAAAAAGTTGACTGCCCATTTCAAATGGTGAGACCTGAAAACATTGAATCCTCAACTTGTAATTGAGCAACCACAAAGCTGTGGAGGTAACTTCTTTGCGAAAATTACCTGATACCATAATAATTCTCTGAGTTAGCCCTTTATTCAGTAAAAGCTCCTCATAATCATCATTGTCAAAAAACTCAGAGAGCTTATCTTCAGCCTTGTCCTTACCATCTTTTTTATTAAGATACTCTTGGTAAATATCTTTGACCTGCTCCTTAGAAAGACTCGAACAGTATGATGCATATTTCAATACCTGCCATGTGACATCACGACCCGAATCATCTAATTTGTTTTCGATAACGACAAGATTTCCCTGCTTATCCAGTGCAAGCAGGTCAAGCCTCTCATTGGTATCACTAAAACCACTAAATTCTTTCTGTATAATGAGCATTTCTTCCCCCAGTGCTTCTGGGTTATTCTCTAACCAAACCTGAAGATTTTCCCTCTCTTTGAACCCCAGTTCTGAGAAAGATTTCTTTGTCAGCTTATCAATTCTGTTTTTTGCTTTGTCAATTAAATACATGTTTCACCACCTTCCATCTCAACCCTGATTTTACAAAACCGTCACTATGGTCAGGTCTTTCTTCTTGCATTCCACATTTTTCAGTCAAATCAATTCTCGCTCTCTTCATTTTCCCGGCTCCCGCCTAAACCCAATCTTGCCCTTCTTCGACTCCTCCGGTTTCATCAACTGCCTTATCGCGTCAAAGACAACTTTAAATTGAGTGTCATATTTCTTTTCCATGTCGGATAGTTTCCTGGCGAGGTCTTTATGGGTCGCGATCAGTTCGCGGAGCTTAACTAACGCCCGCATGATCTGAATATTAACCTCAATCGCCCTGTCGCTGTTCAGCACACTCGAAAGCATTGCAACTCCCTGTTCGGTGAAGGCGTAAGGAAGATATTTAGAGTGCTCGCCCCGCTTTAAGGTGCCAAAATGGCTCCTTAGAGATTCATATTCTTCCTTTTGCAATTCAAACATGAAATCTTCAGGGAAACGTTTTATATTTCTTCTGACCTGCCTTTTCAGTTGCTTGACCTCAACGCCATAAAGTTCGGCCAAATCGCTATCCAACAATACTTTGTGGCCTCTGAGGAGATAAATCTTTCTTTCAATAATCTCAACAGGAATCAGTTCTTTCATTTATTCTCACTGCCTCCCAACTTGAGGTGCCAAAATGGAATATCAAGTTCCCAAACTCTTCATTTCCCTTAGAGTCAAAAAAGTGCTTAATGATAATACCTTATGCCTATGAAAAACAAGAACTATATCCCGAAAATACCATCATAAAAATTTCCATCTATCAAGAACTTGATCCTTAAAGCAAATATATTCTCAGGAAGTCTTAACCCTTTAAGCTTAACCATATCTTTCTCTGTAGTGATAATATCCATCCCCCCGGCCTCTTTGATCATTTTATCAATATCCCCTTGCGGATAATGATGATGGTCCCTGAATCTTTTAGACTTTACTATCTCCGCTCCCATTGATTTAAGGAGAGCTTCAAAATGATATGGATTGGCAATGCCTGAAAATGCGTAGACCCTTCTCTCTTTCAGCGTATCAATACTTTCAGATTCTCCTGAAACATTGATAAGCGCTGCCGGCACATGAGATGAGGTATATATCGGGACGTCAGTACTATACCGCTTGATCTTGCTTATACACGCGGTGACCCTTTTCTTATCCGCCATATCTGCTTTTGAGAGAACTATGATATCAGCCCGTTTCAGCGCGCTTAATGGTTCTCTCAGCTTTCCCTCCGGGAAGAGCTTGCCGTTATCAAAAGGATTTGTCGCGTCAATCAGAAGTATGTCTCTGTCCCTGTGAAGCTGCCAGTGCTGAAAACCGTCGTCGAGGATGAAAACGAGTTTTGAGTTTAGAATTTTGAGTTGAGAGTTAAGGGTAAATATTCCTCCTTCATACCTGTCTGCGCATTTTATTATGGGAACTCCGCTTAATGCTTCAGCCATTAAGAATGCTTCATCTCCTGCCTGAGATGCGTTCATCAAAGGCTTTTCCCCCTTTGTAACAAAACAGGGGTCTTTTGCCTTCCCTTTATATCCTCTTGTCAATATGCACGGTTTATAGCCGCGCCTTTTGGCCTCTTCAGCCAGCGCCATTACAGCAGGGGTCTTGCCTGTTCCGCCGAGAGTGATGTTGCCTATGCTGATAACTTTACAAGGCAGTTTCTTAGGCTTTTTTAAAAGTCTTGCGATTTTTAAAACGATTCCGTATATTCCGCTAAGCAGCCCCAAGGTAACCTCTTACAAGTTTCAGCGCTTTTTGAACAGCGCCCTTATTCTCATCCAATATTGCCCTGGCATTCTCTCCCATCAGCTTTGCTTTTTCCGGTCTTTGTATTAACTCTGCCACTGCCGCTGCAATCTCTTTGGCATTCTTAACCTCAATCGCGGCTGACCTGTTGAGAAATTCACCGGCTATGGGAAAATTCTCCATGTGAGGACCAAATAAAATAGGATTGCCCCAGTACGCAGGCTCTAAAATATTATGCCCTCCGTAAGGCAATAGACTCCCGCCTATGAAAGTAATTGAGGCACTTGAGAAGAGCTCTGATAACTCGCCTATTGTGTCCAGGAGAATAACATCCGCCTCTGTTGCATTCTTTATCTCAGAACGCCTGATATAATTCATACCCCTCTCTTTAATTATCTCCTCCACTTCACTGAACCTCTCAGGATGTCTCGGCGCAATAATAAGCTTCAAATTATAAAACTCTTTCCCCTCTGACCCCTGACCCCTGACCCCTTTTATTGTTTTATACGTATCAAGTATTATCTCATCCTCTCCTCTGTGCGTGCTGCCTGCAAGAAACATACGCCCGCTAATTCTACCTACCCATGCAAGAGGCGGTTTTTTATCAAAAGCAATATCAAACTTAAAGTTCCCCATAATTCCGACCTTCTCTTCTTGAGCGCCGAGCGCGATGATCCTTTCGGCATCCCCCTTCGTCTGCATGTAGAGAAAATCCGCGTATGACAAGACCTCTTTCATAAAGAACCTTGATAAATTGTAACCCTTAAATGATTTAGGGGAAAGCCTTCCATTTAAAAGAAGTATATGGGAGCCGGATTTCTTCAGGCCATGAAACAGGACAGGCCAGAGCTCGGTCTCAATCGTTATGAATACTTCGGGCCTGAGCGAATTGACAACCCTGCTTACGCAGAGTCCCGTATCCCACTGCATGTACATTATCCTGTCTGCTTCTGGGAATTTTTCGCGCGCTACCTGCTGTCCGGTATATGTAGTTGTGGATAACAGGATCTTTTTCTCCGGGAACTCTCTTTTGAGGGCCTTTAAAAACGGAAGGCAGGCAACAGTTTCGCCGACTGAAACCGCATGAACCCATATGTCTGTCTTTGAATATGCGGATAATCCAAGCCGTTCGCTCAGGAATCTTGCCTTATCAGCAGATCCTTTCTTCAGCAAAAGCCATGGGAGATATATTAAAAGCGATATGGCGGAAAGAAAATTATAAAGCAGGAGCATCCTTAAACCTTTCTATAAAATCTAAAAATGGCATTTAGCCACTGACTTACACGAACTATGTAGTTTATTATTTTCTTCTGCCTTTGTTACTTGTGCCTTTGTCCCTGCTTGAAAAGTCTGTGGCCTACTGCTTTTTACAGGTTAAACTCAAGGGATATTTTTCTATATTTTTACTTGCTGATTTCTTGATCTTCATTATAAAACTGGGACTGATAGAGGGTTTTATACAGGCCGTCTTTTTCAATCAGCTCTTCGTGCGCTCCACTTTCAACGATCTTCGACTTGTCAAGCACAAGTATCCTGTCAGCCCTTCTCACAGTGGAGAGCCTGTGCGCAATAACGAATGTCGTTCTGTTCGACATTAAATTATCAAGCGCCTTCTGCACAATCTGTTCCGATGCGGTATCAAGAGAAGAAGTCGCCTCGTCAAGGATCAGGATGGGCGGGTTTTTAAGAAGTGCCCTTGCAATTGATACCCTCTGTTTCTGGCCGCCTGAGAGCCTTACGCCTCTCTCCCCGATCAGCGTTTCATACCCATAAGGCATATCCTTTATAAAATCGTAGGCATATGCCGCTTTTGCCGCTTCAATTACCTCTTCCTCAGTTGCATCGAGTTTTCCAAATTTAATATTCTCCCTGATGGTTTCATCAAAGAGCATTATGTCCTGACTCACTATTCCTATATTCTTGCGAAGGGATTTGGACGTGGCATTATTTATATTCACGCCGTCAATCGTGATCTTTCCGCTTAACGGCCTGTAGAATCTCAGCATCAGATCCATAAGCGTGCTCTTGCCTGCCCCGCTTCTGCCGACAATTGCAACAAGCTCTCCTTTTTTGACCTGAAAATTGACATTGCTGAGCACCTTTCTCTTGGTGCCGGGATAGACAAAGGTCACGTTGTTAAATACTATCCCGTCTCTTACAGGGAGAATCTCTATTGAGCCGTCTGCTGCCGGCTCCTGGTCGAGGAGTTCGAACAGCCTGTCCGCCGCCGCCCGCGCCTGCTGAAGCTTGTTATTTGCGCTGGATATCCTCTTTATCGGCGTTAGCATAAGGCTTATGGCTCCAAAAAAAGAGAAGAGTTCGCCAAGCGTCATCTTATCGTAATGTATCAAGGAAAGGCCATAGAACATTAATCCTGTCAAGCCTATCCCGGTAATTAATTCATGCAGCAGGTCAGAGTACTCTGCAGTACGGGCGCCTTTTATGGATATGCTGTAGAACTTTCTGTTCTCTTCTCTGAATTTATCCGCGTGAAGCTCCTCACGCATAAAGGCCTTGATTATCTTTATTCCTGAGATGGTCTCCGTGAGCCTGACAGTGAGCCCTGCTGTCTGCTCCTGCGTCTTTTGGGAGATCTTCTTCATTTTTTTGCCGAACTTGTCTATTGCAAGGAAGGAGAAGGGCAAGACTATCATAGATATCAGAGTGAGATCCCACCGTCTTATAAAGGCTACGACCAGCAGAGTGATAAAAGTGGCTCCTTCAACAAAGATATCTTTTATGGAGTAACCGAGAATGTTCTGAAGCACGTATGAATCATTTATTACTCTTGATATTAGTTCTCCGGAGGGTCTCTTAATATAAAATTCCATAGGCAGTGTGATAATTTTATTAAAGAGTTGTTCGCGAACATCTCTTACCACCTTTGCGCCGACAATTCGCATCAGAAAGGAGTGCACAAATGCAAAAATACCCTTGGACAGAAAGAAGGATATATAAAGAAGCGGATACAAACTCATCACCTTGGTATCGGTCTGAAGTCCGTCTATCAAAGGCTTTATATACCATGCCATTGCGCCTGTGACGCCTGAAACGAAGAAGCTGAAGATAGTTGCAATAATAACAATCCACCAGTAGGGCTTCAGATATTTTATTAAGCGCTTGTACTGTTCCATCCGGCTACCTCTCCTACAATAGATGCTGTTCTCTCAGAGGCCCTCTTCTCCCCTATCAGTTCCCTTATTTTTTTGAAGTTTGAAATCATATTATATCTGTAAGCAGTATCATGCAGTATATTTCTGATCTCTGAAAAGATTTTTTCAGCAGTCGCCTCATTCTGAATGAACTCTAAAACAACCTCTTTCCCTGAAAGCAGGTTGACCAGCGAATAATATTTAACCTTAACGAGGAGCCTTGCGAGAAAAAAAGTAAGCGGGGAAACTCTGTAAAAGACGACCATCGGCGTCCCGATGAGGGCTGCTTCAAGCGTTGCAGTGCCTGAAGCAACAGCAGATACCTCTGAGCAGGCTACAACTTCCTTTGTCCTGTTTTTAATTACTCTAATATAATCTTTTAATTCTTCAGAGACGTCTGTTCCGGGCGCAAGCGGGATAACAAGCTGAAACTCAGGCAGCTCCTTATTGATCTTTGCGGCAATATCCTTTATGACCGGCATATGCCTCTGTATCTCTCCGGGCCTGCTTCCCGGTAAAAAGCTTATTACAGGCCGCTCCGGGGCAAGTCCTATCATTCTTTTTAGTTCCTCTTTGCTCTTTTCAATGCCGATGGTTTCCGCAAGCGGATGGCCTACAAACTCGTATGGGAGCCCGGTATCTTTGTAGTAGTCCGCTTCAAACGGGAGGATCAGGGCTATCTTATTGACGAGCGAGCTTATCTTCTTTATCCTCCATATGCGCCAGGCCCACACTTGGGGACTGACATAATATAGTATGGGAATTCCTATGGCACTTGCCTTTTTGGCGAGAGCGAGATTAAAGTCCGGATAATCTATAAGGACGAGAATATCAGGTTTTTTCTTAATCATCGCTTCCTTTGCGCTTCTAAAGTGTTTCCTGATCTCCCATACATGTTTGAGAGCCTCTGTAATTCCGATAACATTTGAAATAGGAGCTATCAAATTGACCCCTTCTTTTTCCATGTGTACACCGCCGATGCCGAATATCTCTGCGTCAGGCCATCTCTTTCTGATCTCCCTGCTCAAAAGGGCGCCATACAGCTCTCCGGACGGCTCTCCTGCGCTTATCATAACTTTTTTTGTCATTTAGTAAGAGAATGAGAATTTAAGAGATTATCTTCCATAATGGCCGAGCGAATTTTGATATAGTATACAATATTCTTTTTGCTTTGATGCTGATATGGAAGGAGGAATATCTAACCCTTTAACGTGTTTAAAATGATCTCGCTGATGAATCTGACCTTTTAAGGTCCCAGCTCAGAATATATTGGGAGAGTAACATTGTCGATTCTTCTCACTTTGATCTTTCCAATAAAGAAACTATTGTTTTTACATTCTCAAGGTTTTTGCCGTAATCTACGATAGTTGACCTGGCGGTCGGTCTGCTTGATACCTTTACAGCAGTCTTTTCATTGCTTATGCCGGTTATGTCAAAAGAGATTGTGTCTCCCCATGTCTTCCAGTTAATAGACGACCTTGCTATGATCTTACCCTGAGAGCGGTCTTCCTCCTGAACCCTGCATCTGCTTATAAGTTTCAAAGACTTAATGCAAAGATCAAAGGTCTTGTCATAGGGGAGTTGCAATTCCATATTCCGAACCTGATATGTCCTCATTGACTTTTCGGATATATCCCCTGCGATTTTTTTCACGGCCCGGCTATGAAGAAAGCCTAATATGATAAACATAAGAAAACCAAAGATTAACCCTGAAATAAGCCCGCCTGGAAGACCGGCATTGAAACCATACAGAGAGGAAAACAATACTGCCGTAAATATGCCGAAAGGAATTCCGCCGGCTAAAAATATTTTCAAGTTCCTGTTCATATGCATAGTATAATTTATTTTAAAACCTGCTACTTGTATCCCTGATATTTTCTCCTTAATATGTAAACATGACACCCGCGTTCAAAGCATTTTTAAAAAGGCGCTGGCAAACAACATTAGTTATCTTTATAATTATTCAATAGGATAAATTAATGACACGGATAAAAATATGTCCTGATTGTACAACCGAGTATTTCCCGCATATCGAGCTTTGCGCGGACTGCGGCTCGGTCCTTCTGACGCTCGAGGAAAACAAAAAGATGCAGGAGGAAAAGAAGCGGTGCATGGACAAGTCTCCGGAGAATGCGGTTGTTGTCAGGGAGGGCAGTTTAACATGGATGAATGAACTTTACACTATCCTTATTGAATCCAATATCTCCTGTGTTGTCAATTCCTATGCCGGGTGCAAAAAAGGATGCTGCGGCGATACATACCGATTGATAGTGTCATCTCAGGACGCTGAAAAGGCAAGTGAACGCATAGAGGATTACTGCGCGGAGATACATCCAGAACTTCATGCTTCAAGGGCAATGATGAGCCGGGGAAAATGTCCGGCATGTGGTTCCCCTGTGAGTCCAGATGAGATTGAGTGCCCGGACTGCGGGCTGACTCTTCTGATTATTGAGGATAAGTAATTTGTCAGCCTTCAGTACTCAATGTCCTACCCTCTCGTCAAATGCCTGTATTTAATTCGATGCGGCTGGTCTGCGACTGCGCCGAGACGTGCTTTTCTGTCTGCTTCATATTCCGAATAATTGCCGTCAAACCAGACCACTTTGCTGTCGCCTTCAAATGCGAGCATATGTGTAGCAATACGGTCAAGGAACCATCTATCATGGCTGATGACAACCGCGCAGCCCGCAAAATTCTCCAAAGCTTCTTCAAGTGCGCGCATAGTGTTTACATCCAGATCATTGGTAGGCTCATCAAGCAGAAGGACGTTTGCCTCTTCCTTCAGCATGCGGGCAAGATGCACGCGGTTTCTTTCTCCCCCTGAAAGCATGGAAACCTTTTTCTGCTGGTCGCTGCCTGAGAAATTGAAGTGCGCAACATAGGCGCGTGAGTTGATCTGTTTTTTGCCGAGTTGAACTATATCCATTCCATCGGAGATAATCTCCCATATGCTTTTCTTTGGGTCGAGGTCGTCGCGGCTCTGGTCTACGTATGCCAGTTTTACCGTCTCTCCGATCTTAAATGTGCCTGAATCAGGCTTTTCCTTTCCGGTTATCATACGGAAAAGGGTTGTCTTCCCCGCGCCGTTAGGCCCGATTATCCCGACAATTCCCCCTGGTGGAAGGGAGAAGGTCATGCCCTCCATAAGGATATTGTCGCTGTATGCCTTGCTCACGTTATCAGCCTGGATGACTACATCGCCGAGACGGGGCCCCGGCGGGATATAGATTTCGAGGTCCTTTGAACTCTTTTCAATATCCTGACTTAGGAGCTTCTCATAGGAAGTTATACGCGCCTTGGCCTTTGCGTGGCGCCCTTTTGGAGACATCCGTATCCACTCAAGCTCGCGCTGGAGGGTCTTCTGCCTTTCGCTTTCGGTCTTCTCCTCTTGCTCCAGACGGTTCTTCTTCTGTTCAAGCCACGATGAGTAATTGCCCTTCCACGGAATCCCCTGTCCCCTGTCGAGCTCGAGGATCCATCCGGCAACATTATCGAGGAAATACCGGTCATGGGTTACCGCAATAATAGTGCCGGCGTAGTTCTGAAGATGGTGCTCCAGCCACGCCACTGTTTCGGCGTCAAGGTGGTTGGTCGGTTCATCCAAAAGAAGGATATCAGGCTTTTTCAAGAGGAGCCTGCAAAGAGCCACGCGCCGCCTCTCTCCTCCTGACAGCACTTTAATCAAAGTATCACCTAAAGGACATCGTAAAGCATCCATGGCCATCTCAAGACGCGAATCCAGATCCCATGCATCCATTGCATCGAGTTTCTCCTGGACCTTTCCCTGACGTTCAATAAGCTTGCTCATCTCATCATCAGACATCGGCTCTCCGAAGTTCTCATTTATCATGTTATATTCCTTTAGAGCATCAACTGTCTCCTGAACACCTTCTTCCACGATCTCACGCACTGTCTTGCTGTTATCAAGCTGCGGCTCCTGCTCAAGGAAACCTACTGTATGTCCGGGCGACAGGACTGTCTCGCCGTTGAACTCTTTATCAACCCCTGCAAGAATGCGGAGAAGCGAGCTCTTCCCTGATCCGTTCAGGCCGAGGACGCCTATTTTTGCCCCATAGAAATAGGAGAGATAGATATCTTTTAATACTGTTTTGTTTTCATAGTGCTTGCTTACTCCGACCATGGAGTAAATCACTTTGTTCGGCTCGATGCTCATATTTTTTTATATCCTTTCATAAAGTGATTGCGGTTTGGAATTTCACGGTTTTAAGTATAGCATAACAGGAGCAGTGGAAAGTATTATGCGTATACTTACCAGATTAAAAATACTTTTATATTGACAAATAATATTCAAATGTTAAAATTGTATTATGATCATTTGCATTAATACGTTTAGAAAGGAGGTTAATGCATGAGTTGCGGATCATGTGGGCCCAAGAAGACAAAAAAGGCTCCGGTAAAAAAGACCAAGAAGACTACAAAAAAGAAGTAGTTGTTTGCAAGAGGGCCGGTTTAATTGCCGGCCCTCTCTGTTTTTGCCTCTTTGATAGTGCTTTTTCGATGAACATCAACTTCAACGATCAGAATTTCGGAATTTTTGCTATAGCCTCGCTTATCTTCTCAATAGGATACTCATAGTCTTCAAGTTTTCCTGATAAATAATTATCATATGCGGTCATATCAAAGTGCCCGTGTCCGCTCAGATTGAATACGATACAATTATTGTTGTTCTTCTTTGCTTCATCTATCGCGCATCTGATCGCGTGAGATGTCTCAGGCGCAGGGATTATCCCTTCTGTCTGCGCGAATAACATTGCGGCTTCAAATACCGGATTCTGCGCATACGCTACAGCTTCAACTATCTTATTTTTAACCAGCAGGCATAACTGCGGCGCGTCCCCGTGATAGCGCAGCCCTCCCGCATGTATTCCCGGCGGGACAAAGCTGTGTCCGAGGGTATACATCTTGACGAGCGGGGTGAGGCCAACGGCATCGCCGAAATCATAAGTGTACACGCCCTTTGTTAACGTGGGGCAGGCCGTAGGTTCGACCGCTATCAGACGTATATCCTGACCTTTCAATTTATCAGGAACAAACGGAAAGGCTAATCCTGCAAAATTGCTGCCGCCACCGACACAGCCGATCAGGACGTCCGGTTTTTCTCCGGCCAGATCAAGCTGTTTCTTTGTTTCAAGGCCGATGATCGTCTGATGCAGCAACACGTGATTCAGCACGCTGCCGAGAGAGTACTTTGCATCATCATGTATTGCAGCGTCTTCTACCGCCTCTGATATTGCGATTCCAAGTGATCCGGGTGAATTGGGGTCTTCGCTGAGTATCTTTCTGCCCGCATTTGTCATATTTGTCGGTGAGGCAAACACTTCAGCTCCCCAGGTTTGCATCAGAAATCTTCTGTATGGTTTCTGTTCATAACTGACCCTTACCATGTAGACTGTGCATTCCATGCCGAAAATCTTGCATGCCAACGCGATAGAGCTTCCCCACTGGCCAGCTCCTGTTTCAGTGCAGATCCTCTTCACGCCCTCCTGTTTGTTGTAGTAAGCCTGGGGGATCGCTGTGTTCGGTTTATGACTGCCGGCAGGGCTTACTGATTCGTTTTTATAGTATATCCTCGCGTTAGTCTTCAATGCCTTCTCGAGCCTGTGAGCGCGATGAAGAGGCGTAGGCCTGTATATTTTGTACGCCTCAATTATTTCATCAGGAATATCTATCCATCTTTCATTGCTCATCTCCTGCATTATGAGTCCCATCGGGAAGATGGGAGAAAGATCAGCAGGCCCTATAGGCTGGCCAGTTCCCGGATGAAGAGGCGGCGGCAACTGCTCAGGAAGGTCAGGTGTGATGTTGTACCAGCGTGTCGGAATTTCTTTTTCAGAAAGTAATATTTTAGTTTCCATGTTCTTTGTCTCCTTTATAGAATATTTATATATAACGCAAAAAAAGAATGGTCACTTGTCGGTGATTATCTTCTTTTCTATACCGTACTTCTTAAGCTTGTGTCTGAATGACCTGAAGGAAAGTTTTAGGAGTTTTGCAGCTTCTGTCTTGACGCCGTTCGTATTTTGAAGGGCTTTCAGCAGGTAAGCTTTTTCAGTCTCCTCCATAAGTTGTTCAATATTAATGCCGCCTGAAGGCATGGCAACAGGTTCAGCAGCAGAGCTCAGCCTTATCTCTTCAGGGAGGGCGTCAACATCAATAATTTTGCTGTCACAAAGGAGCACCATTCTTTCGATGATGTTTTCAAGTTCTCTCACATTCCCCTTCCATTTATAATCTGAGAGCATTGCAACAGCCTCCTGTGAGAACTGCTTTTTGCCTCCGGAGAATTTTTGCAGGAAGTATTCTATTAAAATAGGGATATCACTCCGGCGCTCTCTTAAAGGAGGAACTTTCAACGAGAGCACATTCAGCCTGAAATAGAGATCTTCACGAAATCTTTTCTCATACACAAGATTCTTTATGTCAGTGTTTGTTGCGGATATCAATCTGACATCCACTTTTATATCTGAAACGCCGCCGACCCTGCGGAATGTCATGTCTTCTATGACCCTGAGTATCTTTGCCTGCAGATTCATAGGCATATCCCCTATCTCATCCATAAAGATGGTTCCCCCGTCAGCAAGCTCAAATAATCCCTGCTTGTTTGCAGCGGCTCCTGTAAAAGCACCCCTCATATAGCCGAAAAGCTCGCTCTCAAGAAGAGTGTCCGGAATAGCCGCGCAATTTACGGCGACAAAATGATTATTTGCTCTCTGGCTGAGGTTGTGTATTGCCTTTGCAACGAGTTCTTTCCCTGTGCCGCTTTCGCCTGTAATAAGCACATTGGCATTGCTTGACGCTGTTTTGGATATTAACGAGAAGAGGTCGTGCATTGCCGTGCTTTCTCCTATAATATTCTCCAGTGAAGGCGCCTTGACCTGTTCTTTCAGAAGAGAGACCTCTTGTTGAAGCTCCTTTTTTTCAAGTGCGTTTTTGACAATAAGCCTTATGTCATTTATTTTGAAAGGTTTCTGAATATAGTCAAAAGCGCCCAATTTCATGGCCTCTACCGCAGATTCAGTTGTTCCATAGGCTGTGATTATTACTACAACTGTTGCAGGTGAAATCTCTTTTATGCTCTTGAGCAGATCAAAACCGCTGAATTTCGGCATCTTCAGGTCGGTAATGACAAGATCGAATATATCATTCTTGATTGTTTCTAATGCGGATTTGCCGTCACCGGCAACAGATATGGTATAACCTTCATCTTTAAGGAAGATGCTGAGCACTTCTCTTATGTTCTGCTCATCGTCCACAATAAGGATTTTTGCTTTTGACTTTTTCATTATGTTATATCTTTTATGAATATGACTTTTATTTCTTGCGCTGAAAAGCTAAGGAAGATTATTGTTTACAGGCAGTTGCACTGAGAATATTGCTCCGGTTCCCTTGCCGCCCGATTTGACTGTAATTTTGCCGTTGTGTTCTTCCGCTATACGCTGAGCTATAGAGAGACCCAGTCCGGTTCCTCCATCTTTTGTTGTATAAAATGGATCGAAAATTCTTTCGATGTCCTCTTTGCTCAGTCCAATGCCGGTATCATGAAAAATCACGCTTATTTTATCATCCTGTTTGTCGGTATAAATGTTTAGCGTACCATTTTCAGCTATGGCGTTTATAGCATTTAAGCCGAGATTCCAAAAAACCTGCCTAAGTTTTTCTGAGTCTCCTGTAATGTTTAATTTGCCTGGCAGATTTACAGATATAGTAACATTTTTTCTGTCTGGCTCTGAACTGCGCAAGAGCATAATTACATCCTTTAATGACTGGTGAAGGTCAAATGACGTCTTGTTCAGCCGTTGTGGTTTTGCATATAACAGGAAATCTGTTACAATGTTGTCCAGCCTGTCCATTTCGGACAGGGCTATTTCCATGAGATGGTCGGCATGCTGGCCGGAAAGTTTCTTTTCGCGCAGCATCTCAACAGATGCCTTAAGCGAAGCAAGCGGGTTCCTGAGTTCATGCGCGATTGATGCGGAGAGTTCCCCTATTGATGCCCACTTCATGCTTCTCCTTATTTCTGCTTCCATTGCTTTTAATTCGGTCAGGTCCTGAAAGACGCCTATTTGTCCTATGGAATTTCCTGAGCTGTCGCGCAAGATTGAAAATCTTATTCCTATTATGATTTTTTTGCCGTTGCGATATATGTCCCCCTCTCTTCTTTCAAATTCTGTTTCTGCTTTTGCAAGAAATGGGAATATCTCTTCGGGGGTCTTTCCTGCAACTTCGTCATAATTATATTGAGTTATTTTCTGGGCAGATGTATTAAATGTGATGATCTTTCTCTCCATATTTATCGTTAGAACACCGCTCGGCATGCTTTCCACCATATCCCGTCTGAATGTTTGCAGGTCGTTTACGACTATATTCTTTTCCTCGAGACTCTTTGCTGTCTTACGCAGTCTCTCGGAGAGAGAACCGCTTAAAAAGGCTATAAGATAAAAGGCGGTGATATTGGCGAAGATGTTATAGAAATATTCTTTAGCATTGCCCCCGAAATTAGCGGCAACCGGAATGATTTCAAAAAACTGAAGGCCTATAAGCATGCCGTAAAGCATGCTGCAAAGCGTTGCTATGATGAAGCAGGCTTTGCGATTCAGAAGGATGCTGGAGGCAACTATGGTTAACGGAAAAAGAAAGGCAAATCCGCTTGCAATGCCCCCTGTCACATAGAGTAAAATGGCCTCGGCAATTATATCGTTAATAATTTGAATATATATGAAGACAGTATAGCCCGAAGCGCTTTTTACCCATCGCAGCGCAATAATATAGATTATCGTCAGCATATAAAGAGAGGCTATAAGAAAAGAAAACCCTGCGGGATAAACTGTTGTCCCGTAACTGATTCTGAAGATATAAAAAGAGCCCAGCAGGATAGTGACTACAAGCGTTCTGAAGAGTATAAATCCCTTCAGTCTTTTAATCATGATTTCTTGCATATTTTATGGTGTGCATGAAAGAAGAAAGCCCCCCTTAAATAAGGGGGGCCAAAAACCAACAGCAGAATTATTTAATAAGCGTAATAAGCTTGAATATAGGCATATACATGGCAATTACTATAAATCCGATGGTAACGCCGAGGAAGATCATAAGTAAAGGCTCCATCATTGCGGTAAGGTTATTGGTTGCATTGTCAACCTCATCATCGTAAAAGTCTGCTATCTTATTAAGCATGTTGTCCACTGCGCCGGTAGTTTCACCAACAGCGATCATCTGTGTAACCATTGGAGGAAAGACCTTTGACGCAGACAATGGCTCTGCAATGGTTTTGCCTTCTGAAACACCCTTTCTCACTTCTAAAACCGCTTCTTCAATGATTAAGTTTCCGGCTGTTTTGGCAGTTATGGCAAGGCCGTCGAGTATAGGAACACCGCTGCTTATGAGTGTGCCGAGGGTCCTGGTGAACTTTGCGATCGCGACCTTTCTGACAAGGATACCAACAACAGGGGTTTTTAGAGCTATTGAGTCAGTAATTCTCCTTCCTTTGTACGTCTTTCTTGTTTGAATTATGAAGACAATGAAGCCTACTATGGCGCCAAGAACTATTATCCCTCCGATACCTGAAAGAAAACCACTCATGGCAATAATAATCCTTGTAGGAAGGGGCAGGATCCCGCCATATGCGGAGAACATCTTTGCAAATGTCGGTATTACAAAGACCAAAATTACGCCTATGACAATAACGGCAACCGCGATGATGACGGTAGGATAGATCATCGCCCCCACGACCTTCTTTTTTAACTTCATCGCTTTTTCAATATAATCGGCAAGCCGCGCAAGTATGATATCAAGGGTGCCGCCTGATTCACCGGCAGCTACCATATTTGTATATAGTTCAGAAAATATCTTCGGGTGTTTTTTCAGGGCATCTGCATAGGTTGAGCCTCCTTCAACATCAATTTTTATCTCACCGGCAGCCTTTGCAAGGTTTTTATTTTCTGTCTGCTGCGATAGTATATCCAATGCCTGCACAAGAGGCAGTCCGGCATCTATCATAGTTGAAAACTGTTTTGAAAAGATGACGAGGTCTTTGTCTTTTACCCCTCCTCCGAACGGGAAATTAAAGCCGCTTTTTGGTTTTTCCCTGACAACTGTCGGGGTGATGCGCTCTTTTCTTAAGTGCGCGAGTACTTCATCTCTTGTGTTCGCTGTAAATTCCCCTTTAAGGACTTCCCCTCTTGTATTCCTGCCGGCCCATTGAAATATTATTGGCATTTCATCTTCCTTTCTTTAGTTGATCGGATCTCTGCACCATGCTGATAAATTCATCGGGTATAGGCGATTTGGAGAGCGCCATTTCATAAGCTATATCACCCTTTTCATATAAATACAACAGGGACTGGTTCATAGTCTGCATCCCCATCTTTGCCTGGCCTGTCTGCATCATGCCATATAATTGATGTATCTTTTCTTCTCTTATAAGGTTTCTTATTGCAGGAGTCGGGATAAGGATTTCCATAGCCATAGCCCTGCCTTTGCCTGATTTCTTGGGAATTAGATGTTGAGATAAGATACCCTCCAGTACAAAAGAAAGCTGCACCCTTATCTGTTCCTGCTGGTGCGGCGGGAAAACGTCAATGATACGGTTTATGCTCTGGACAGCCGTATTTGTGTGCAATGTTGCAAAGGTAAGGTGTCCGGTCTCCGATACAGTAAGAGCTGCCTCAATAGTCTCCAGATCCCTCATCTCACCGATCAGAACGATATCGGGGTCTTGTCTCAGCACATACTTAAGGGCGTCCTTGAATGAGAAAGTGTCTGAGTTGACTTCTCTCTGATTCACAAGACATTTTTTGTGCGAATGAAGGAACTCTACAGGGTCTTCAACTGTAATAATATGTTCATGGCGCTCGCTATTGATCTTGTCTATCATGGTTGCCAGGGTTGTGGATTTTCCGCTGCCGGTTGGTCCTGTAACCAGGATAAGCCCTCTCGGTTTGTTTGCGAGCTCCGCCACTATGTCGGGGATCCCGAGATCTTTAAATGATTTTATATCAAACGGGATAGTCCTGAACGCTCCTGCTACTGCGCCTCTCTGCATAAATATATTTGCCCTGAAACGGCTTAGCCCTTTCATACCGAATGAGAGGTCAAGCTCGTTGTGTTCTTCGAATTTATGTTTCTGGGCGTCTGTCAGGATGCTGTAACAGAGAGCTTTGGTTTCAGCAGGGGAAAGCGACGGCCCCTCCATCGGAACCAGGCTGCCGTCAACCCTTATCCGGGGCGACGTGCCTGTGCTGATATGAAGGTCTGAGGCCTTCTTCTCTATCATGCCGGCTAAAAGATCGTATAAAGTTGCCATTTCTTACTCCTTACTCTATATTATGTAAGCTCAAATTATCAATGTTAAGTTTATATGCGACTGTCATCAGCCGCTTCAATTGATTAGTCTCCGAAAGTTACCCTTAACACTTCTTCGACAGATGTAACCCCTTCTTTCAGCTTTACAAGTCCGCTCATACGCAGAGTTCTCATGCCAAGCCTTACGGCCGAGTTCTTTATTTCGGCAGCAGAAGCGCCTTCAAGGATTAATTCTTTTATCTCTTCTTTTACAGGCATTACCTCATAAAGCGCGATTCTTCCCTTGTAGCCGGTGTCATTACACGTGCTGCATCCTTTGCCTTTAAAGCATCTGATCGTCTTTGCCTCTTCAGGTGAAAAGCCGATCTTTACAAGAGCCGGGACCGGAATATCCTCTTCTTCCTTGCATTTCTCACAGACTTTCCTGCACAGTCTTTGCGCTAATATAAGCAGGACAGACGCGGAGACAAGAAAGGGCTCAACGCCCATATTCAGCAACCTTGAAATAGTGCTCGGGGCATCGTTAGTGTGGAGGGTGCTGAGAACGAGATGTCCTGTCAGAGCGGCTTTGACAGCGATCTCCGCTGTCTCAAAGTCTCTGATCTCACCCACCATAATTATATCAGGGTCCTGCCTCAGAAATGATCTGAGAGCAGCGGCAAAAGTAAGCCCTATCTCTTCTTTGACATGCACCTGGTTTATTCCATGAAGATTGTACTCCACCGGGTCTTCAACAGTCATGATATTTACGTCAATGTTGTTAATGGTGCTCAGGGCTGAGTAGAGTGTGGTAGTTTTGCCGCTTCCGGTTGGTCCGGTTACCAACACCATGCCATAAGGTGAAGTGATCGCCTCGTTAAAATTTTCTAAAGCCTTTTCTTCAAAGCCCAGTTGCGTTAGATCAAGATTTAAATTGCTCCTGTCGAGGATTCTCATAACGATCTTTTCACCAAAAAGCGTAGGAAGAGTTGATACACGAAGGTCAACAGGCTTCCCTCTTATTTTTAATTTGATCCTGCCGTCTTGAGGAAGCCTTCTCTCAGCAATGTCAAGCTCTGCCATGATCTTTAATCGGGATGAGAGCGCGGCCTTCAGCTTTGGCGGAGGCTGCATGATATCATAAAGCATACCGTCTATTCTGTAGCGAACACGAAAGTTTTTTTCATATGGTTCAATGTGAATATCACTGCTGCCCCTGTCTATAGCTTCGCTTAATATCGCATTAACGAGCTTAACTACGGGGGCATTTTCTGCGCCCTCCTTGAGCACGCTTATATCTACATCTTCATCAGCCTCATGTATGAGGTCCAGACTGGCGCCATCTATCCCCATATTTTTGATGCTGTCCATTGCTGTTTGAAGGGCATCGGATTCTCCATAATGTTGATTTATGGCGTTTTTTATGGCAGATTCAGATGCGACGACCGGCTCAACATTGTAACCGGTCATAAACTTTATATCATCAATGGCAAAGACATTGGAAGGGTCAGACATTGCTATAGTTATTGTGGCTCCAACCTTTGCAACAGGAAATATATGATACTTAAGCGCCACATCATGCGGAATAAACTTGATAATTGCAGGATCAATGCTGTAATCAGAGAGCTTAATCGCAGGCGCGTCATACTGCTGGCTGAGAAATGTAACTAACTGGTCCTCATTAATGATACCCAAACTAATGAGAGTGGAGCCGAGACGGCCGCCGCTTCTTGCCTGCTCTTCAAGACCCTTCTTCAACTGGTCTTCAGAAATCATGTTTTTACTTAGCAGTAACTGCCCTAATTTAGCCGCCATAGCTTAAAATTTATCTGAAATCACACTAAAAGTCAATGATTGTTATCACGATTGATTCTCTTTTATGGTGCGAGGGGGGGGAGTTGAACCCCCACGGTTTTACCCACTGGATCCTAAGTCCAGCGCGTCTGCCAGTTCCGCCACTCTCGCTGCGAGTAAATAATAATAGATATCTACACCTCCGGTCAAATGCACATTCCCCTTCGCTCTACAGACGTTCGAAACCAACTGCTGCTTGGCTGGTTTAACTGCCGCATTAAGATGATATTTGAGGCAGGATGTCAATCGTAGTCCGCTTTTGATATTCGATCGTGCAGTTATTTACATTTATAAGCGCTGAAAGGTCACATGAAATATCCGATAATATACTGACCGGCGATGAAGAGGATGCAGCCTGCCAGTATCCACTTGATTATCTTTGCAGGGATAAATTTTTGCAGCCTTGCCCCGCAGTACATGCCGGCAAAACCACCTATGCCGAATAGGAACCCTAAAGCCCAGTCAGGGGCTACAGTCATTTTGGGATAAAGAGGGGCTATGAGCTGGTAGAACAGCACGCCTGCAACAGAAGTTACGAAAGTTCCCATTAATGCCGCGCCTGCCACAGTATAGACCGGGAGCCTGAAAAAGCTTACGAAGAAAGGGGCGATAATAGCGCCGCCTCCAATGCCGTAAACCCCTCCGATAATCCCGACAATAAAACTGAGGGCCATTATGCCGGGAGCGCTTACATCAAACTCTTCTCCATAAAATTCATAGGCGATGCGGGAGAGATTGAATTTTTTTACAACAACCCTTGGCAATTGCCTCTCCTGCCCTTGGTTTGATCCGTATTCTCTTGCCAGTTTCTGAAATTGTTCTTCAGCGGAAGGTTTATTCTTCTCACTTTTCTTTTTTATCAATAGATCTTTCAGCAGCCTGCCACCTATATACAGCAGAACCAAACCGGCAAACATTTTAAAGTTTTTTGGATTAGGGAGATACTGAATACGAAGAAAAGCTCCGATTAGAACACCGGGCAATGTCCCGATGATAACAACCCAGGTAAGAGGCCATACCATTCGGCCTTCTTTAATGTAGCGATATACTCCGCTTGGTATTGCGACTATATTGAAAAGCTGGTTTGTGGAGCTGACCGCCGGAGTGTTAAAACCGAGCACACTCACCTGAAAAGGGAGCAGCAGAAATGCGCCTGATACGCCGCCCATTGACGTGAAGAAAGAGATTATGAAAGCTGTTACAGGCGGTATAAACGGGTTTACTTCAATGCCTGCAACCGGAAAATTCATTCCATTTCCTTTGCTAAAATATTTTACGAGAGGCTCTTGTCAGGGTATTCGTATCAATTTAAGAAAAAGGGTTCAGTTAACGCCGTCCTAACACAAAACTCCAATTCTTTTATCTCTCTCTCCTGCACAGTTCGCGCGTCAATGAGGAGAGCGTTATCTTTAATCCTTGCTATTACGGCGGGTTCTCCGAGCCTCAATCTCTTCTCTAATTCATTGACTGAGATATTATTCGGTTTGATCGTCACTGCAAAGGTTGGAAAGTTAATTTCGGGAAGAGAACCGCCGCCTGCCTGCGATTCATCAGGCACAATCGATAAATCCGCCTTAGCGGAAATATCTTTCAATGCCCTGAAGATCCTCCCTGCCCTCTTTTTTATAACCTCAACAGGCTCTGTCATCATCCTTAGTGTCGGTATCTCGCTGAGCGCCTTCTCCTCATCAAGATACTGCATAAAGGTCGCCTCAAGAGACGCGAGCGTCATCTTGTCTATCCTCAGCGCCCTGAGCAGCGGGTTCTTCTGTATCTTCTGAATGAATTTTTCTTTTCCTATGATGATGCCTGCCTGCGGGCCGCCCAAGAGCTTGTCTCCGCTGAATGTGACGATATCAGCGCCGGTCTTTACAACTTCCTGAACCGTAGGCTCTCCCTGCACGCCGTATCTCTTCAGGTCAATCATGCACCCGCTGCCGAGGTCAGCCGCAACCGGTATCCTGTACTCCTTCCCGATTGCAGCCAGTTTCTCTATCGCCACTTCTTCGGTAAATCCTATCACCCTGTAATTGCTTTGATGTACCTTGAGCAACATCGCCGTGCTTCCGCATAATGCGTTCTCATAATCATGCAGATGGGTCTTGTTCGTAGTACCGACCTCTCTTAATATCGCGCCGCTCGCCTTCATCACTTCGGGGATCCTGAAAGAGCCCCCTATCTCAACAAGCTCGCCACGCGATACGATAACCTCCTTGCCCTTTGCGAATGTGTCGAGACAGATAAGAACAGCGGCGGCGTTATTGTTTACGACAACCGCGTCTTCCGCGCCTGTCAGCTCTTTGATGATCTCCTTTATGTTTGAATACCTTTTGCCCCTCTTGCCTGCGGCTATCTCATATTCAAGGTTTGAATAGCTCCGCGCTGTAGTTATCACGTGCTCTATCGCCTTGTAGGAAAGAATCGACCTGCCGAGGTTTGTATGGATGACAACGCCTGTGGCATTAATTACAGGCTTAAGCCTGTAGGATGAGAGCCGCCTGATGGCCTTCTCTATATTGCTTGAGAGAATATCCATTGAGACATACGGCGTCAGGCCGCTTAATATCTCTTTTCGCTTTTCGTCAAGGACCATCCTGACGGCTTTAAGCACGGACTTCCTCGGATAAGACGAAAGCCATTGCAAGCCGTAAGGGCTCTTGAGGAATTCATCAACGGAAGGTATATTTGAGAGCATCTCCTGCTTTTCCTGCATCAGCTTTTTTAGCACAAGGGATACAGTATGGTCAAGGTTTATGATGCAAATCATACCACTTGAAATAATTTTATGTCATAATTAAATCAAGGAGGAGATAATGTTCAAGAGCACTTGTCCGGGAAGCGCCGAGATAAAACAGCCGAAGCCTGAAGAGATTACATGCCGCAATTGCGGGAAGGGTGTCGAGATATGGAGTGATGAGACCGAAGCCAAGTGTAAAAAATGCGGTCAGATCAACTCCCGCATACTTGGGCCTTCATGCATTGACTGGTGCGCGTTCGCAAAAGAGTGCATAGGCGAAGAGAAGTTTAAGCGTTTAAAGTCAGGGAAGAGCGGTAAAAACTGAATCTCAATCCCTGTGAAATTCATTCTGGGCAGAGGATAGCCCCTTGCTGATAACGGCTATTACAGCGTTTACAGCGGTATCAACACTCTCTTTTACCATCTTTGCGTCAGCTTTGGGAAACCTGGTAAGCACATAAACTTCAGGAGGTAGCCTTTTTGAGCGGCCTATGCCGACTCTTAATCTTAGAAAATCCTTCGTACCAAGCATCTCTATTATTGACTCAACTCCTCTGTGGCCTCCTGATGAGCCGCTCTTCTTTATCCTTATAATGCCGGGCTCCAGATCAAGTTCATCATGAATAACAATCAGATTGCCGGTATCCTCGTGTCCCTTAAGCGCCTCTCTTACAGCCATGCCGCTTCTGTTCATAAAAGTAAGGGGCTTTATCAGGAGAACTTCTTTCTCCTCCATAAAGCCCCTTCCATATTCAAAGTTTCTTCTCTTCTGCTTTAGCGGAATAGAGAATCTATCCGATAAAGCATTTATGACCATAAAACCTATATTGTGTCTTGTCGTTACATAAGCTTCTCCGGGATTGCCGAGGCCGACCACAAGCCACATAATTAATAGCTACTTTCCCTTCTCTTTTTTGGGTTCTTCCTTCGACCCTTCTTCCTTGGCCTTTGCCTTTAGAACCTCGGGCTCGGCAGCCACTGCCTCAGCAGCCACAGCAGGAGCCTCTTCTACTCTTGGCGCTGTAACATTCATTATAACCATTTGAGGGTTAGTTACGATCCTGATTCCCTCTATCGGTTTTATATCGCTAACATGAAGGGAATGCCCTATCTCTACAGATCCCGCGTCAATCTCGATAGCTTCAGGTATCTGGGTCGGGAGACATTCTATCTCGATCTCTCTAAGGTGATGCTCCATAATCCCGCCTGTCTTGATGCTTACCGGCTCCTTTGTGATAACTATAGGTATTGAGATCTTTATCTTCTCCTTGAGGGATATCTCCATAAAATCAACATGGAGAAGTTCGGTTGATACAGGGTCCTTTTGATACTCCTTGATAAGCGCGGGATGCTCCGCTGGTTTTCCGCCGTCCTTGCTGAACTCAATGTTCAGAATAGCGTGCTCTCCGACACCTGATGTTATTAACTTAACTATTTCCTTCCTGTGAAATTTAATAGGAGTGGATTTTCCGCCTGCATAAATTACGGCAGGCAGCATGCCCTGACGTCTCAGGCTTCTTGCTCCGCCTTTTCCTATTTCAGTTCTCTGTTCTGCTTTCAGTAAAATCTTTTTCATTTTTTTTAAACCTCCGTTGCGCTTTCTTCCCTTATTAATTAAATAGTGAAGTGACTGATGATTCCTCGTGTATCCTCTTTATTGCCTCTCCAAGCAGCGGCGCTATTGACAGCACAGTCAGCTTTTTGCATTTTTTCTGTTTGCTGTCCATAGGTATAGTATTTGTCGTAATTACCTCTTCAAGTTCAGATTCATTGATTCTTTCAATCGCCGGGCCTGACAGTACAGCATGAGTACAGGCGGCGATAACGCGTTTTGCCCCGTTCTTCTTTATTGCCGAGACCGCCTGAGTTATGGTCCCAGCTGTGTCTATCATATCATCTATCAGGATCGCGTCCTTCCCGCTGACATCGCCTATGACATGCATTACTTCAGATACATTAGCCTTCTCCCTGCGCTTGTCAATAATCGCCAATGAAGCATTCAGCCTCTTTGCAAAAGCCCTTGCCCTTTCAACTCCTCCGGCATCAGGCGATACAATGACGGTATCATTGGAATACTTCTTCTTTATATATTCAGCGACTACCGGAGATGCGTAAAGATGGTCTACCGGCATATCAAAAAATCCCTGGATCTGTCCCGCATGCAGATCTACTGTAAGCACCCTGTCCGTTCCGCTTACTGTTATCAAGTCAGCCATCAGCTTGGCGGAGATCGGCACCCTCGGCAGTACTTTTCTGTCCTGTCTCGCGTATCCGTAATACGGGATCACAGTGGTAATCCTGCCGACTGACGCCCTTTTGAAGGCGTCCAGCATCAAAAAGAGCTCGATAAGATTCTTATTAACAGGATCGCAGGTGGATTGCACCAGAAAGACATCTGCGCCTCTTACGTTTTCGTTTATCTGCACCATTATTTCGCTGTCACTGAATGTTGAAACCGTAATATCTCCAATAGGAACCTCCAGATAATCAGCTATCTCGTTTGCAAGTCCTTTATTGGCATTGCCTGAAAACAGTTTAATTCCTTCCGGCATTTTACCCCCTTAAAGACAAATTCCTAAAAACGGCATTTAGCCACAGACTTACACAGACTATATATAGTTTTTTATTTTCTTCTGCCTTTGCTGCTTTGTGCCTTTGTCCCTGCTTAAAAGGTCTGTGTTAGTATGTGACCAACTTCTTTTTATAGGATATATGGCTGGGGCGGGAGGATTCGAACCCCCGTAATGCAGGGACCAAAACCCTGTGACTTACCGCTTGTCGACGCCCCAATTTACCCTCATTTCAGAATCAGTCCGTTATCGTCTGGACAACTGCTCTCCAGTGATCAGTGAAAAAAACTGCCGCTTCTTCAGCCTTCTCCAAAGATTCGAAAACCCCGAAGGCCGTGGAGCCGCTTCCGCTCATGAGAGCAAAAATCGAGCCTTTTTCGCGCAACTTCTCTTTTATCCCGGCAATGACAGGGAAACTCTTCAGGGTCACGGACTCCAGATCATTTGAAACAGCACCGGAATATCCGGCTATACTTGATATATCAGCTCTTTCAATACTCTGGATAAAATGCTCAATATTATTAACTTTATCAGCT
Organism: Nitrospirota bacterium; assembly: GCA_016222905.1. Classification (GTDB taxonomy): domain Bacteria; phylum Nitrospirota; class Thermodesulfovibrionia; order UBA6902; family UBA6902; genus JACRPZ01. The sequence goes on from JACRPZ010000032.1 coordinate 25,549, forward strand.
TTTTTTGTCAACTCAGGCATACTGCCGGCTTCTTTACGGGAAACTGATAATTCTTTGTATGCCCATGCCGTTGAAATGGATATTGAGGGCTTTACCAGTAATATATGGAGCGGTTTTAAAGCCTTCTTCGGGGTTATCAGCTCTCCTCTGCCATGCACAAGAGATATAGGACTAAAGAGGAAGAAAGACACATCAGAGCCGATCCTCTTTGCAGACTTACAAAGCTCTGCATTAGAAAGGTGCAATGACCAGAGTTTGTTCAATCCAAGAAGCGCAGCAGCAGCATCGCTGCTGCCTCCGCCAAGTCCCGCCCCCATAGGTATCTTTTTATCAATATGTATTGCAGCCCCATCCTTAATGCCATATTTATCCTTTAAAATCAGGGCTGTTTTATAAACAATATTATCTTGAGGAGGTATCCCGCTTGTGCCTGAGATGGTTAAATCTTCTGATGCAGCAAATGTAAGGGTGTCAAATAGGGTGACCTTCTGTATAAGGCTCCGGATTTCATGGAAACCGTCTCTTCGCAGTCCGACAACTCTCAGAAACCAGTTTATCTTTGCAGGCGCCTTTAAAGTGAAGGGCGATGAATCTTCCATTATTTTTCTTTAATCTTAAATCCTAAATCCTGAATCTTCTTCTCAACACGTTCTTTAAGTGCTTCTTCCTTATCATTGACATGAAGCGACTTGCGCCATGCATCAACCGCTGCTTCCTTGTTATTCAGCTTAATATATACATCTCCAAGATGTTCAAGAATAACAGGATCGTCTTTTGTAATATCCGACGCTTTCTGTATCTCCCGCAGTGCCTCTTCATACATCCCCTTCTTAAAGTAAACCCACCCGAGACTGTCATGGATATAGCCGCTTTCAGGCTCCAGAGCAACAGCCTTTTTAATCAGGTCAAAGGCTGCATCAAGGTTAATTCCCATATCCGCATAAGTATATCCCAGGTAATTGAGCGCATCAGCGTGATTCGGATTGATCTCTATAGTCCTCTTAAGGGCGCTGAACATATCATCCGGCCTTTTTGTCTTTTCATATACTATCGCCAGATTAAAAATTATATCATCGTTCTCAGGAGCGATAGCGAGCCCCTTTTTAAAGACTTCCTCAGCCTTTGCATAGTCCTCTCTTTGAATATATAACATGCCTATATCCAGAAGAATCGCGGGATTTTCAGGCATCTGAGATGCAAGCGTTTCGTACTGCCCTATCGCCTCGTCATACTTCTTCACCAGACTGAGGAGTTTGGCATAAACATATCTTACCTCCTTATTATCAGGGTTAGCAGAAATGATTACGCTTATCTCTTTCTCAGCTTCTGCAAACCGGTTGTTCTCTATATATATATTTGCAAGCATCATGTGGATCTCCATGTTGTCCGGCTCCTGCCTGATGCCTTCTGCCATAAGGTCAACCGCCTTGCTGACTGCCCCCTCTTTGAGATAAATTACGGCAAGCCTTTTTCTTGCCTCAATGTTATACGGATTAAGCCGTATAGCTTCCTCATAATTAGACGCTGCCTTATTCATATCTCCAACAGCCTCATAAGAAACTCCAAGCAAATGAAAAGCCGCGTCTAATGACGGCCTTAATTCAACAGCCTTTTCAAGCTCATTGATCGCCGGTTCGAACCTCTTTGTCTCGGAATAAATCTTTCCAATGTAATATCTTACAAACGCATTATCCGGCTCTATCTTTACAGCCTCCCCTAATACCTTCACCGCCTCATCAGGTCTGTTGCTGATAACATATATATGCGCAAGATGTATGTAAGCATCCATCTTTTCAGGGGCAAGCTTTATCAGTCTGGCATAGATATCGCCCGCTCCTTTAAGATTTCCCTGTCTTGAATATATCTCTCCAAGCAAAGAGAGCACGGGCACGTAAGCCGGATTTTGCTTAATTACATCCTCAGCTATTTTAGCCGCATCTGCCAACTTTTCTGCCTTAAAATAAAGGCGGCTCATTTCAGTCCTGAGATAAACAGATCCCGGGTCTTCATTAAGTGCGAGCTTCAGATGTTCCAGCGCCTTGTCCCAATCATATTCTGCCTCTGCCGCAGCAGAAAGAATATACTGATAATAAGAGTCCTTTGAGAGTTCAGTGGAGGCCGTCTTCCTTGTAGTAGCGCATGCCGCAGCAAGCAATATCATAAGAACCGCTGTAAATATCCTCATTATATTACACATGAAAATTATTATGGCATACAAATTTGGCAAATAACAAACTGCAATTAACCACAGAGAACACAGGGGAAATATATTGATAGTAAAAGAAGAATTGACGGTTTTTAATGATTTTCTCTGTGCACTCTTTTATGCAAGAGTAAAGTTGATTATTTTTCAAAAATATAAGGAGAGAACAGAGAGAATTACTTGGAAATAAAGGTTTTTTAAAAATCAAAAATGTCTCTGCGAACTCTGTGGTTTTATTTAAATGCATTGTTTGGGATTAACGGCAATCTCTGTTTTTTATCTTAAAATCCTGTCAAAGGTTGCGATATATAATGCCGAAATGCTAAATTTATTAACCGAAAATGAAAAATTTATTTAAGAAATTCAGCAAGACAGGCGTTCTTGTTATCGGCGATATCATAGTTGACCAGTATATATGGGGAAAAGTGACCAGGATATCTCCTGAGGCGCCTGTGCCTGTGGTGCAGGTGACTGACGAAAGCCTGCTTTTAGGCGGAGCGGCAAATGTTGCTCATAATATCGCTTCCCTTGGCGGCAAGGCCTTTATTGCCGGCGTTATAGGCAGGGATGATATGGGAAAGACCCTGATAGAGAAGATGAAAGAAAACAACATAAATACAGACGGCGTCATCGCAAAAGAGACAAGGCCCACAATAGTAAAAACCAGAGTAATCGCGCACAGCCAGCAGATAGTGCGTTTTGACAGAGAGATTAAATCCGATATCAGCAGCGCGGCTATATCATCCCTTCTAATCTACGTTGAAAAGTGCCTGCCGAAAATAAAAGCCATAATAGTCTCGGACTACTGCAAAGGATTAATAACAAGAGATCTGATCAAAAAACTTCTCCGGATTGCCGGTTCAAAGGTATTTATTGCGGTTGATCCGAAGATAGGCCATTTTAACTATTACAAAGGCGTGCATCTTATAACACCTAATCTTTACGAGGCGTCTGTCGGCTCCGGCATAAATATTTCGGACGAGAAGAGTCTGGTTATGGCAGGCAAAACGCTCATGAAAAAACTCGATTGCGGGACGGTGCTTATTACAAGAGGAGATGAGGGGATGACGTTATTTGAAAAGAATAACAGGATAACGCATGTACCAACCTTTGCAAGAGAGGTATATGATGTAACAGGCGCCGGAGATACTGTCATTGCCACATTTGCTCTCTGTCACTCAGCCGGAATAAGCTCAAAGAATGCCGCCATCCTGGCAAATCATGCGGCAGGCGCCGTGGTAGGAGAGATCGGGACAGCAGTAGCAACCCGGAATGATATTATAGCCAGCGTTAAAAGAAGCAGATAACCGGGAGAAACTATCGTGATTATTCTCCTTGACAATAAATCATCAGTATGATTCAATTTATATATCGTATTATATGAATTAAAACTATTTTAACGGGAGGAAAGGGGTAAATAATGAAAAAGATCGTTTCTATTTTTCTGGCTCTCTTTTTAGCATCATGCGGCAGTTATCAGTCCGCAGGCAATTCCACAACCGCTAAAAGCGGTACAGTATCAGAGACCGGCAGTCAACAGGTCCCGGCTCAGTTAATACCTAATGACACATATTTTTTTCCGAATCAATGGGGCATGCATAATACAGGGGATTACGCCTACGGCTACCCTGACAATGACATTGACGCTCCTGAGGCATGGAGCATCACTTATCCCGGAGGAAATATCCCCGAAGGAAGTAAGAATGTAGTGATAGCCGTCATTGACACAGGCATTGATTACAATCATTCCGATCTTGTCGGCAATATCTGGACTAATCTAAAAGAGCAGCTGGGCGACTACAATGATGACGGTTGCCCGGGTGTGTGCGGAGCGGATGACGATGGCGATGGGCTAATAGATGAAGCCCTGAAGGTCCCGGGTATTCTGGCTTTCGACGATGATGAAAATGGTTATCCTGACGACATTAAAGGCTACGATTTTTACAACACTGACAACGATCCGATGGATACTGTCGGACACGGCACGCACGTGGCAGGCATCGTCGGCGCACATGGAAATAACGGCGAAGGGGTCACCGGCGTAATGTGGAGAGTAAAACTAATGCCTTTAAAAATTTTTGATGTGGAGACAATAGCTGGTAAAGATGAGGTGATAGCAGCGAGTGACGAAAATATTGCAGAAGCCATCAGATATGCTGTTGATAATGGCGCAAAAGTAATAAATGCAAGCTGGGGAAGCCTCGAATACTACAGAAAAGTGTATGATGCAATAGATTACGCTAATACTAATGGAGTACTCTTTGTCGCTTCTGCAGGCAACGGGAGGGAAGACGGTCTGGGAGGTATTGACTTTGTCGGAGACAACAATGATTTGTTTCCTCACTATCCTGCGAGTTTTGACCTGCCGAATATAATATCGGTCGCCGCTACGGACCAGCGCGACCAGCGGGTTCCGTTCAGCAATTATGGCCCGTTGTCAGTAGATATTGCCGCTCCCGGTGTTTATATCTGGAGCACTGTGCCTAACTGGATGAGCACTTTTCCTGACTTCGGCAGACTGGAAACTCTTGAGGGGGCATCAATGGCAGCGGCCCATGTATCAGGGCTTGCGGGACTGCTTATCGGTTATTACGACGGAGTTCAGAATACACAATTTGCTCATTATGATGTTCGCAACACTATCCTTAGATATGTTGACTGGCTTTCGAGCCTTGACGGCTGGATCGCAACTAACGGAAGGATTAACGCATACAAAGCAGTATCCTCCCTGCTGACGCCTACCGGCCTGACCGCCAAGGCAAACCCTTTTAAAATTCCGAACCCTTCTCTTCCTTCTGATGCCATAGCAGATTCACCAAGCATTACCCTTTCATGGGCTGACAATGCAACAAGCTATGACAGAAGATACAAGATAGAGAGGAGATCGGACGGCAACTTTGTCGAGATAGCTAATGATATTGGACCGGACAGCACAACTTATACCGATTCCGCCGGGCTCGAACCCACGACTTCATACACGTATCGTATCAGGGTATATAACAAGATCGCAAACTCATCTTATTCTGAGGTAGCTGTGGCTGAAACGCTATCAGATGGAGAAGGAATCCCGCATGGCGGCGGAGGATGCTCAATTACTGCCGGAAAAGATGCCGGAAGGGTTGATCTTCTCGTAATGCTCCTGCCGGTTGCGGCCATATTGACGCTGATAAAGAGGCGTAAGAGATAATCTATAAATTGCAAATGGCCGAGGGAGCAGTTACTTTCTCTGCTCCCTCGGTTTTTTTAATAGTTTGGACATTCAGAAAAAAAAGGCTTTATATTCATACATAATCTTACTTTTAACAGTATCCGCTTATCACGCCTTCTCTTTACACTTTATCAGATACCTCATCCCATTCCTTCTCATATCAGCCTCTTATGCCCTTCAGAAGATGATAAACCTGAGATTCAATGTACGGGACGCCCTTGCGGGCATTATTGCGTCTGCCGCTATTTTAGCGCCCTTTGGATACATTCTGTCGCTTACAGGAAGGTCCTTTGAGCTTATGCCATTCAACGGCCTGGTCTTTCAGCTTCTTTCTGCGTCATTCCCTGAAGAAGTCTACTTCAGGGGCTTCCTGCAGGAGAGATTTGGCAATAATATAAGGGGAATAGTGCTGACAAGCCTTCTCTTCTCTTTGATGCACTTGCCGAGGCTTATATTTCTTGGTGATATTTATTCAGTAATGACCTTCTTTCCTTCCCTGATTATGGGATTTCTCTATATGCGCACAGGCAATATCCTGCCATCAATAATCTTTCACTTCTCCGCGAATGTAGTGTTTCTGGGATTTTATTAATAACTCCCCTCCTATTTTAGGAGGTGCAGGGGTGGTAAATAGATTCATAATATATACTCGAGTGTCTCAGAACAACAACCCCCTTGACACACAGTCTGCGTATGCATACAATTAAAGCATATCAAGGAGGTGCATAATATGCGTGCAACATTAAACATACCCGACGATATCCTTGCCGAGGTACAGAAGATCTCCGGGGAAAAATCAAAAACAAAGGCGATTGTTATCGCCATGAAAGAATTCATCCGGGAAAAGAAAATACAGGATTTGATCGCCCTGCGCGGCAAGATACAGATTGATTATGACTGGGAGAAAGAAGAAGAACTTGAGATGAAAGTACAGGATGAAAGGGAAAGAAGACTTTATGGAAGAAAAAAGTAAGGGCGTATTGGCTGATACAAGCGTATGGATAGAATTCTTTAAGCCGGAATCGCCAGTGGGCGAAAAACTTGAAGCTCTCATCATAAAAAACTCCGTGCGGATATGCGGCATTATTATGTTTGAACTTATGCAGGGTGTAAGATCAGAATCTGAAAAATTAAAGATATCGGACGCATTGTCAAATATCCGTTATCTTGAGATGACAAAATCCCTATGGCAAAAATCAGCGGAGCTATCGGCCTCTTTAAAGAAGAGAGGATTAACACTGCCTCTGTCAGATATCTTCATTGCGTCCATCGCCATTGAACATAACCTCTCAGTCTTTACCCTTGATAAGCACTTCGGGCAGATACCGGGAGTGAAGATTTACAAAACATAAACTGCGCCTGAACTTCAATTAAAACTCATTTAAAACAAGAGATCATTTCTTTGGTCTTGGGGCAGGGACGCCGTACAACATCCCCTCAGCGCTAATATCTTCATCTATGTCGGGCCAATGTATCCCTTGACCATCTCCAATAATCTCACAATGTTGCCGCTGTTCCGGCTTTGCCTCTGATAATCTCAGTAGAGGAGTAAAAAAATACAACCTCATAGCTCCCCTCTGCCTTCTGGCTATTTTAGGACCAAAAGCAGGAGAGGCTTACGGGGTGGTAAGGGGAAAGCCTGAAGAGCATAAAAAAGGGGGGTGAAACCCGCCCCGCGTTCAAGAAATATGGGATGTCTCTCACTAATTCTCTACAGTAGCTTTTTAATAAATGAGTTTCAGACATTTATCAGCGGTTAAGACTTTGAATGGAAGAGCAGGGTTGTGTTTCAGGAAGTGCCGATTCTCAGTGACGAGGGCATCAGCGCCGACCCATTCGGCATATGCGGCAATGAAGGCATCAGCAGGTTTAAATCCTCTTGCTTCATATTTTGCGCCTAATTCAAAAGGAATAAGAAAATCTTCGTCAATTATGGTTATTTCGGAAACAAATTCAAAAAATTCCTGGAATACTTCAGGGGCTGAATTGCGTCTTACCTCAGTTACTATGGTGCGGGGTATTCGCAGTGTGTATTCCAAAGGAGAAGTTGCCAGCAGATTGATAACCGCCCTGCACGATGGTTTTTGGGTAGTTGCAAAGGCATATATGTATATGTTTGTATCAAGAATGAGCCGCAAATTTCTCTTCCCAGATATCTTCCCTTGACTTACGAAGCTTCTTGATAATTTCTTCGTCGCTCATACCTTCAAAAGGCGATCTGCTTTGAGATGCAAGTTGATAAATTTTATCAAGATGTTTTTTAGCGCGTTTGGGATCAGGTTTTTTGGTTTTCATTTTTCATCACCTCATGCTAAAGATTACTATGCGGCAAAGGATATGTCAAGGCGATAACATAAAAAAGAGGCGGGCAGATACCGGGATTGAATATTTACAAAACATAAACTGCGCCTGAACTTCAATTAAAACTCATTTTAAACAAGAGATCACTTCTTTGGTCTTGGGGCAGGGACGCCGTACAACATCCCCTCAGCGCTAATATCTTCATCTATGTCGGGCCAATGTATCCCTTGACCATCTCCAATAATCTCACAATGTTGCCGCTGTTCCGGCTTTGCCTCTGATAATCTCATCAACAAGATACGCTGTAATAGTGTCTTCTGTAACTTTCACATCTTTAATTTTTATTTCCTGGAGTTTAACCGCAGTACTCATGCCATGCCTCCTTTATTTGTTCTGCCTTTTTGTAAATAATTTCTCTAATAGCGTTTAGTTCCTTCGGGGAAAAGCCGCTATTCTTACACAAAGCAATCGGCTCTAACCAAAACTTACAGATCATATTTTCTCTTTGAACATGTACGTGTTTCGGTTCATTGCAATCAAAACTATAAAAGTAAAATCTATATGGTCCCTCAATATTCTTTATTGTTGGCATATGAGTAATTATCAGGGAATTACCTGTATTTTGTCAAAAACTATTCCGGTTCCCTTTGAGGCAAGCAAGCTTTTTGATCTTCATTTAAACCCACCCCTGCACCCCTCTTTTTAGAGGGGTAAGATTAAGGGCACAAAAAAAGAGGCGGGCCAATGGCCCGCCTCTCCTATTTAACATCATTCAAGAACCGCTTACGGCGTTGAGTAGCTGAAGATGTACGGCGATACCATCGGATTTCCTGCGATGTCTGTAACTGCCGTACTTATAGTCACTGTATATACGGTGCTTGCCAACTGACCAACCGGCGTAAATATCGCATTGCTACCGGTACAAGAGAAGAGAGTCCAAGTTGGCGGCAGGAAGGGTGCAATGGTTATATTTGTCGTATTAACTGTAGAACAGTCTATAGGCTCACTCCAAGTTATAGATACAGGAGTATCTATGGGCACTCCTATAGCAGTATTAGCAGGGAATGTAGCTATCACAGTTGGCGCAATTACATCCGGATTAATTGTAATCTTGAATGTTGCCTGCTTGCCGATATTATCTACGAGCGTTATCGTGTGAGTCTGCCCTGCGCAGCCGAGCGGTATAGGACCTACAACAAAGGATGTTACAGTGTCTTCAAGTTGTGGTGGTGTTGGCGGGACTAAGTCGTCCGGGGCAGGCGCACATAAGCCGGAGGCATCTGTGGTAAATGTCTCATACGGCCCAATTCCGCCATATAGGTAAACTGTCACGGAATCGCCCTCAAGCACTGAAATAGCGCTCGGCAGGAGAGTGAATGAAGAAACAGGAGGAGTCACGGTCACAGTCGCTGTAGCAAAAGCACCGATTGAATCCTGTACAGTTATCAACACGGCATTGCTTACAGCAACCGCGTCAGGGTCTACAACGAAAGTGCTTCCGCCGAGTGGTCCCTGGCTTGCAATTATAGCGTTGTTGTTTGAGAACATGCTGAAAGGCCCTGTCCCGCCTGTAATCGTAAATGTCACATCATCAGCAGGATTCGCCTCAGGATTCGCAAAGCCTGTCACAGTAACCGCGCTCGGCGCAACCGCAAGCGGCGTCACGCCGGCTACGTCAAGGACAAGGGTTGCTGTTACGCTTGAGCCGGCGCTGTCATAAATCGTGATTGTCACGGTAGTATCAACTGACGGCGCGGCTATTATAGTCGCGGTTAGCGTCGGGCCTGCAAAGGTGGCAGGAACTGTTACCAGTCCCGGACTGCTTGAGAAGGCTGAGTAAGGCCCTATGCCGCCTGTTACAGTGTAAGTAGCGGTTGTAAACGGAGGCACCTTGGTCTGGGCAGTAGGCGTCACCTTTAGCGGGTCTGAAGGCACATCAAGTATAAGTGTTGCTATGGCGCTTGCGCCGAGGCTGTCATAAACCGTAATTGTCACGGTCGTATCAACTACCGGCACCCCTGCAACTGTCGCGATAAATTCAGGGCCTGCAAAGCTTCCGGCGGGAACTGTAACCAGTCCCGGAATTGAGGAGAAGGCTGTGTAAGGACCTGTACCGCCCAGTATGGTGTATGTAGCTGTATTACTTACAGCAGGATTTGAAATAGTCTGGGACGCTGGAATTATTTTTATCCCCGTCGCAGAAGTCACTACGACATCCACGGTATCGCTTATTCCGGCTACTGAGCCGGTAATTATGCATGTGCCGACAGTTAATGGGGCGGTGAAGTCAACAGTGGCTTTTCCGTCGGTGGTCTGCGCGAATGGTACCACGAACCCGCACGATGCTATAAAGTTCACGGTTGTGCCGTCAGGCACTGCGCCTCCTGCTGAGGTTGTTACGTAAGCATCTATTACAGATGTTCCGCCCGGCTCTACCTGCGCAGGGGTTGCGTTTAAACTGATGCTTCCCACATCAATACCAGAAGGCAGCAGGAACAAGGTAATCATGTCGGATGCGCTCTTGCCGTCCACCAAAGCTGAAGCAGTTATATTTAAAGTGGAATAGAGGTCCCTTAACGCCTGGGCTACTTTTACCCTGACCTGCGCCTGCCCGTTTGAATCGGTTGTCTTTGTGCTGCCTTCAGGGAATGAAGCCTCAAGACTGTCAGCGCCGAATGTGACATTAACGAATGACGCCGGGTTTCCATCGCCGTCGAGCACTGTTGCCCGAACAATGACCTCATCATCATCCGGTGTTTGGAATAAATAAAAATCATCATGATCATCAAATGTTTCATTGAGATCCTCGCCGTCAACCTGGAGATGCAAATCCGGAATCGGCTCAACCGGTACAGGAATAGAAAAGTCAAAAGTTGAGAAATAGATGGTCTTTTTGTCTCTCACTTGACCGGTGCCGGCATCCACCTCTGCCTGGACCGTGACAAAGCCGGCATTAGGACTCCAAACCCTGGCCGTTGCATAGCCGAGCGAGTTCGTATTTGCCACTGTTGTGCCGGATTTGCTCACACTGCCTGTCTTGACAGCTTTTGAGGCAGTTATTGTGCCGATAGGAGAGATATTTGTGAATGTGACCGCTACTCCCGGGACCGGCCTGCCGTTGCCGTCAAGCACCCTTGCCTTAAAGAAGGCATCGGAATTTGTCTGCACAATATATTGTAACGGCAGAAGCTGGACATCCGACGGCATCCCCGGATTTACGCCTCCGGGGGCGCTTGAGGAACTCGAACCGCTGTTACAGCTTATCAACGAAATGATGCTTACAAAAAATGCTATAAAGATTAATATTCTTCTCATTTAGTCTCCCTCCTGCTAACAGTAGTTCCAATCAGCAAGCAAAATATCATATTCAACCTGGAAAGTTCCAGAGTTACCGTATTGATTCATGAATGTGCAATCATACCTGACTGTATAAGGTGTTGGATATGTGCTCGGAAAGTTGATCGCATTTGCGTCATCCCACCATTTAATTTTCCTGTCTACGTCCATCATAACGAAATTGCACTCATTACCATCACCCTCTGTCAAAGTGCAGTTCGGATAAATGGTCAAACTCTCTATAATAGGCGAATCAGGGCTTTCGTTCCCTTTAAGATAAGTAATATCGCATTGCTCAATGCTTGCGGGAAAAGGGTCAAATCCGACAGCATGCGCATTTATAGTAAGTTGCGCGTTGGCTATAAAAAGGCCATCTTCAATTTCCGTAAAATCAGGAGGACACAAATGAAGGGCCGCGTCAATTTCGTTATCCCCGCCTGCAGGCTCTTCTCCGATAATACTTACGGATTTAATAAGGATGCCTGTATCCCCGCTGTCCGCGGCCGGAGAGCCTAATTGCTCGCCGCATCCGGACAATATCAGCAAAAGAGTCATTAAAACGATTCCTGCCATGCTATTTTTTTTTCTCATTGTTCCTCCAGCCTCCGTAAACCTATATTTCCTAATTTATATAAAAATTTTGCTCTTTAACATCTTTCACAGATTGTTGAAAAACTATTCTTCACTCTTTTGCCGTCATTCCCGTGTAAACAGGAATCCAGTTTATTTTCTGGATACCCACTTTAGCGGGTATGACAATTTCACCTGTTGAAACAGGCTTTTCAATAGCCCCAATATTATCTGACAATGCTCGGGGTTATGAATATCAAGAGTTCCTCAGTCTTCTGTTCTTTCTTCTGTTTCTTAAAGAGCCACCCAAGAACCGGAATATTTCCAAGCCCCGGGAATTTTCCTTCACTCTCGGAAATGGTTGTTTTAAAGATGCCGCCTATGACAAGGGTATCTCCATCCATTATCAGGACTTTTGTTTCTGCCTGTTTAGTACTGATCGCCGGTTGACCATTTACGGCTTTTCCGAAATCAGCTTCGTCCTTCTTTATGGCTACTTCCATGACTATCGTCCCGTCAGGAGTAACATGCGGTGTGACCTTAAGTTCAAGGTTAGCATCTACGAATTTTGTTTCAGTGCCATTTTGACTAACGCTTGAATAAGGAATGCTCGAACCCTGTTTTATAGTTGCCGATTCATTATCTAAAGTTATAATTCTCGGATTTGAGACTAATTTGCCGTTTCCGGTATCTTCCATGGCTGAAAGCTGCAAGTCCAGTGCGCGCAGGGCGCCGGCTCCTAAATATCCAAATCCTATTGCACCGCCGGTGCCTGCTCCGGCAGCAGCAGGGAGGTTTATGAGCAGGGGATTGCCGGAGGCAAAACTTGTGCTTCCGGTGCCGGTCCCCGTTATGCCGCCGACTGCCGTATCAACACTTGGCCTTATGTCCGCTCCCCATTGAATGCCGAACTCTTTTGTAAAACCTTTTGATACCTCAACAATCCTCGCATCTATATTAACCTGCGGCGTCCGCTTATCAATGGTATCAATAATATCCCTAAATTTGGCATGGTTCTGCTCCACATCTTTGATAATCAAAGTGCTGGTTCTGGAATCAATGTTGATGGAGCCTTTAGGACTGGTCTTAATCATCTCCTTCACTTTTGCAACATCGGCAAAATTAATCTTGTAAGTTTTTGAAACAAGCTCGCCGGCACTCTCCTCAGTCTCACGGAGTTTTCTTGTATCTTCATCTTCTTTAATAAAACTGTCTCTCTTTGCTATTCGAATGATATTGCCGTTCACTCTCTTTTCAAGATCGTAGTTATTAAGTATCATTTCAAGCGCCTGGTCCCATGGAACATCAATGAGCCTCATTGAAAATTTGCCTGAAACCTGAGGACTTACTACGACATTGCAACCGCTAACATCGGCGATAAGCCTGAATATATGGATAAGATCAGCGTCCTGCATATCAAGGTTTATCTTTTCGCCTGAATATTGGCCTGATTCTGAATCACACAAAGCCTTAGCCTCTTGAGTTCCCTGCTTTTCAGTAACAACGGGGGCGGGCATAACCGGCGTTACGGCAGCACGTGGTGTTTCAGCGCCCGGCATATTGAAGGAAATTACAATCTGATTGCCGGAAGGCGATATATCATAGACTGCCGGTCCGGTAAGGTCAAAGACAAGTCTTGTTTTATCAGCATGTTTCCCTATCCTTATGCCTTGTACCGGCGGTTCAGAGACCCTGGGCGCATCAATAGCGGTTGTTACATCAGGGATATCAACCACAAGTTTATTATTGTCGGCATTCATCACCTTCGCCACCATCTCTGAATTGCCGCTAATCGTTACGAGCAGTTTATCCCCGGATTTACTAAGAGCTATGCTTTGTATCTCCTTGCCTGAAGCCTGTGCATTGGCAGCGGAGGTATTTTCCCCTTCCGCTTCAGCGAGCTTGGCAGGAGTATTAAACGCAAGAATCAGCGAGCCTCCTTTCTGCATCGGCTTGACATCTACAGGATCGGTAAGAGATATCTCAAGCTTTACTGCGTCCGGCACGCCCTGAATTAACGAAGGCATTACCTCCATAACACCCGCCCTGTCAAAGACCTTCTTTTTTATCCCCTTCAAAGCCGTGTTCTGCATCTCCAATACAATCCTGTAAGGATCGGATGTATACATGGTATATGTAAGGGGGGTCGTGCTCATTATCTCTATCTCTGTGGTCCCGTCAACCTCTCTGACATCTATCCCGGTTATTTCTGAGTTTATCTTTGCCTGAACATTGGATAACTGAAGAGTCAATACAGCTAAAACAATTAAAAATAACAAGTGGCTTTTTCTTAATATCATTATATTACCTCCCCTTATGGAGCTCTAAAATTAACTGTCTGGATTCAATCTTCCCGAGATAATTTTCGATGTGCTCTATTATAATTACTTCATTTTCAGTTATCTTTTCAACCTTCCCGTTATTGAAACCGAGAACAGTTCCTTCATAGACTGTAAACGACCTGTTGCCGGGCGCAACAAGAAGCGCGTAACGCCGGGTTCCTTTTTTTGCGATCGCCAATACCTTAAAATCACCTGCATCGTAGCTGACAAGGGTACCCAGCACTTTCTTATCGTCCTTTTTTTCTACTTTCTTTACTTCAATAAGCGGCATAAATGGATCGCGTCTGTCTTTACGGTCATAAACATATCCTTTATCATTTTTCGGGGGCTCCTGAACCGCCGCTTCAGCCTGGAGGTCTGGGTTTGCAGGCTCTGCCGGTTTTGCAGCAGTTGCAGGCGGCGCAGAACTCTTTTTACAGCCTGACAACGCAGGGAAGATCAATACTGCTACGGCAAATAAAACCATAATCAGTATCTCCGGCCTTTTCATTATGCCTCTTCTTGATATCTTTCCGTTCACTTGGTCTCCTCACCGGAGTTCGACGCAACAAATGTAACAGCAGTAAAAGTAGCTGAGTTTAAACCCTTGCTGTCACTTTCGCCCCTGCCTCTTACGCTTATCTTTAGTCCCGATATATTAACAATACGCGCCAGTCTGCTTATATGGCTGTAGAAATCTCCAAGGTCATGATATCCGGTTATAACTTCAACCTCCACCGGGATCTCAGCATAAAGCCCGCTCGGAGCTGCCCGCCTTGCCCCGGGTTTCCATAAAAGAATTTCAAGGCCTGATTTAAGTCCCAGATCTGAAACCTGTTTTAAAAGTTCAGTTACCTCCTGCTCCGCGGGCAGATGTTCCTGCAGCGCCGCAAGTTTTGCTTTGAGCAGGGCATTTTCAGCTATAAGCTGATCCAGCTTTCTTATCTTAACCTCACCGCTTGATATCTCCTTATCAAGAGCTGCAACTGCTCCCTGCAAAGAAAGAATCTCTTTGCTTTTCGGCTGATAAACAAGCGTTACGAACAATGCAATAAAAATCACAACGGGTATCAACGATATGATAACCCTTATATAAGGCGGAATCTTTTTCAGGTCTATGTTTATTGCCATGTTATATTTTTAACTTAAACGACAGGCTGAAGTTATAAACTGAAGATTGCTCAATCTTTGTCTGTCGTGATTCAATCAATTGAACATCTGTCATATATTTTGATCCCTTAAGGTTCTGAACATAATTAACAAGATCAGGGTTTGTAAATGCAACCCCGGTAATATTAATGGTGCCGCCACTGTCAGTTAACGCGGTCAGCCATACCCCTTTTGGAAGCATGTTGCTGACTTCATCAAGCAGGATGAGAGGCGCGGCCTGCCTTGCTTTTAATTCCTCAATAACTTTATTCTTCTCCCTGAATGCCTCGTTATCCTTTTCATAGTTCTCAACTTCTTTAATTTTCTCTTTTATCTCTGCCAGCCTCTGTTCCTTGGCTGTTCTTTCAGCCTTTTTAGTAGTTATCTGGTTGTTCAGATAAAAATAATAGACAACCATCAAAACAACTGCTACGATGGTAACGAAAATGCCGGGAATAAAATGGATCGGGAATTCAGAAGCCTTCTTTTTACGCTTTGCAGGCAGAAGATTAATCCTTATCATCTGTCTCCGATCCTCCTTAACGCCAGGCCTACAGCAACAGACATAATAGGCTCAACCTTTTTCAGATACCCCTTATCGAATGAATCCGGTATCTTTATATTCCTGAATGGCTCAATAAATCTGGCGCTTATTCCGACCCTTTCTGAAAGCAGCGGGGCAAAATCCTTTACCAGCGCTCCGCCTCCGCTGAAGATTACCTCTTTAATGTCTTCATTCCCGGTTGTGCTTTTGAAGTAATCAAAGGATCGTGATATCTCAGCGATAATCTCCTCAGATGCAGAGATGAGGACAGACGCAACTTCTTCCTGCGGGATCCCTTCAACCGCCTCGCCGCGTTTAAGCTTTTCAGCATTATCATAAGAAATTGTGAACTCTTTCTGAAGCGCTTCTGTCAAAAGGTTGCCGCCGACGGAACTGTCCCTTGTGAAAACAGAGACCCCGCCCTTCAGGATATTCATGTTAATCATGCTGGCCCCGACATTGACAAGCGCGAGATTCTCACCCGGCAAAATTTCATAATTAGTCTCATACGCATTTTCCAGGGCAAAAGTATCAACATCAGCAATAAGGGGATTGAGCCCGGCATCTTTCACAACAGAAACATATTCGTTTATCTTGTCCTTCTTAACAGCCACGACAAGAACATCCATCTGATTGCCTTCTTCCTGCATGCCGAGTATCTGGAAATCAAGATTTACATCTTCAATATCAAAAGGTATGTATTGCTCCGACTCAAATTTTATTGACTCATGCAATTCATCTTCGGACATTTGCGGGAGGGTTATCCTTTTTATTATTACAGATGAATGTCCGGATACACCTATTGTGGCATCTTTTGCCTTGATGCCGTTACTGGAGATAAGCTCCTTGATTGATTCAACGACACGAAGAGAATCAAGAATTGAACCATCAACGATTAATTCAGGCTGGAGCGTTATGATACCAAAACTCTCAAGCTGGTATCCGTCGCTGACTTCATTTAACTGAACGGCCTTGATATATCTGGAGCCTATATCCAGGCCAACCATTCCTCTTCTTTTAAATATCATATGATTAATGAAATCAAAAAAAACAAATATTGTCAAGAAAAATATTAATGCCTGCGATATCTTACCCTATTGCTAATGATTAGGTAAAGCAAAAAAGAAAGATGTGATTCAAATCACGCCTATCTTTAATATCTGTCATTTTTTAATTTCAAGAGCTCTGCTGTCCAGTCAAATTTATAAATGTATTATATCTTAATCTTATATCATAATCTTAATTCATAAAGCAAAAATCTCCGGGTTGTTTGAATTACCGGCAAACATATATTCATAGAATACGCTAAGAACTCCGGATAAAATCTCTCTGTGAAATTTTTCAACAAACCGCTTCTTGAATTGACTCTGCTGTTATCTGAATGAGTTTTTTCAATTCCTGATTGGAGATGCTCAGAGGCGGCATCAGCACAATGACATTCCCCAGCGGCCTTATGAGAAGTCCCTTATCACGCGCAATGTTGCAGACCTTTACCCCCATCTTATCTTCAAGAGGATAAGGCTCTTTGGTCTTTTTATCTCTCACAAGTTCTATCCCTGTCATAAACCCTTTTTGCCTTACATCGCCGACGTTAGGTAATTCCGCTATCCTGCTCAGGCCGTTCCTTAAGATCTCTATCTTCCCTTCCATCTTCTTCAGAGTTCTTTCGCTCTTGAATAACTGAAGGTTTGCCAGAGCAGCCGCGCATGCAAGCTGGTTGCCTGTGTATGTATGTCCATGAAAGAATGTTTTGAAATCTTTGTATCTGCCAAGAAATGCGCTGTAGATCTTTTCTGTTGTCATGGTAGCCGCAAGGGGCAGGTAGCCGCCTGTAATCCCCTTTGCAATACAGAGGATATCAGGCCTAACGCCTTCATGTTCGCAAGCGAACATCTTTCCTGTCCTGCCAAAACCTGTTGCCACCTCATCAGCGATCATCAGAATATTATATTTATTGCAGAGCTTCCTTACGCCTTTAAGATAGCCGGGCGGAGACACTATCATACCTCCGGCTCCCTGAACCATCGGCTCAATGATCAAGGCCGCTATCTCTTTGTGATGTTTCTTTAATGTATCCTCCATCTTTGCCAAACAGTAGAGTTTGCAGGAAGGATGCTTTCTTTTAAGTTCACAACGATAACAGTAGGACGATGGAACATTATATGTCTTAAAAAGCAGGGGGGAGAATATGTTATGAAAGAGGTCGATCCCTCCGACACTTACCGCGCCTACAGTGTCTCCGTGATAGGCATTCTTAAGAGACACAAACATCTTCTTCTCTCTAATGCCTTTATGCTGCCAGTACTGATATGCAATCTTAAGCGCTATCTCTACGGATGTTGACCCGTTATCGGAATAAAATACCCTTGAGAGTTCCCGGTTGCGGGTTACCGGCTGCGGATTAACAGTTTGCACAAGTTTTTCCGCAAGCTCAATTGCAGGCGGATGCGTAAGGCCAAGCAAGGTTGAGTGGCTGATTTTATCAATCTGCTCTTTTATAGCTGTGTCTATCTCTTTCTTCCTATGACCGTGAACTGTTACCCATATAGATGAAACACCGTCAATATACCACCTGCCTGTTATGTCTTTAAGAAAAGAACCTCGGCCTTCAGTGATTATTACAGGACTCTCCTCACACCACTCCTTCATCTGGGTAAAAGGGTGCCACAGATGTTTTTTGTCGAGCCTTTCAAGCCGCTTTTTACGGGATTTGATATTCATTATTAAGTTGTTGGTTCTTAGGTACTTCCGAGCCTTTATTATTATTTCCCTATGGAATATTAGTCACCTGAAGTATGATAAAGATATCAATAAGAACCGTCAAGGTGGCGGCTGATTATTCTTTACATATTATTTAGGCTTCTGATATTATCGGAAAACTACATAATAACTGGTTAAATGCAGGAGATTATTAAATGATATTACCACCCCCTGAATTAATTCTCGGAGTTTTATTTTTTATTTGTATGGGGCTTTTTATTCTATGGAGTAACAGGCATGGAATGCGCCCCTATTACGAATCATTAGACTCACTTAAGCGCTATTTTCCGGGTACTCTCGATACAAAGAAAAAATTCTGGGCTGACCTTCCTACCTTTGTGGGACAGTATTCGGGATATCAGTTTACTGTTATTTACGGACGACCTGGCGAGTTTGGGTCTCCAAACAAATTGTGGTTGTACTGTCGCAAATTAGATCAAACCGGGCAAACTGCAACCGAAGACCTAAAAAGAAGACAACATCAACAAATCATTTCAGACGGCTGGACATATGCCTCACACAACAATAACGAACTCCGAGCACATAGAGATTTTAAGCTCCCACTTGATCCAGAAATGATAAAGCGAACATTGGAAAATTTGACAGCAGCAGAAAG
Source organism: Nitrospirota bacterium (assembly GCA_016222905.1). Taxonomy (GTDB): domain Bacteria; phylum Nitrospirota; class Thermodesulfovibrionia; order UBA6902; family UBA6902; genus JACRPZ01. The sequence goes on from JACRPZ010000032.1 coordinate 44,557, forward strand.
AGGAGATATTAAGACTTCTCCAAGTACTATGGTTGAACTTGAAACGGATAAATTAGGGAATAGGGCAAAAAAGAGGAAGGCGGCACTGCTCCATGCTGTGATAAATGTCTTCATAATAGGTTTAGTGTACAGTCAGATCGGCGGAGGAATTTTTGCTCATATTATTGCTGCACTTCTTATAGTTGAAAGTGCTGGCTTTATTATATATACGTTGAAATTCAAGAAATAGGAAATGTAACATTTAACAACCAAATCCACTGGACAGCGAATAGTCGCTTTTTGATTTCAACTATCGGTTGTAGCTACCAGTGATTTAGATCGTTACATATCTGACTATCTCTCCACTTTAATTCTTCCTCTTCCCTCTACAACCTCTCCTTTCACCCCGCAAGGCACTTTCTCTTTTTTCTTTAAACGCAGATATCCTTCCTGCAGCAGCTTCCTATGTTCGTGATATACTGGTGTTAAGTACAAACTGTATTAAGAGCCTCTTGCAAAAATCAAAAAACAGCCGATTATGTCATGGTGAGCTTGTCGAACCATGTAATGAAATCAATATCATATAAACACCCTTCGACAGGCTCAGGGTGACAATTTGAGACTGCTGAAAAAGACTGGCATTAAGTTTGCATAAATAAAGCAAACATAAAGTCAGGAGGGACGATGATAAAGAAGGATTACGGGCAGGTCAGTTTCTACAGCTATATATACGACGCGGTAATACCGAAA
>JACRPZ010000070.1 GCA_016222905.1 Nitrospirota bacterium
CCCTTGGGCTGTGCCGTGTCACCCACGGCCTGGAGGCATCGGATATCGCCGATGAGCTGGTTGTGGGAGCATTTGAAAGAAGCACTTTCAGAGAAGATTATTTACGGACGAACAGTGAACGGGCCAAATTACAGTGGTTCGCCAAATACGAACAGATCGGTAAATTGCTGACGGCGGCCTCTGAAAAGTTTCAGGATACCGAAGACAGGAAGATAATCGAAACGCTGATAGAAGAGCATAAATCGACCGAGAAGCTCTTCACTTCAATCGTGGAAAACCGGAATAAGCGCGGATTGCCCGCAGATTCTGCCGCACTCTCGCAGGAGCTTGAAGACAGGCTCCGCACCCAGTTGATCATGAGGGTATATGATAAGGTCCTGAACTTCCGCAAATTGCACGAGTCGGCCCAGAGAAGTCTTTTCTCCGCCCTTATGTTTGCGGGCGCGGGCATCTTTGCCGCATTTGCAATCATCGTCGCGACAACATTAATCAATTCATGGACAATGGGACGCATGATCACAGGCCGTATCCTGCGGCTCTGCGACGGCGCCTCGGTCATTGGAAAGGGAAACCTCGATTACAGAGGCGATGACGAGTTCGCCGAACTCTCGGACTCGTTTAATGCAATGACCGTACAATTGAGCGGGACCAACAGCTCTCTCAGAAACGAGATCGAGGATCGCAAGCGGGCGGAGGAGGTGCTGCGTCAGAGCGAGGAGCGGTTCCGGAGTTATTTTGAACTGGGACTCATCGGTATGGCGATCACTTCTCCGGATAAGGGCATAATAGAGGTCAACGAGAAGCTCTGTGAAATTTTCGGATACAAAAAAAACGACCTTTTGCAAATGACCTGGGCGGAGTTGACCCATGCGGATGATTTGGCCGCCGATATCTCCCAGTTCAATAAGGTGCTCGCCGGAGAGATTGACGGCTATACGATAGACAAGCGGTTTGTCCGCAAAAACGGCGACATCATAGATACCACTATTGCGGTGACATGCGTCAGAACTGCTGATGGCTCAGTAGATTTCTTCCTGGCGTTGCTGCAAGACATCACCGAGCGCAAGCAGGCCGAGGAGGCGCTGCGTAAGGCCACTGAATTTGACGAGGCCGCGCTGAAAAGCCTCGGCGAAGGGCTGTACACGATTGATGACAAGGGGCTGGTCTCGTCCATGAACCCGGCAGCCGAGGAACTCTTCGGCTGGACCTTCGAGGAGCTGCGCGGCAAGAAGATGCACGACATCACCCATCACCACTACCGCGATGGCAGACTGTTCCCTTCCTCCGAATGCGCGGGCTTCCAGGTCCTCACGACCGGAGTGCCGCTCAAAAACCATGAAGACGTATTCATACACAAGAACGGCACATTCTTCGACGTGATCTACAGCATCGCTCCTCTACGCGATAACGCCGGCAAGATCAATGGGCTGGTCGTCGTGTTCAGCGATATCAGCGAGCCCAAGCGGGCGGAAGTGGCGCTGCGTAAAGCGCATGACGAATTGGAGCTGCGTGTTCAGGAGCGCACCAAAGAACTCAGGGAACTCAATGAAACCCTCGAACAGCGCGTGGCAGAGCGCACCTCCGAGCTGAAGACCGCCAATGCCTCCCTGCACGACTTCAGCCGGGCGTCTCTCAATTTAATGGATGACGCCCTCGCTGCCCGCCGTCAGGCCGAAGAGGTGACCGCCGAACTTGCCGTGGTCAATAAAGAACTTGAAATGTATTCTGTCACGGTTTCTCATGATCTTAAGGCCCCCCTCAGGAGCATTATGGGATTTACCAGGGCGATAACGGAAGATTATGCAGATAAGCTTGATAAGACCGGCAAGGATTATTTCCGCCGCATAACCTCGGCCGGACAGAAGATGTCGCAGCTCATTGACGCGCTGCTGAGCATGGCCCGCATGACCAGGGGCGAGCTTATGGAGAGGACAGCGAACCTCAGCGACATGGCGGAGGTGGCTGCATATGAGCTGGGTAAAAAATACCCTGAGCGACGTGTGGAGAGCGTAATAGCCAAAGGCGTAAAGGCTCACGGAGATATTGATATGTTAAAGGTGGTGATTGATAACCTCATGGACAACGCATGGAAATTCACCGTCGGGCATGAACAGGCAAAGATAGAATTCGGGGTTTACCCTAACAAACCACCCCTGCCCCTCCTTAACCAAGGGCTTACAAACCACCCCGGCCTGCGGCCACCCCTCCTTAACCAAGGAGGGGAGCAGGCTGTTTATTTCGTCCGTGATGACGGGGCCGGGTTCAATATGGAATTTGCAGGAAAGCTCTTCGAGCCATTTAAGCGGCTCCATTCAGACTCCGAATTCCCCGGCCTCGGTATAGGGCTGGCCATCGTCCACAAAATCATCATCAAGCACGGCGGAAAGATATGGGCGGAAAGCGAAGTGGAAAAAGGCGCGACGTTTTATTTCACGCTGGGATGAAAAATAAGTCATAACTCCCCCTTTCCCCCTCTTATCTTAAGAGGGGGTGCCGAAGGCGGGGGCGTTACTAAGAGGAGGTATAATCATGAAGTCCGCAGAGAAAAGAGATTCTGGAATAGCATTGATCGGTGATGTGCCGTGGGGGACGCACTTCTGCCAGTTCTACAAGACAAAGCAGGACCTGTTAGACATGCTGGTCCCTTACTTCAAGGCAGGACTGGAAAACAACGAGTTCTGCATGTGGGTAACATCAGAACCTTTAAGCGTTGAGGACGCGAAGAAGGCGATGAAAAAGGCCGTGCCCGGTTTTGACGAGTATGTCAAGAAGGGGCAGATAGAGATCATACCCTATGACCAGTGGTACACCAAGGGCGGAAGCTTTAAGGAAAAAAGGGTGCTGAACGGCTGGGTCAGCAGGCTCAACAGCGCTCTCAGGAAAGGCTTTGCCGGCCTGAGACTGACAGGCAACACCTTCTGGATTGAAAAGAAAGACTGGGACGCCTTTACGGACTATGAAGCTACTGTAAACAGCGTTCTCGGCAACTATAAAATGCTCGCGATCTGCACCTATTCGCTAAAAAAGTGCGGAGTTGTGGAGATCATGGACGTCGTCAAGAACCACGAGTTTGCGCTTGCGATGAACCATGGCGAGTGGCAGGTAGTAAGCAATCCGGGCGGGGGGCACGGACACTAAAGAAAAAGCTCCCCGCCTATTTTAGGAGGGGTGGCCGCAGGCCGGGGGTGGTAATTAATAAAACAAACCACCCCTTAATCCCCTCCTTAACCAGGGAGGGGAGCTGTTAAAAAGTATGCATACTTTATACTCTGACAACCGCAAATCAGGCATTTCTCTGATCGGTGAACTGCCGTGGGGCAGCCGCTTTTGTCAGTTCTACCAGACGAAGAAGGACCTGCTTGAGATATTTCTCCCTTACTTAAAGGCGGGATTGGAGAATAACGAGCTTTGCGTATGGACCACTTCGAGGGCCCTTGGAGTTGAGGATGCGAAGAGGGCCCTTAAGAAAGCCGTGCCGGATTTTGAGAAATATGTAAAGAACGGGCAGATGGAGATAATCCCTTCCAGCCGTTGCCATAATACAAAGGGGCAAGGGGCTAAAGACAAAACAGGGGGTAGGGGGGAAGAGTCCGGCAAGGTCATTACGGCCTGGCTTGATAAAGCTATCTCCGGCGGGTTTGAAGGGCTCAGGCTTGCGTGCAGCGCTTTTCCTTCAAAAGAGGGCGGCAAACCTCTCACATGTTTTGGATCTGATGCCATTAGCAAATACAATGCGCTTGCGGTCTTTGCATATCCCCGCGATAAGTTTGACGCGATAGGGCTTATGGAGGTCGTAAAGAACCACCGGTTTGCCCTTGTGAAGAATGCAGGCAAATGGGAGGTGCTTGAAAGCTCGGAGGCCCGGGCTGTCAAGGACGCCCTTAGGAGGAGCGAAGAAAAGCTGCATTCCCTCTTCAGTAACATGTCTGAAGGGTTCGCCTATCACAGGACCGTGCTCGATGCGAGCGGGAAGCCCTGCGATTACATCTTCCTTGAGATCAATGAGGCATTTGAGAGGCTTACCGGCCTTAAAGGGAAAGACATCATCGGCAGGAGAGTCACAGAAGCCCTGCCTGGCATTGAGAAAGACCCGACAGACTGGATAGGGAAATACGGGAAGGTCGCGCTGACCGGAAAGCCTGTACAATTTGAGAGCTTTGCAGAACCGTTAAAAAAATGGTTTTCGCTTTCCGCCTTCAGCCCATACAAAGGTTATTTTGCCGTGACGTTCACAGACATCACCGCGCGCAAACAGGCAGAGCAGGAGATCGTCCGGTCCCAAGAGGAATGGGAGCGCACCTTCGACAGCGTGCCGGATATGATAGCTATTCTCGATAATAAGCACAGGATAATGAGGGTCAACCGGGCGATGGCGGCCCAATTGGGGCTCAAGCCTGAAGAATGTGTCGGGCTGCCGTGTTACAAATATGTGCATGGTCTGTCTGCCCCTCCTGCCTTCTGCCCCCATTCACGTACCTTAAAGGACGGATGCGAGCACATGTTCGAATTGCGTGAGGAAAGACTCGGGGGCGACATGCTGGTCAGCACTACCCCTATATTGAATGACCGGGGGGAGATAACCGGTTCTGTTCATGTGGCAAGAAATATCTCCAAACTAAAACAGACGGAGAATTCGCTGCGTGAGAGCGAACAGCGGATGAACAGGGCAGAGGAGATCGCCCACCTCGGCAGCTGGGAGCTTGATCTCGCAAGCAACCATCTGTTCTGGTCAGATGAGGCATACCGGATCTTCGGCTTGAAGCCGCAGGAATTCAGCGCAACTTATGGAGCCTTCCTTGAAGCAGTGCACCCTGATGATCGCGCAGCAGTGAACGAAGCATATTCCGGTTCGCTGCGGGAAGGAAAGGACACTTACGAAATAGTACACCGGGTTGTGAGAAAAGCTACCGGCGAGGTCCGTATTGTCCATGAAAAATGCGAGCATTTCCGGGACGAGGCCGGACGTATTATCCGTTCTGTCGGGATGGTGCATGACATCACCGAGCGTAAACAGGCAGAGGAAAAATTGAGTCAGCGAACCGCTGAGCTTGAAGCCGCCAACAGGGAGCTTGAGGCCTTCAGCTATTCGGTCTCGCATGATCTCCGCTCGCCTCTCAGAAGCATTGCCGGTTTTAGCCAGATTTTGCTGGAAGATTACGATGACCGGCTGGATGCTGACGGTAAAGATTTTCTCAGGCGCATGCACGAAGCTACCAGCCGGATGAGCCAGCTCATAGACGATCTATTAAATCTTTCCCGCATTGCACGGACTGAAATGAGACGGGAAAAAGTAGACCTCAGTGAGCTTGCGTTGAAGATCGCCGATGCGCTTATGAAAACACTGCCGGAACGGAAAGCGGAGTTCATTATCGCAGAAGGTCTTTTTGCATACGGAGACGAGCGTCTGTTTAATGTGATGCTGGAGAACCTGCTTGATAATGCTTATAAGTTTACCGAAAAACAATCGAAGGCGGTAATAGAATTCGGTGTAACGCAGTATAACGGGAAGGCAGTCTATTTTGTCAGAGATAATGGAGTCGGTTTTGACAAAAACTTTACAGACAAACTCTTCAATCCTTTTCAAAGGCTTCACACTGCAAACGAATTCCCCGGCACAGGCATCGGCCTTGCCACGGTGAAACGCATTATAGACCGCCACGGCGGAGATGTGTGGATCGAAGGAGAAATTGATAAAGGTACTACGGTGTATTTTACGTTATAATAAAAAAATATTTTTAAGGAGGCCCAAATGAAAAACAAGATAATTCTTTTAGCGGAAGACAGTCCCGATGACGTCAAGCTGACGCTGCGCGCGCTTAAAAAAAGCAATATCCTGAACGAGGTGATCGTTGCGGAGGACGGGGTAGAGGCGTTGGACTATCTTTTCGGCACGGGCAAGTATGCAGGCCGGGACACAAGTGTCCTGCCTCAGGTGGTGCTGCTCGACCTGAAGATGCCGAAGATGGATGGGCTTGATGTCCTTCACCGAATACGGGCGGATGAAAGAACTAAACTCATGCCGGTCGTCATTCTCACGACATCAAGCGAGGATAAAGACAAGGTTGACAGCTATAAACTGGGCGCAAACAGCTATATCCGCAAGCCGGTGAACTTTAACCAGTTTGTAGATGCCGTGCAGCAGTTGGGACTATACTGGCTGGTGCTTAATGAAGCGCCGTAAAATAGAAATGCGAAATGCGGAACTCGGAATGCGAAATGTTGAATCGTTGCCAAAGACAATGACAGCCGCAATACTTGGGAAACAATTATTACGGGCCGGAACCTCGGTCGGAGCTAATTATAGAGCTGCTTGCAGGGCTCGTTCGACAGCGGAGTTTATTGCGAAAATGGGGATAGTCGAAGAAGAAGCGGATGAGTCCATATATTGGATGGAGTTGCTTCTTGAGGCCGGCATACCTACCCGAGACAAGATTGGACCGCTAAAGTGTGAGGCCGAGGAGTTGCTTGCAATTACTGTTTCATCTATCAAGACCGCTCGGAAGGGGGTCAGATGAGTTCCGAAGATTCCACATTCCACATTCCACATTCCGCATTAAAAAAACCACTTCGTTTATTAATTGTAGAAGATTCAGAAGACGACGCGCTTCTTCTGCTCCGCGAGCTGAAGAAGGGTGGATATATGCCTGTATCTGAACGCATAGAGACGTCTGAAGCAATGAAAACATCCCTTGAAAAAAACCGGTGGGACATTATCATTTCAGATTACGTACTGCCCAGGTTCAGCGGACTTGCCGCCCTGAACATTCTCAAGGAAAGCGGGCAGGATATTCCGTTCATCATAGTATCCGGCAACATCGGCGAGGATATTGCAGTTGAAGCCATGAAGGCAGGCGCCCATGATTACATAATAAAAGGAAATCTGAAAAGACTCATTCCGGCCGTTGAGAGGGAACTGCGCGAAGCCGGAGTGCGCGGCGAGCGGAAAATTATAGAAGAAGACCGTATACGCCTCATGGCCGCGGTAGAATCAGCCCCTGACGCCATAATGATAACCGATGCCTCAGGGATGGTACAGTATATGAATCCTTCCTTTGAACGCATAACAGGCTATTCACGGGAAGAGGCTATCGGGCATCACCTTCATATGCTCGACAGAGGCAGCAATGACGAAGCTGTTTATCAGGCCATTAGAGAAGCGATGAAGCAGGGGCGGCCCTGGAACGGGCTGATTATCAGCAAAAAGAAAGACGGCACTCTGTATCATGAAGACTGTACGATCTCGTCAATTAAGGATGTTACAGGAAAGATGACCAACTATGTGTCGGTCAGGCGCGATGTGACTGATAAGCTGAGGTTTGAATCTATCGCGGAGGCGGTCAATACCATGAACAGTATCGGATATGTCTTCTCCGGGATCAGGCATGAGATAGGCAATCCGGTAAATTCCATAAAGATGACCCTGAATGTCCTGAAGAAAAATCTGGACAAATACGGAAAGGAGAATATTCTGGAGTACATCGACAGGGCGCTCAGTGAATCTTCGAGGATAGAATATCTGCTGAAGAGTTTTAAAAACTTCAACATGTTTGAGAAACCGGAAATGCAGGATGTGGAAATAGGTCCGTTTATGTATAATTTCCATGCATTAGTCCTCGGTGATTCCATGAGTAAGGGGATTACTATTACAAGGGCCGTTTCAGAGGATGCGAAGTTTTTTTATGTGGACCCAAGGGCGCTGCAGCAGGTGCTCCTTAATTTATTCACCAATGCAGTTGACGCATGTGAAGGGAGAAAGGAACCTGTAATAGATATCAGCGTATCAAAAATACCGGGCATGATATTTATGCTAATAACAGACAATGGAAGAGGAATGACAGAAGAACAGCAGAAGGACCTCTTCAAGCCTTTCCATACCTCAAAGAGTCATGGAACGGGACTCGGTCTTGTTATCTGCAAAAAGATGCTCTCCAGGATGAACTGTTTTATTGAAGTGAAGAGCATCAAAGATAAAGGCACGACAGTGGACATTCTCATACCGGATAAAAAGTCATAGCAGTCGTCCCAATATTTTCAATTTATAAAAAAGGCGGGAGAGGCAATTTTTTGGATTAATAATGAACAATAAAAGAAACCTGCTCATAATAGACGATGACAAGCTTTTCTGCGAAACTGTCAGGGATTACCTCAGTAGCAGCGCATTAAGCGTGTTTATCAGTCACACAGGAGCTGACGGACTTTCGGCATGCTCGAAGAATAAAATGGATGTGGTGCTCCTGGACCAGAACCTGCCTGATACGGAAGGTCATCTGCTCTGCTCCCCCATCCTTGCCTGCAGCGATCAGACCAAGATAATCTTCATCACGGCCCATCCGAGTTTTGACGGCGCAATTATTGCGATCAGGTCAGGCGCGCACGACTATCTCTCAAAGCCTTTTGAACTCGAGGAGCTTTCACTGACAGTAAAAAACTCCCTGAATACTATTGCGCTTGAAAAGGTCGCACAGGTAGAAGCTTATAAGAGCGAAAAAGAGGTCGAGGAAGCGGTGCTGATCGGCTCAAAAGGGCTTGCCGAGATACTCAAGCCCATAGAGCTTGCGGCATCATCTTCAGCGACTGTTCTTATTTCGGGCGAGACAGGGACCGGAAAGAATGTGGCGGCAAAGGCAATACACTATAAAAGCAGAGCAAGGAAAGACGCTTTCATAAGCATAAACTGCGCGGCCATTCCGGAAAATCTTATTGAGTCTGAGCTCTTCGGGTTTGAAAAGGGCGCCTTTACCGGAGCTTCATATTCAAAAAAAGGCATCTTTGAAATGGCTGAAGACGGAACGCTCTTCCTTGATGAAATCGGTGCAATGCCGATGCACCTTCAGGTAAAACTTCTCGGGGTCCTTGAGGATAAAAAAATAAAGAGGCTCGGCAGCGATATTATACGGCCGGTTCAAGTGCGCATAATAGCCGCTACAAATTCGGACATTGAGAACTCTCTTGACAAAACATTCCGCAGTGACCTTTATTATCGCCTGGGTGTAATACGTATACACATTCAGCCGTTAAGGGAGCGCAAGGATGATATCCCGGAATTGTGCAATTATCTTATAAACAAGATATCCAACAGCAGCACTGTTAGAATCGAAAAAGATGAAATCAGGAAACTGATGGATTATGACTGGCCCGGCAACGTACGAGAGTTGAGGAATGTTCTTGAGAGGGCATTCATCCTTCAGAAAGGCGATGTTCTGAGACCTTCCGAACTACTGACTACGATAATTCCGCAAAAAGCCGCTCAAAGAACAGAGACGGAATCAGATGATGAGACGATATACACCTTTGAGGAGATGGAGAAGAAACATATTAAAAAAGCGCTTGAAAAACTGTCAGGAAACTATACGAGAACTGCTGAAGCTCTCGGTATATCGCTCTCAACATTGAAAAGAAAGATCATGGAGTACGGCTTAAAATAAACCTCTCGCGACTAACCCTGGGTCAACCCTTCGCGGATGGCATACTTGATAAGTTCAGCCGCATTCTGCATCTTCAGCCTGCTCATGATATTGAGGCGGTGCTTTTCGACCGTTCTCGCGCTAAGGTCCAGAATCTCCGCGATCTTCGCGTTCGTCTTCCCCTCGGCAATCAGTTGCACGATCTCTCTTTCTCTCGAGGTAAGCGCGGGGCTGTCCGGCTTTTCCCCTTCCCTGATTACCCTGAGATAATCATCCACCATTACTGCTGATATTTTTGGGCTCAGGTAAATCTGGTCCTTCTCAAATGCCAGACGGATGGCCTGGACCAGTTCCTCGAAGGCGCACTCCTTCAGCAGATACCCTGAGGCCCCGGCGTCAAGCATCTCCCTCGCGAGGCGCCTGTGGGCATGCATAGACAATGCAATCACCTTAATGCCGGGGTTTTCCATCCGAATCCGGCGGGTGGCTTCGATCCCGTTCAAATCCGGCATGGTCACGTCCATGATCACTACCCGGGGTTGAAGTTGCCGGACCAGATTGACAGCCGTTCGCCCGTCCTCCGCTTCTCCGATCACCTTCATTTCTTCCTGCTGCTCCAGTAAGTGGCGGACCCCTTCCCGGAAGATCCTGTGATCGTCAACCAGTACAATTTCTATTGTCTTCATGAGTTATTCCCTTCCTTGTCCATATTATCCAATAAACAGCAATTAACCACAGCCAAAAGTAGGCGCTTCTAAGCGAGAACACGGAGAATAAAGATGTAAAAGAATTTAGATTCTAATAGTTACTCACATTATTTGCATTTGTTTTTGCTCTCACCCGAAAAGGGAAAGGATTTTATGTATTAATATTATGATGTTTAAGTCTTTCTCTGTGATCTCCGTGGTTCAACTGCTTTTTTTAGGTTTATAGGGCATTGACAGGGTGATGGTGGTCCCTCTCCCCGGTTCTGATATGATTAAAAAATTGCCATTCATATATGTCATCCGCTCCCTGACAGTAATAATCCCCAATTTCTGCTGGCCGATTAATGAAACCGGTGATAAGCTATCAATGTCAAAGCCGGTCCCGTCATCCTTGATCTCAACGACTATGTTGCTGGTTTCCCGGCGAACGGAAATCTCCACGTTGCGGGCCTTTGCGTGCTTGACGGCATTCACCAGGAGTTCCCGTATCGCCCTGATGAAAATCACTCTTGTGTCGCCGGCCGGCAAATCAGGGGCGCCATCTGCTTTAATGCTGAAGGCCACGCCGTTTCTTTCGAGCACTTCCTCGCCCAGCCATTCCAGGGCGGACATAAAAGGTAAATCGTTTATCAGAAGAGGCAAACTTAAGTCGGAGCTGAGTGAGCGGGAATAGCTTAACGCTTCATTGATAAGCTCTTTAATGTCGTCTATAGTTTTCTTTTCCTGATCTGCGGAAAGTGACAGCCTCAACATACCGAGCCGGTTATTCACTATTGCCAGCGTATGGCCGATGTTGTCGTGCAATTCAGCAGCTATCCGGTTCCTTTCTTGCTCTTCGACGACTGCCAACTGTGAGGACATAGATCGAAGCTGCCCCTGATGTTCGACAAGCCTCTCTTCTATCCTTTTCCGCTCTTCAAGCTCCATATGCAATTGTGCTGTTCGTTCTCCTACACGCTTTTCCAGATCAAGGTTGAGTTGCTCCATGTCCCGCTGTACCTGTCTAAGGGTGGTAATCTGATGAAGTAACGAGCGAAAAAAGATGAAGTACAGGGCGGGGGAAATCAACAGGAGCAGAAGGGCGGAATCAAATAACGCTGTCATGTAAACTGACATCGGCGGCATGTACTGCAGAATTATCATGGCAAGTGTCTCGGCCACAGCTATCACCATGGCCAGGTCAATGACAAGACGAAGAGGTTGGGATTCTTTCATGAATATATTCTACCAGAAACCGCTGAGAGCAGTCTTTCCGGTCAGAGCAGAGACTGCGACGTGATGAACATGGTCACAACGAGATACAACACCTCATTTTATGAATAACCTATGAGTATTATGGATAGTCTATTTTGAATGACTGTTCGTTTTGATTATGCGTAATTGTCCTCTGTTTTCCGGGCGGAAGATACCCGCGTTCGGGTGTATTAAATACTTAGCATCTTGATTTATAAGAATATTTTTAAACCGGATATTAATTGGTTCTTATCTTGCAAAGAATGATCTATAGAAATATACAATTCTGTTTCAACTACTGAGTGAATATGGCTCGATTGACATTTACAATAGCAAAATAAAAAAGGAGGGGAATATCATGAGTCAAAGACTGTTTTTTAGGGGACGAAATTCTAACATTTTAACGAAGTGTCTGCTGATAGTTTTGTGTATCAGCATGGCGCTGCCGTTTCCCGCCATGGCTGAATCGGGGGGAACAATCACAACACCGATAGTACCCCCAGGATTTTTATTTGAGCCTGAGAGCACCATCGATTCGCTGAAAACTGTTTCCGAATGGAACGAGGTCGAGCAGCTAATGGACAACCCGTACGCTGTGATACGGGACACAAGCGGCACCCCCGGAAATGCGCAGGGCTACCCGTCCTACATCACAACAATTGTGCGCCGCAAATCCTTCCTGCCGCCCGGATGCACTTACAACCCCGCAGTTGCAGGTCCGGATGGTGGGGGTCTGCCCCTTTGCAATAATGCCCTGCTGCCCCAGTTTCCTATCCATCCTTTGAATTACAATCCGACTACAGGTGAAGAAATGCGCTTACTCAGCCCTCTTTACACGGGCGGTAATTTTAGAGTCCCTCTTGAACTCGTAGATACCGGAGAGCTCAATGCCGATGGGCTTCCCATTTATCAATGGACATATCAGATCGCAACCATTTCTCCGGGCGCAGACCGTGTTTTTGAGACTTCAATTGACTACAACAGCCCGATTAGGCCTGATGTTAATCCCTTGAATCCAGACACATTTGCTTGCATAATTGGAACGGAGGCAAACCCCCCGGAGGGATCTACCATTTGTGGGGGAGATCCGGGCGAACCCGGCTATCTCGGGTTCGGCGCGCTGGGAAACACCAATGTCCAAAGGATAGGGCTATACTCGGTTCCGGCCGTTCCACTCGCCGGACTTGGTGTGCCGGGGGGCTCGCTACCGGGAGGTCTGAGAGTGCCGGGGACGGTAATCCCCACAAACAAGCGACTCTTTGATCCGGAGAGGGGCTATATCCAGGCGAGAAATGCAACGACCGGCGCAGGCGGGCTCAGAAAGCCTTCTCTCAGGATACCGGATGCGGGTGGAACTCCGGCCAATCCGAATTATCTTGCAAACACCGACCCGAACGACGTTCTGCCTTCGAATGAGAACGATTACATCCGTGGAGCTACCTTTGCCGAAAAGCAGGCTGCCAGAGATGCCGCAACCATATTCGGAAAGGCTGTATTCTGGGACATGCAGGTGGGGAGCGATGGCGTGCAATCCTGCGGTTCCTGTCACTTCTCGGCCCTCGTTGACGACCGTGTCAAAAATCAGCTTAATCCTAACCATTTAGGCGGGGACCTGACATTACAACTCCACGGACCCAATGCCAATCAACAAGTGACAGCCGCTGACTTCCCCCTCCACAAGCTGGCAGATATAACCAGCCCAGGTGAACCGCTTCTGAATTCGGGCAATGTTATTTTTGACACAAATGACGTCATGTCTTCCATGGGCGTTGTTTTCCGCCAGTTCGTTGATGTGCCTGTGGGAACGACAGCATTTTTCACCGCACCGGGCACCGGGATAAAGTCGTTGCTGCCTGACATAGGCAATGCCGTGCCAGACCCGATCCCGGCTTTTCAAGGACTGAGAAGGGTTGAGCCTCGCAATACGCCTTCGCTCTTCTCAGCGGCAATGAACTTCGACAATTTCTGGGACGGCCGTGCCCGTCACGACTTTAACGGCGGCAGTGTCTTCGGCGCCTCGGATCCCGGAAACCATGTTTTCGTTAATAACGGCGCTACATCCGGAAGCCTGTCGGCTACCCGGCAGATCATCCGGTTCTCCAGCCTGGCATCCCTGGCAACAGGGCCGGCCCTGAGCGAATTTGAGATGTCTTTCGCAGGCCGCAACTGGGCCAAGATAGGCAAGAAGCTGCTTCAGTCAGGTGTTACGCCCTTGGCCAACCAGTTGGTGGATAAGACGGACAGTGTGCTGGGTATTTATTCCAATCAGGGTGGTTCGGCCTGTGCTGGACTGCCGGTCGCTGATCGTTCAGGTAACGGTCTCACTGCAGCCGGCAAGCCAGGCCTTTGCATCAGTTATCCTGCCCTTATACGGCGGGCCTTCTATCCGCATCTCTGGTCAAATACCACACAGCATCTCAATGGCGCGCCCTCAGGGGACCCATTTGATTTTTACTCCCTCACGATTACGGCAGGCGCAGTTTCGCCATCCAACACCAACCAGTTCACCCAGATGGAAGCGAACATGTCACTCTTCTTCGGGCTGGGGGTCCAGATCTGGGGACAGATACTGATCCCGGACAATACCCCTTTCGACCGGTTCCTTGATGTGAATCCTGACGCGTTCCTTGCGTTGGGAGAGGCAGGCGAGCCGCTGCTTGTTAACGACCAGCGCTCGTGCAGCCGGACGGAAGGCAGGCGCCCCTGCTTTACCGAATTAGGGAATTTTAAGCGTGATCCAAACTTGATAGCCCGGCTTAATCCAGCGAATGAGGGTGGAATAGGCGCTACGGAATTTCCGGACGGCGGGACCCGTCAGCCGGGACAGCCTGACCCGCTGCTCGGGTCGGACCTCTTCAATGGGACCAACCTTTCGCTCAAGAACCCTAACTTCAGATCCACCCGGTGCGGCGCATGCCATTTGGGAGCCAATCTGACCGACAATAACTTTGAAAGGACCCATGCGGTATCGCTTGGTGACTTTGCCTCGGAGTTCCTTATTCCCGGAATTGAAAATATTCTTGAGCCCTTGGGCAGAGGGAGGCTCATATCGGGTTTCCTGCTTGAATCCGAGTTGAACGAAAACGGACAGGACGCGATAGAGCGCTTCATTGCGAACCAGTCTTTGACAGTCGATCCGGAGACAGGTTTGGCGTTTCCGGACGGCGCCTTCTTCCTCGACAACGGCGTATACAACATCGGAGTTCGCCCTATAGATGAGGACATTTCCCGTGGAGGCGACGACCCATTTGGCTGGCCGCTTTCTCTGTCAGCTCTTATGCTTAAAAATCTCGGCGGTCCGGCTTTTGAGCCGGGAGTTCCGCTGACTAATTTTGATCCGGACCTCGGTGTAGGCGGAGGGTTGTTCGAGGAAACAGCACAGGACCAGATGATCAACCCCGGACTTGAGGCCGATCCTCTTGATCCACAACTGCCGCCTCACCTTGCGCCGTGGGTCAACAACGATAACGTTGGCAACTCACATCCTGAAATGGACGAGTTATTCGGCGGACTTAATACCCTAACGGAATCCCCTATGCTGGAAGGGTATGTTGATACACTGGGACCATTCAATCCTGCCGGCGTTGTCAACGAGGCTTTGAACAACGCTGAGGGCCCGCTCATGGGCATGTGGCCAGTCGTCAACCGTGTGGGCAGAATGGGCAACTTCAAGGCGCCCCAACTGCGTAATGTGGAGTTCACCGGCCCTTACTTCCATAACGGAGGCCAGTTGACGCTCCGCCAGGTAGTTGACTTTTATGCCCGCGGCGGCGACTTCCCGATCACTAATGCCGCACACCGGGACATGATGATCCTCAATCTTAGAGAGGAAATCCAGTCATTAGGCCGCCTCAATGACCCAAGTCAGCTTTATCCTGATGGTTTCACACAGGAGGAGGCGCTGGTAGCCCTGGTGGATTATCTGCTGGAGCTCACCGACAGCCGGGTGAAGTATGAGCAGGCGCCATATGACCACCCCGAGGTCTTCGTGCCTCTGGATGGCACTGCCCCGGACAATACCTTCGGCAGGCCGGGCTTCCTGGCTAATCTTAGCAATGGTCTGTTCAGACAGGTGACGGCATCCGGCGCAGGAGGCCACAAAGACACGAACGGCAATCTTATCCCTACTCCGAGCTTCCTCGGAGTCACGACTGTTCGCAATAACCCGAATTGTAATCCCTCTTCAGGCCCGATCAGTCACTACTGTCATTAAGTCAGTTTTTTCTCCGTGCTAATCCCCTCTTTTTCAGAGGGGATTAGCACAAAAAAGAGGTCATTGACAACAAGGAAATGAGAGGAAAATCAATGATTATACCAGACAACATTCGCTGTTTACTTGCCTCAACAGCCTTGATATTGGTCCTTCTATCCGGTAGTTTGCCGGCACAGGAGACACATGCAGCGTCTTCAGCAGCCATAACTGACATAAAAATATCCTTCAAACTTGATACCCGGCTCACTCATGGCCAGTACATGGGAGATCTCTGGGTCTCGCCGCCAACTTATACCGGCACTGTCGGTCAGGATACTGTAGATGCCAGGGTAGAGGGGGTTGACGTTGCCGGAAACTCAGTGGTGATAAGCTCTGAATGGACAGCGTCCGATCCCTCTATGATTGAGGTATCGCCAGAGCAAGGTAAGGAGGTCAAAATAACTGTAAAACGAACAGGAGAGAGCAGGCTGACAGCAGTTGCTCCCGGGTTTTCCAAAGAGTTATACATAAAGGCGGTGCATAAGAATAATGCCATGCAGATTGATATTACTCCGGTGCAGACCTCAATCGTGGGGAAGCAAAAGGAGACAGAGGGAACAGAGGGCCAGAGAGAAAAGGTGAGCTATAGTCTTGGTTACATCACTGGCAGCCGAATAAAAAGGGAATCCATGGACATCGATCCCGACGTCTATGTTAAGTCATTCAAGGAAGGTTTTGCCGGAGATAAACCGGCCATGACCGATCAGGAGATGCGCGACACCCTCGCAACGATCCAGAAGGACTGGAAGACAAAACAGTCCGAACAAAAAAAGGAAGCGGCTGCGGAGCGTAATAAACTTGCTGAAAAGAACAAAAAAGAAGGTGAAGCATTCCTGTCTGAGAATGCCATGAAGGAGGGTGTTGTTACTCTGCCGGGCGGTCTCCAGTACAAGATCATCAAGGAAGGCACGGGCAAGCAGCCTGCAAGTACCGATAAGGTCAAAGTACATTATCGCGGCAGCCTGATCAACGGGACCGAGTTTGACAGTTCTTACAAGAGAGGCGCGCCCGCGGAGTTCAATCTTGATAAAGTCATCAAGGGCTGGACCGATGCATTGCCGCTTATGAAGGAGGGATCCAAGTGGATGCTTTACATACCGCCTGATCTTGGCTATGGCAAGCGGGGAGGAGGGGCCCGAGGCAAGATCGGACCAAATCAGACCCTCATTTTTGAGGTCGAACTTTTATCTGTTGAGCAGCGGGGGCAATAAGTAAATCTGTCTTGAAACTGATCGCGGAAGGATTTAGTTAATAATTTATTACAAGAGGAAAGTGTCGGTTATAGCGGGGCGGGAGGATCCCGCCTTGCCAACTATCTATTTAAAATAACCCCTCCTTTCAAAATAGACTACCCAAATCAATCTGATTAATTGATCCCCTGAATTCCTTAGAAGATAACTCCTTGATTTTCCTCTATATTTACCCCTGGTATAGTAGTTGCTTCTAAATATTACAACGCAATTGTCCGAAATAATTTTTTCGGTACATGCGAAGCATGGCAGGCATTATTTAGCCTGACTTCTTATATGTAAAGGGAGGCTTTAATGACAATGCCCAAAACCATACTGCTGGTGGATGATGAAAAACCTTTATTAATGAGCCTGTCAGAAGGCCTCAGCATGTTAGACAAGAATTTGTATGTGCTAACAGCGGAAAACGGAGAAGAGGCGATAGAAATTTTAAATTCTTCAGATATTGATCTGATCATCACTGACCTGAAAATGCCTAAAAAAGACGGCTTTGATTTACTGATGTATAAATACAACAATTGTCCTCATGTGCCGGCAATTGTAATGACGGCACAGTACGGTCAGAATATTCTCAGACGTTTGGATGATATAGGAGTATACTGTATGGAGAAACCTCTGGATTTTGATGAACTTGCCAATAAGGTATTCAGTCTTCTGGAAAAAGAGGTGTAGACTTAGTAATAATTTGTTGTCATGCGCGAAAGGAAAATGTTATGAATTTGCAGGCTGAAGCCCGGCAAACCAAAGCGATGAAGAGAAAACCGGCATTGAATAAGCAGAATAATCAGAGATTGCAGCCCCATGGTTTGAAACTTCTTTTAAGTCTCGCAGATGCCGTAGTATTACAGTCAATAGAAGACCTTTTCAGCCCTTTTTTCAGAGGCAGCAGCCTGAAATTTTTTAACGGCAAAGGTTTTGAATTATGCGCCGGGACTACAGGAATGAACGAAAATGAAAAGGCTGGAATTCTAACAGTGCTCAAACAGAGTGGTTTTAAAATCAACAGCAGAAAGGCGACACCACTTGTTCAGGAATTTTAATTCATTTGAGAATAAAGAAAGAAGGAAATGTCATCACCTGAAAACAATTGGAATTCCTATGTGTAAGGCTGAAAGTGTAGCTGCCCATATCCCGAGCGTCATTGAGTTTAAAGAATTCTGCGCACACAATAATCATAAAAATTGTCCGATTTATTTATATGATTTTCAGAAACGAGAGGCTTTCAATTAATGAAAAATTTAAAAGTAACATAGGAATATCTCGATGCCATCAAGAAAGGAGGAACGATTCATGAATTCAGCAAAAGAGTGTAGTTTAAAATGAGAGGGGGTATGAGCTATGATGACAAAGATTGCATACGTGGATGGAAGGCCTGATTTGATTAAAACCGAAATGCTCGATGCGCTGATATCAAAAGGAAAATTGAAGATGTTTCATCGCGCAGGGGGATGGGCTATCGTCGGAAGAGACAAGCTGAGAGGGGCAGACGGAACTTACAAGGGGCAGAAAAGACGTCTCATGGATGATAAAAATTGTGAGTGCAAAAAAATAGAGGAGGTTTAAGGAGATGAAAATATTAAAAGCGGTTGTCATGGCAGTGATCGTTTCAGGATTTCTTTTTTCGCTTGCATCAGCTGGCGGAAAGATGAAAGGCGATGCGGAAAAAGGCAGGGCGCTGTTCAATGACCCGAAGGCTTTTGGCGGGAGTGTATCATGCAGCTCATGCCATCCAGACGGCAAGGGATTAGAAAAGTCGGGAATGAAGGATAAAAAAGAGTGGACTAACCCCGTCGGTACGTTCAAAAGCCTTGAAGAAGCAATAAACGCTTGCATTACTGCTGCCAATAAAGGCCAAGCAATTGACGTGAAGTCCCAGGAAATGATGGACATGGTCGCTTACATTAAGTCACTTGGCATGAAGATGGAAAAAGAGATGAAGCAGGAAATACCGATGGAAATGAAAGAGAAAAAATCAGGCTATTAAGGTTTATAAAAGGGAGAGGCTTCTCTCCCTTCCCCTCTTCTCCGCCCAAAGCTGTAAAAGAAGTATTGGCAAAGACTTGTCGAAATTTGGTAAACTGTCAGAGCACGGCGACGTACCCAAGTGGCTAAGGGGGAGGTCTGCAAAACCTTTATGCAGCGGTTCGAATCCGCTCGTCGCCTCCACTTAACCCAATTTTCCTATTGCCTGCCTTAAATTTTTTGAGCTAATATAACTAATGCATACTTCTTCGGCTAATAACCGCGCGTTTCTCATTATAATTACAATCTTTATATCTGCAATTGCATTCTGCTGTACGCAAGTCTGCGCCTATGATTTGACTTCCATCAATAAACAGGAAGATGTTGAGGCAAGATTAAAGAATGCTGTTGACCTGATCAATTCAAGGTCGTATGAGGAAGCAGGGAATATCCTGCTTGAAACTGAAGATACGCCGTTATCTCAGGGGAAGAAACTTTTTTTGCTTGGCATACTGTATAAAAAGGAAGGGAAGCTTGAAGAGGCCGCTCAATTTCTGACAAGGGCTGAAAACAGCTATCCTCTGCTTGGCGATTATGCGTTGAAGATGCTTACGGATATTTATATTGATTCAAAAAAATATGAGGAGGCTGTTAAAACAGCAAGGCGGATAAAAAATAAAGTCTTATTGCAAGAGGCAAAGCAGTCCGAAATCGCCGCATTGCTTGAGTTGAAGAGGGATGATGATGCCATATCCCTTCTTTCAGATTATGTCAGCGACTATCCGGCAGATTGGGATTCAAAATTCAGGCTTGCCGTGCTGCTTAAAAATAAAGATAAGACTGACAAAGCGATAAACCTCTTCAGGGAAATATATATCAATGCTGTTCCTTTGTCGGAAGACGCGCTTAAGGAACTGAGGTCTCTGAAAGCTGACATCTTTACAGGGGAAGAGGCGCTTTCGAGAGCGGACCATACTTTTGAAAATGGTGATTATTACGGGGCTGAAGCCGCTTATAAGAAAACTCTTGGCCGTGAGGATATATCGTTAAAAGATAATATACTTTATAAGATCAGTATGTGCCAGTTCAGGCTGAAGCGATATTCTGAGTCTTCCGTTAGTTTTGGATTGATTAAAACTCAAGCGGCAATGTACTGGCAGGCGAGGTCATTCTTCAGGATAGATGACAGGGCCGGGTATGACAGGATCATAAAAAAATTTGAGAAGAAATATCCGGGCGACAAGCAGCTTGCCGAACTTCTTATCATGTCTGCTGAAGATTATAGCCGTGCCGGTAATAGAACCGGAGCGGAGAAGGAGTTCAAGAAGGTTATAAAAGGATTTCCTGAGAATAAGGAGGAAGCGCTCTGGGGGCTTGGCTGGATGCGTTATACAGCCGGTGATTATAAAGATGCTCAAAAATATTTCTCCGAGCTTACAGCATTTAAGGAGAGCAGGGAATATTATAAATATATCTACTGGAAGGCGAGGGCGGATGAAAAGCTGGCTGAAAGCTGTGCAACAAACTCTAACAATGAAAATAATAAATGCCCTGAAGAGACAGGTGATTTCTTCTCCGGCCTTCCTTCAAATGAAGGATATTACGGGTATCTTATAAAGTTCCGTTCAAAGAAAGAGAGGCCGGTTGTCAGGATCGAGGCGGTAAAACCTGAGATGCCGGATGGAGAGGAGTATCAAAGGATCGGAGAGCTGACATTTCTCGGATTAAAAGCTGAGGCTGTTAAAGAAATGGTATCCGCATTACAAAAGGCAAGGAGCGATAGGGAGTATTTTTATCTTGGTTATCTTGCAAAGGAATTGCAGGAATATCCCGGTATAATCAACTTTGCCGAGCAGCAGAGCAAGAGCGAGTTTCTGCCTCTCTCTTATCCGCTCGGCTACTGGGATTCCGTCGAGCGCGCCGCGCAAAAAAGCGGCGTGGATCCTTATCTTATAGCCGCCGTGATCAGAGAAGAGAGCCGCTTTAATCCAAAGGCGGTTTCACCGGCAGGGGCAATAGGGCTTATGCAGCTTATGCCTTCCACCGCCCGCAGATTAAAGCATGATATCAATGTTGAAATAGCTGAGACTGCCGATATTCACGATGCGGAAAAAAATATTAATCTTGGGGCACACTACCTATCCATTCTTTTGGAGGAGTTTAAAAAGCCGCCCTTTGCGATTGCGGCATATAATGCCGGAGAGAATGCCTTAAAGAGATGGCTGGCACGTTCTAATAATAAGGATCTTGATGAGTTTATAGAAGAGATCACATATAAAGAGACAAGAAAATATGTGAAGAAGGTTTTGAAGAGCTACTGGCAATACAGAACGGTATATGGCCTGCCTGTGGAGGGGTATTGAGAGTAGCAGTCTTTATTTTTATGAAATAGTTTTCTTGACATATTCTAATGCTTCGCTGCATATTTATAGCAACTGCGGAAGCAGAAATAACGATAACTGTTAAATTAATAAATAAAAAAGGAGAACTCAATGGCTATTCCTAAAAAAGTCTCTGACAGATTATCCTCTGGGTTAAAACGTTTCCAACCAATTATTCACCGAGTCATGGTAACACGGACACGAATAACGTGCTAAAATAATAAGCATGAGGAAATGCTAATAAGTGAAGTATAATATTCAATGGTAGATTGGAATCGCTTTAATCCGGTAGACTTTGAATATGATTTCGAAAACGATAAACTCGCCGCTCATAGAATTACCTTTGAAGAAGCCGTTGAATGTTTTTTTTCGGATTTTGAAGTTCGGAGGAATAAAGCATTCAAAGACCGTTATCAACTTCATGGAAGGACAATTGGGGGGAGAAAACTTAAAATAATTTTTCAACTTAAACCGGGTTCTGTTATCCGGATAATAACAGGATGGGAAATATGAAAACAAAAAGAAAAGTTATGACTCAGGAAGAAACTGATCGTTTTGTAATCGCACGGGCAGATAATGACTCTGCATGGGAGAAACCGATGAGCGTGCGTAAGGCTAAGTCAAAGACGGTAATGCTTCCGTCTGATTTGGCGGATCAAGCGGCATTCTTTGCACGCCTGCATAGAGAAAAAAGTTTGGCCAACTGGCTTAAACGCGTTATTCGGGAAAGATTGGATATTGAGGAAGCAGCTTTTGCCGGTTCAAAGAAAGAATTGCTTGCAAGGAATATCCGATAACTCAGCACAAAAGGTTCTCAGTAAAAACTTTCGCAAGCAAGAGGGTCACCCATTAAATAGAGTCTGTTTATAAAGTCGTCATTTTTACCATTGTCTGTCATTCTGGCTTGTCGGGAATCCTTTAACTGCATTGTTACACCACATCAGAATTTCGACTTTACTTTTTTCTTTGTTTTTGATAAGTTACATGCTGATGAAACAGGATAAATTTAATTTTCTGAAGGAGGAGCACTCGGTGGATAATATTCAAATGCTCGAAGAGAAGATAACGAAAGTTATTGAAAAGATTAAGGTTTTAACTGAAGAGAACAGGTCGCTGAACGGAAAGATTAATCAATTTCAGGCGAAACTGGATGAGAAGGACCAGCAAATAGAGACGCTGAAAAAAGAATTAAAAGATGCAGATCAACTGAAAGAAAATATAGATCAACTCAAGACCGAGCGTGAGGCTATAAAGGCCCAGGTTGAAGAGTTGATTAAAGATTTGGAGACGGTGGAGCTCTGATTTCATTATCAGACAATCTGCTGAAGAGGCTATGTCAATGCGTTCTGTAGAGATCGAGATACTCGGACAGAATTATTCAATCAGAACTGAAGAGGATGAGGCTTATATCAAAGCCCTGGCCAAATACGTTGATGAGAGGCTAAAAGAGATATATGTTGTTGCTCCAAACGTAACTCACACAAAGGCCGCGATTATGACTGCCTTTGGAATAGCTGATGAGCTATTCAAGATGAAGCAGAAGCAGGAGAGCTTTGACCGGATGATCGAGGAGAAGACGAAGATACTTGCGGGTATTCTTGAATAAAATAACTAAAAAATAAGAGATAAGAACTGAGAAGTAAAGAAGAACATAAGCAAGAAACAGAATTTCAGCAGTATGAAGACATTAAACTATAAAATCCCTCCTATCCTCCCTTTGCTAAAGTGAGGAAAACTGCCCCTCTTTGACAAAGAGGGGTGTGGGGAGATTTTTTGATGTGTTATCTTTCTAATGCACTTATTACTAAGTCCTATTTTCTTTTTTTAAAAGGTGAATTGTGGAAGAGATTAACGAACTGATTCAGGAAAGAATAAAAAAACTCAAGAACCTTCAGGATGCCGGCATTGATCCTTACGGTGGTTCATTTGATGTTAAGCACAAGGCTGCTGATATCATCAGGAATTTTGGCGGCATGCCTAAGGATGAACTGGAGGCAAAGGGCGAAGAGTGCACCATAGCTGGGCGCATTGTCGCCTTCAGGGATTTTGGCAAAGCTGCTTTTGCTCATATTCAGGATGCGACAGGCAAAATACAGGTCTATTTAAAGAAGGATATTATCGGCGGTGATTTCAGCATACTGAAGAACCTTGATATCGGCGACATAGTTGGCTTGAGCGGGCCGCTCTTCAGGACAAGGACAGATGAGCTTACCATTGAGGTCAAGAAATTCAGGTTCCTCTGTAAATCACTGAGGCCTCTGCCTGAAAAGTGGCATGGGCTTAAGGACACTGAAATTCGCTACAGGCAAAGATATCTTGACCTTATAGTTAATCCGCAGGTGAGAGAGCTATTTGTAAAGAGGAGCAGGCTGGTAAGAGCTATCAGAAACTTTTTTGATGCAGAGGGGTTTCTGGAGGTTGAGACGCCGATGATGCATCAGATACCCGGAGGCGCGGCAGCCCGTCCTTTCAAGACGCATCATAATGCGCTTGGAATTGATCTGTATCTCAGGATAGCGCCGGAGCTATACCTTAAAAGACTGCTGGTCGGCGGATATGAGAAGGTTTATGAAATAAACAAGAACTTCAGGAATGAAGGCATATCCACAAAACATAACCCTGAGTTTACAATGCTGGAATTTTACATCTCTTACGCGGACTATAATTATCTGATGGACTTCACCGAAAAGCTTGTTACCCATCTCTGCATGGAGACGTCCGGAACACTCCGCGTACCTTATGGAGATGATCCGGAAAGTGTGATAGATTTTACGCCGCCATGGCCGAGGCTGAGCATCCAGAAAGCAATGGAGAAGGAAGGGGTCAGCCCGGATGTCTTTAAGAGCATTGATGCGGCAAAAGAGTACGCTCTAAAAAACAATATTGATATTGCCAAGAAAGCTTCACTCGGGAAAATTCTCGATGAGATATTCAAGGAGAAGGTGGAGCCGAAGCTTATACAGCCTGTCTTCATCACAGACTATCCGGTTGAACTCTCGCCCCTTGCAAAAAGGAAGAAGGAGAGCCCTGAGCTTGTTGAGAGGTTTGAACTCTTCATGGCGGGCAGGGAAGTTGCCAATGCCTTTTCAGAGCTTAATGATCCTGCAGACCAGAAGGGTAGATTCCTTGAACAAGTGGAAGAACGCAGGATGGGCGATGAAGAGGCTAACCAGATGGACGAAGATTTTGTCAGAGCGCTGGAATACGGCATGCCTCCGGCTGCTGGAGAGGGCATAGGCATTGACAGACTACTAATGATCCTTACCAACTCTCAATCAATAAGGGATGTGATCCTCTTCCCTCAGCTTAAACCGGAACAGTGAAAATACCTTATCAACTCTTCATAGCCCTTCGTTACTTTAAATCAAAAAAACGGAACTCCGGCATCTCGATCAATACTGTTATTTCTATCGGCGGAGTTGCGCTTGGCGTTATGACATTGTTAGTCGTTCTCTCTGTCATGGGCGGGTTTCATGAAGACCTTCAGGAGAAGATCCTCGGAGTCAACGCGCACATCATCGTTCAGAATTATGGAGGCAGACTAAAAGACGCGGATGCGGCCAGAGCAAATATCAATAATATCAAAGGCGTTGTTGCCTCCTCTCCCTTTATTTACGGACAGGTTATGCTTAGGCATGGCGACAGGGCGCACGGCATTGTGATGAAGGGCATAAATCCTGATATTGAGACCGGCACAACAGACATCCTTAAGAATCTCAAGAAAGGCAAGGCTGAGAACCTCAACAGAAAAGAAGACGAATCACCAGGGATAATTATCGGGTCAGAACTTGCCAGAAATCTCGGATTATTTATAGATGACGAAATTGAGATGATCTCACCTGTTGGCGAGGTCGGCCCTCTCGGTATGCTGCCCAAGATGAAGAAGTTCAAGGTTGTCGGTATCTTTGAGGCTGGCATGTACGAGTATGATTCGAGCCTGGCTTTTATAAATATTCATGAAGCCGGTAAGTTTTTGAATATGCAGGATGATGTCACCGGCATTGAGGTCAAGACGTCCGACATATATAGAGCTGAAGAGATAGCGAAAGAGATAGAGGGTTCGCTCGGCGCTCCTTATTACGCAAGGGACTGGATGCAGATGAACAGGAACCTGTTCTCAGCTCTTAAGCTTGAGAAGATAGTGATGTTCATAATCCTTACGCTGATAATCCTTGTGGCGTCATTTAATATAGTCAGCAATCTGATAATGATAGTAATGGAGAAAGCGAGGGAGATAGCCATTATGAGGGCTATGGGCGCAACCGGCAGGGGCATAATGTCAATATTTATGATCCATGGGTTGATCATAGGCATTGTCGGCACGGTCATCGGCGTTATGGGCGGATTTGCCTTAAGCCAGATCCTGAAGACCTATAAATTTATAACTCTTCCTCCTGATATATATTACCTCAGCTACCTCCCGGTAAGGATGAATCCGTTTGATTTTATTGTGGTTCCGGCAGCGGCAATTTTCATCAGTTTCATGGCAACCATTTATCCGTCATGGCAGGCCGCAAGGCTGGATCCTGTTGAACCGCTAAGGTATGAATGAAGAAATCCAGGGTTATGCCCGGCAAAGTATTAGGTCTTAAAACTTTCATAATATTTTACGGAGGGATTATGTTTAAGATTATATTCAGAACAATAACCATAATAGTATTTACAGTAATCTTAATTACGGTGCTGGCTTTTTGGAAAGGCGGAAAACCGTTCAGGTGGCTCGGTCATAAGACAGAATCTGTCGGAGTCGCAATCGTGCAGTTCGGAGAGATGATTGATGATCTAAAAGGGAAGAAGGAAGAGGTGAAGAAGACCTACAAAGATATAAAAGAGACTCTGTCTGAAGGAAAGGAAGCGCTTACAAAAGAATATAAAGGAAAAGATGATGGAACCAATACTAAGGACAAACAGCCTTAACAAATCCTTTACGTCTTCAAGGGGCAGCCTCCATGTATTAAAAGACATAACCTTTGATATACAGGAAGGCGAGATGACCGCTGTTATGGGCCCTTCAGGCGCGGGCAAGAGCACTCTGCTTCATATACTCGGTACGCTTGACAGGCCGACATCAGGGGACCTTTTATACAGAGGCAAGGATATCTTCAGACTTAAGAATGATGAATTGGCTGATTTCAGGAACAAGAGAATAGGTTTTGTCTTTCAGTTTCACCATCTCCTTCCCGAATTCAATGCTCTGGAAAATACAATAATGCCCGCTCTCATAGCCGGAGCCGGTCACAAGGAATCGCTAAAAAAAGCAGAGGGTATACTTGAGGAGGTCGGGCTTTCCGGCAGGGTGCTTCACAGACCCGGAGAACTCTCCGGAGGCGAACAGCAGCGTGTTGCTGTTGCCAGAGCCCTGATGCTTGAGCCTGAGGTTGTGCTGGCTGATGAACCTACCGGCAATCTTGATACAGAGACAGGAGAGAATCTCTTCAAGCTACTTATTCAACTCAACAAAAAAGGCATAACCTTCATCATCGTAACGCATAATGACGCTCTTGCCTCTTTGTGCGGAAGAATTATAAGGATGAAGGATGGGAGGATAGTCTGACTTTAACCCGAAAAATGCAGATATTGTTTAGTTTTTAGAAAAAAAATCTAAAGTCTGGGAGAAAGATACCCAAAATAAAAAATATCGTGCTAATAATAATTGTTCCGTAACCAAATAATTTAATGCCGTCTGCTGACCATCGTGGCGCAAACATATGAACCAAAAAGCCTGATGTAAAAGTCCCTTCAAGCCATTCGGCCCCGCCCCATCGGACAACCCACAGCCAAAACAGCAAATTGATTAAATATGTGATTATCAGAGTCGATAGTGACATGTTTCATCTATTTTAAACAAGTTATTATGTAGTTAGAAAACATTAGCACAAAATTGTGAGCCCGTCAATAACTATTGAAGGCTATTTAATAGCTATCATTATACTTTTCAACTGACTAATACGAAATTTGTAATGGTAGTCATGTTGTAATCTTCCAGCACATCTCTGCCCATCTCCAGTGAACTTGTCGATTTTTCTGAATTCTGATATTCTAAATTCAGAAAAGAAGACAATAAGGAGGTTTAAAATGGATACCATGAAAACAGCCATTGCAGAAATAAAAACCCGAGGCCAGTTGACCATCCCCAAGAAAATAAGAGAATCAAGCCATCTTGAAGAAGGACAGGTGGTCTCTATCATACCTGTGGGTGACTCTGTTATCATCACCCCGAAAAGACTTGAGCTTGATGAGGCGAGAAGGCAGATCAGAAAGATAATGAAAGACTCGGGACTTTCAGAAAAAGAACTGCTCAAGGGGATTGGAGAAGAGAGAGAGCTGCTTTACAAAGAAACCTATGGCAAAAAAAAGCGTTAAGATCTTCCTTGATTCAAACATCATCATATCGGGTTTGTTCTCTGATAGAGGGGCACCCCGCGTCATTCTCGACCTTTTATCGCTCGGGCTTCCTCAGCTTGCCGGGGTAACAGGGGAATATAATATCATTGAAATTGAACGGAACATAAGAAAAAAGATGCCTGATGCGCT
The DNA here is from genome assembly GCA_016222905.1 of Nitrospirota bacterium. Classification (GTDB taxonomy): domain Bacteria; phylum Nitrospirota; class Thermodesulfovibrionia; order UBA6902; family UBA6902; genus JACRPZ01. The sequence continues at coordinate 27,724 of JACRPZ010000070.1, forward strand.
TCCGGTTTATCTTAAATATCTTCCCTTGATGAACCTTGAAATCATCCCGCTTCCATCGTCAAGAGATATTGCAAAACTAAGCGGGACCACTTCCCAAAAGGACATCCCTGTTCTTGCTTCAGCCATCAATGGCAATGTTGATTTCCTCGTAACAGGGGACAAAAAAGACTTTATCCATTTAACAGGAAAATATTCATTTAAAATCCTGAACCCCTCGGAATTTCTTGATATCATTCTTCCTGAGGTGCTTAAGGCTTTGGAATCTGACATATGAAAAAGGCATGCGATATCATAAATAATAAAACGAAAAGAGGATGATTTTTTGGACTCATTAACATCCGCCTTTAAAATCCTGAAGCAGAAGTTTCCTGACTATGAAGACCGTACTCAGCAGATGGAGATGGCAGAGGCGGTCTTTTCATCTCTTCAAAATAATGAGAGGCTTCTTGTTGAGGCAGGCACAGGAGTTGGAAAGTCCTTTGCCTATCTTATCCCGGCGATAATATCTAATGAAAAGACGATAGTCTCAACAGCCTCAATAGCCCTTCAGGATCAGCTGATAAATAAAGACCTTTTCTTTCTTCAAAGGGTCTTGCCGCAAAAGTTCTCCTTTGCCATGCTGAAAGGCAAGAACAATTATCTATGCCTGAAACGCGAGAGGGAGTTCTCCGAGCTGACTGAATCATACATGAAGTTCCGGGAGTGGGCGTTTGAGACTGAAACAGGCGACAAGGATGAACTCGACTTTATCCCTGATTTCTGGCCTAGGGTCTGCGGCGATTCAAATGACTGCGGCGTTACGCAGTGTCCGTTTTACAGCGAATGCTTTTATTACAGTCACTTCAAAAGCCTATACAAAAAAGATATTATCGTAGTAAACCATCACCTCCTCATGTACGACCTTCTGTCGGAATTTAATATCCTGCCTTTTCACAAGCAGTTGATCATTGATGAAGCGCATCAGACAGAGAATGTTATTTCGCACGTCTTCGGCAGCGTCCTCAGCCATTCCCAGGTTGTCTGGCTTCTCTATCGTCTCAAGGGATTGAAAATAGCTGTTGATCAGCTTTTTGATCCTGTTGATTCTTTCTTCAGGATGCAGGATTTTTCCGCTAATACGGCATCTCCTATCCCTGAGACCGCTATTGAAGGATTAAAAAGAGTTAAGGAACTGCTTGCACCTGATAAAGTGCTTTACAGGTTAAACCTGTACAAGGATTCCGCAGAGAGCGAGGAGTTGAGGGACAGGGCTGAGACGACGATGATCTATGTGAAGTCACTTGAAAATATTATTGATGATTTCATATCAAGGGAAGATAAAAGCAAGGTCTATTACATGTCGGTAAATAAGAAGGGGCTGGAGCTGAAGAGCAATCTTGTTGAGTCGCAGAAACCGTTCTCTGCTATGCTGAATGGTTACGAAAGTGTGATCATGACATCCGCTACCCTTACAACGGCTGGTGATTTCAATTATATAAAAGAGCGACTTGGAATAACAGATTGCAAAGAGATGGTGATCGGCTCGCCGTTTGACTATAAAAAGCAGGCCTTGCTTTATCTTGAAAAAAAGCTTCCTTCTCCGGTCAAAGGCAGCAATGAGATCTTTCAGCAGCAGAGCCTCAAGGTCATAGAAGAGCTTATCTCAGCATCAAAGGGCAGGGCGCTTGTGCTCTTTACTTCATACAGCCATCTGCGTTTTGTATCTGAGAATATAACAATAGAGCATCCATATAAATCACAGGGCGAGATGCCGCCTTCAAGATTGATTGACTGGTTTAAAGAGACTCCAAATTCTGTGCTCCTTGCAACCGCTACGTTTTGGCAGGGAATTGATATCAAGGGAGATGATCTGAGCCTTGTGGTTATCGTTAAGATGCCGTTCGGTTCGCCCGGCGACCCTGTATATGACGAGAGATGCAGAAGACTCGGTGACAGATGGTTTTATGATCTTGCGCTTCCGTCAGCAATACTTCAATTGAGGCAGGGCTTCGGACGTCTCATACGGAGCTCTGACGAGCGCGGCGTGGTGGCTATTCTTGACGGACGGCTTGTCAAAAGTTCGTACGGCAAATCAATCACCTCCTCTCTTCCCAAAATGGATATCGTGCATACTGTTGAGGAGGTCAAAAGGTTCTTTGATGCAATTCCGGAGCCCAAATTAATTATAGATAACCACCTTAAAAAGGGGTATAATGTAGCATTGGCAAAGGAGAGGCGGAAGAGAACGCCGGGGGTAATTAAGTGACGACATTGTTGTTAATCATAGCTGTATTGGCTGCAATTGCGATTGTCTTGTTGATTGTTTTGTTGACGCGGAATCCGAATACAAAATTGCTGCAAATAGAAGCTCAATTGTTGTCTTTTGAGAAGAATCAGGAGAGGACGGAAAGGGCATTAAAAGAAGAGATAGCAAAAAACAGGGAAGAGACCACTGGCAGCTCAAAAGACTTGCGGGTAGAAATAATTAATAATATGACGAACTTAATCGCTTCAAACGAAGATAAACTCGGCAAAATGACTCAGACGGTTGAAGAAAAGTTAAGATTTTCACAGGAACAGATCAACACCAATGCAAAAGATAACAGGGACGAATTGGGAAGATCGTTAAAGTCATTTGAGGAGAAATTTACTGCAAGCGTCGGAGAATTTAACGAACTTCAAAAACAGAAATTTGATAGTCTCGTAAATAAACAGACGGAATTGATTCAGACCACCGAGCTGAAGCTGGAGAAGATGAGAGAGACCATAGAAGCAAAGCTGAAGCTGATACAGGATGACACGAATGAGAAGCTCGAAAAAATGAGGGCCACGGTTGACGAGAAGCTTCACAAAACGCTCGAAGATAGACTCAGTCAATCCTTCAAGATAGTCAGTGAAAGACTGGAACTGGTCCATAAGGGTTTGGGGGAAATGCAGAATCTGGCTGTTGGAGTCGGCGATTTAAAAAAGGTATTATCTAACGTAAAAACCAGAGGGATATTAGGCGAAATTCAGCTTGGCAATATTCTTGAGCAGATACTTACCCCGGAGCAATATTCAAAAAATGTTGCCACCAAAAAAGGAAGCAGGGATAACGTAGAATTTGCGATCAAGCTTCCGGGAAAAGACGATTCCGGTGAAGTCGTTTATCTGCCTCTGGATTCAAAATTTCCCATTGAAAATTATCATGCATTGCATAATGCCTATGAACACGGAGAGCCTGTTGCAATTGAGGAGGCCGCAAAGCTTCTTGAGGCTAATATAAAGAAATGCGCTAAAGACATACGCGATAAATACATTGACCCTCCAAATACAACTGACTTTGGGATATTGTTTTTGCCCGTCGAAGGGCTTTATGCGGAAGTGGTCAGAAGACCTGCGTTACTTGAGATCCTGCAAAGAGACTATAAAATAATGATCGCGGGACCAACAACATTGTCCGCATTTTTAAATAGCCTTCAAATGGGATTCAGAACCCTGGTTATTGAAAAACGCTCAAGTGAGGTATGGAATATTTTAGGGGCGGTTAAAACAGAATTTGAAGAATTCGGTAATGTTTTGAAAAAGGCCCAGAAAAAGATAAAGGAAGCAGACGATGAAATAGACAAACTGGTTGGCGTAAGGACGCGGCAGATACAGCGTAAGCTTAAGGATGTGCAGGAATTGCCCGCGCAGGAATCTTTACTGAATTTACCTGGCGAAATATTAGATACTGATGAAGCCGAAAATGATGGAAACAATTAAACAACCTTTAACCTTAAAAAAGGAGGGCGCTATGGCGGAAAAATTGAATCATGAGGAGTTTATCAAGAAGGCGATTGTAAGTCTGAGAAAAGAGGGGTACAAGGGCATACACACTGTCTATTCAGGATTCAACACGGCTTTTAAGAAATATTTTGACGGCGAAGACCCGATAAAGGTAACCAACCAACTTGCTACAGAAGGGAAGATTGTAATCAGGCCTGTCAAGGGAGGGGTCATGCTTTATCTTCCTGAAGAGGCCCCGAAAACAGCGAATGCAGGCGATGAAGCATTGAAAAAGATGGGGCTGTAAAAAGAGGGGAACACACCCCTATATCCCCTCTTGATAGAGGGGACTTAATAAGAATTCCCACTTTGAAAAAAGGGGATTAAGGGGGATTTAAACTATGCCGGACATTCTTGAAGAGTCAATTGAGATAAGAAAGATATGGGGCAGCTTCAGGCAGGCGAGGGTGCTCCTCACGGCGAACAACTACAGGATATTTGATTATCTAAAAAAACCTCAATCAGCAGGCAGCGTCTCAAAAAAACTCAAGACGGATTTAAGGGCAACAACAATATTGCTTGATGCTTTAACAGGTCTTGGACTGCTTAAAAAACAGAATAACAGGTATCAGAACACAACTCGTACTACTACGTTCCTCGTATCTGGCAGTTCGCATTATCAGGGCAACATTATAAGACATGCGGATAACTTGTGGCAGAACTGGTCAGGACTTGATGAGGTCATGAAAACCGGCAAGCCTTATCGCAAAGCGCATGACCATGAGGCGTTTATTCTCGGAATGCACGATTTGGCGTCTCTTAAAGTTGATAAAGTTCTCAAGGCGATAGGATTAAAAGGTGTCAGGACGGCTCTTGACCTCGGAGGAGGTCCCGGCACTTATTCAATCGCTATGGCTAATAAAGGAGTTCAGGTGACGCTCTTTGACAGGCCCGAGACCGTTGCAATTGCAAAGAAGGTTGTTGGTAAAATCCCCCTTAATCCCCCTTTGCCAAAGGGGGAGAGTTCCCCTCTATCAAGAGGGGTCAGGGGTGTGTTCCCCACTTTGAAAAAGGGGGGTGAGGGGGGATTTAAAAATAATATTCATTTCATTCAGGGGGATTTTATCAATGACAATATTGGAAACGGTTACGACCTTATATTTGCCAGCCAGATATTGCATTCAGTTTCAGATAAAGAAAATATTCATCTTCTCAAGAAATGCAAAAGCGCATTAAATGCAAACGGCAGAATTGTAATTCAGGAGTTCCGTATATCAAAAGACCTGACGCAGCCTTCGAATAGCGCACTATTCGCAGTGAACATGCTCGTCAATACAGACGGGGGAAGATGCTATTCACCTGATGAGATGAAAGGCTGGCTGTCGAAGCTGGGCATGAAAAATATTTCAGAGAAGGCGATTGATGATTCAGTGCTGATTATTGGGGTGAAATAGATCAATGATGCAGACATTACTCAAGAATTTCTTTAACTCGATGAAATTATCAAAAGTGAGCATTAGAACGTTTTAAAAATATACACAATGATGTTTTAATTATTCCCATTTAATGACGAAAGAGGTATCGAAAAAGAATTTTTTCGCAACATCTGCATCATTTCGAGAATTTATGACAATACGTGAACAGACAGAGGCGATAGAAAAACAGATACTTCATCCGAATGCGTGTCTGAGTTCCGCAAGCAGAGGCAGAGAGAGGAAGGAGAAGGAAGGCGAAATAAGGACATGCTTTCAGCGTGACAGGGACAGGATCATCCATTCAAAGTCATTCAGAAGGTTAAAGCATAAGACACAGGTCTTTCTGGCGCCGAAAGGCGATCATTACAGGACGCGTCTGACGCATACGCTTGAGGTCTCGCAGATCGCCAGGACCATTGCGCGCGCTCTCAGGCTCAATGAAGACCTTACAGAGGCGATCGCTCTCGGACACGATCTGGGACACACCCCTTTCGGTCACGCGGGAGAAGATATATTGCGCGAAATTTATCCGGGCGGATTCGCGCACTATAAACAGAGTTTGAGGGTAGTTGAGCTGCTTGAAAGAAAAGGGCGCGGGCTGAATCTGACATTTGAGGTGAAGGACGGCATATTGAAACATTCCAAAGGGCAGGGGAAGATATTATCAAAGCGGCGCAGTGATGAATCTCTGGAAGGTCAGATAGTCAGGGTCTCTGATGTTATAGCATATGTTAACCATGATCTTGATGATGCAATGCGCGCCGGTGTTCTGAAGCGTTCTGACATGCCTTCTGAATTTTTCAGCATAGGAGATACTCCGGCAAAAAGAATTGATGCGATGGTCAAGGATGTGATATACACCTCGCTTTCGTCAGAGTTGCAGGATATAAAAATGAGCGATGACATCCTGAATATTACATATGCCCTGAGAGACTTTCTCTATAAGAATATCTATGAGGGCGAAGTGACCAAGGGGGAGTTTAAAAAGGCGAGGAAGGTCCTGCTGGACCTCTATAATTATTATATGGAGCATACTGAAGAGGTCTTCAGAGAATTTCCAAAAGATATTATTGCAAAAGAGAATAAGGGAAGAATGGTCTGTGATTTTATAGCAGGGATGACTGACAGATATGCGTTAATGATGTATGAGAAGCACTTTCTTCCCCAGCCGTGGAAGGTTTTTTAGAGTTATACATAACTGTGTAAAAAGCAAAGAAACTTCAGAGGAGATTTACATTAAAATCTCCCGGAAAACCGAAAAAGAAGGCGGTCAAGAAAATGAGGGATGTGTCGCCATATTTTAATTCTCAGCGAAAGCTATGATTTAGTTCTTTCTGATTCCTGTTATGAATTTTGAGGGTTGTAACGTAAAAGAACAGCCGCTCCGTTTTTTTTTTGGAGTCGGGCAGACGTGCTTGTTATGCACTTTAAGTTAAATATTGTTTAAACTCGTTTAATAAAGTCTCATTCCGCCTGATAATACAACGTTTAAAAGAAGTGAAATTAGAAGCTCTATTCAAATGACCTTTTATCTTCATTAAAATATATTCTTTGTCCTTGGCATCATTTGTTTCTTGAAAATAATCAATAAGATTCTCTTGAAATGATTTTATTTCTTCTAATAATCTGTTGCGCAAATTAGATGATTCTATCATTTTCAACTTGGTTGTTCCGTTGTAAACTTTAAGTAAAAGTTCTTGTGTATATTTTGATTTATCACTGTCATCTAATAATTCTACTTCCACCTTTTCAAATGGAAATGGCATAAAAATATATTTCAATTTTTCTTCAACTTTATCATCTGCATCTGTGCAGTTAAGGATATTGTCATAATTTCCTAATTTAATGTTATTGCAATGTGAGCATGCCCAGAATAAATTATTCCAGCTAAATTTAAGGGTATTGTCATCCTTGTGCGGGACAAAATGTTCAACATTTATGCTTTTAGGTTCTTTAGATTCACATATGTAACATTTGTTTTTAAAATCATTCTTTAGACGTGTTAAAACATCACCACATTTATAATCGCCATTTGCTTTCTTGCTCTCGATTTCTAAGCAAGCAGGAGCTGCTGACTTTTTTTAAAAAATAACATATTATTTATGACCTCTTTGCTGTAAGGGATTTCAGAGTTATTTCTTGTAATTTAACCAAAAGCTCATTGCTTAAATATTTAGGAATATGTAAAAAATATTTTTCTAACTCCTTCAACCTCTGTTTCTCTTCTGCATCTAATTGGTCTGCTAATGATAATTTTTCATATTCAACAATTTTGGCTTTTATTAAAGAAGAATATTTATCTGAGTAAAAATAACTCTCTAATAGCGCATCATAAGAGTATCCAGATAGATCAGATGTGACAATATTACTTTCCAGATCACAAACTACAGAGTTTGCCAATGAAGATAAAACAAACGGAGAATGTGTTGTCACTATAAATTGTATTCTTGGGAAAAAATTAGTTAGAAAAGGTAATATTTTTTTCTGCAACTCCACGTGCAAGTGTGTTTCAATTTCATCTATTAATACCAATCCTTCCATGTCATAATTTCTTGCTTGGTGCGCTTCCATTCTCAGAAGTAATTCTGTGACAATACTTATTATTGCCGAATAACCATCTGATAATTTATCAAACTCATAAGGTTCTTTATCTTCCTCTATAATTTGAAAATTATAATTTTTCCTATCGAATTTTAATTCTAAAGTAGGTGATTCAAAAATCTCTCTCAGACGTTCTTGAAAACTTTTAAACCATTTATCTATACTTGTAACCTCATCGACTAAATCATCATCTCGTGCAAATGATCTGTTTGCCTTCAAATTAACTAGATACTGAATAAAATGTTTATTTGCTTTCTCTTTAAAATCATATCGGTGTTGCAATCTTATCTTCGAGATACCAGATGGGATATCTATTTGCGCGTGTCTCTTAGCCTCAAAAAATGCGATTATAAAAGTCCCATCCCTTGCCTTTTCCCATAAAAGATGCTCATTTGCAAAAGTTATGCATGCATTTCCGAAGCTGCTGAGATAGTTATTGATATTATTTATTTGGCTTTTAACGTCTGCAATTTGTCTTGAATTCTTACCATAATTAATGTCGTCCGAACTAGTTGAGAATGTATTCAGAAGTTGCTTTTTGGAATCAAGTGCAGAAAGCTGCGCTCGACGATTTTCAATTTTTCCGTTATATATATTAGTCAAATATTTATTCAACTCTAATAGTAAGCTAGTTTTACCAGAGCCATTTCTCCCTGTGATTATCAAATGTTTCCTTTCCTTATCAGAAAGGGGGAGAGATAGATCTTTGACAACCATCGCCTTTGTTATATTTATACTTGATGCAAATATTTCTACCATAATTTTTAACCTTCTTTAATTAAATACAAAGTTTCGGTTCTTATTTTGAACATATTAGCACACTGAGTCAATTGAGCTCAATGCAATATGCACCTATCTCCTCACATACCATTTTATACTCACTTTCTGTTCTATATCAATAATAACTTTCAAATGAATTAAAATGTAGCAGAATATATCAAAAAGGACAGAAAATACTAAGTCCAGCGCGTCTTCCAGATCTGTCACTCCGATTTTGAAAATAACATCATTCAGTAGAACTTTAGGTTGTTTAGTACACCTACAACTCGATAATCAGAAGGGACTGAAATATTAATGATTAACGAAAGGAATAAAGCCTAACGTTGTACGCTGTATTGTTAATATTCATTCAACAATTTTTTGAACTGTTCTTAGGATGATCCAGAAGCACCTTATGAATACTCGATATAACTAAATCGAATGAAATAGCAACCTCACCAATGTTACTTTCCATCGCTTCTCTATGATAAAGATGGTCCGCTTTTAACATGTTATACGCACAAATGCCTTTTAAGATGTGCATATTTCTAACGTGTTCATCTGCACGACGGCCACTTGCAATGAATGACATATAATACTCATGAAGTAATAGGAATAAGTTGTTAATCGCATTATATGACTTTTTATATTCACTATCGCGAAGCAAGAGTGTATGGTCACGGCGAAATGGCAAACTATAAGCAGCAAAATATGCACTGTTCAACTTTACTAATGCTTCATGAATACTCTTGTGTGGGATTTCATTACTTGCGTGTTCAATAGTTACAGTGTTGCCGAGTTTTGAAACTACACAGTAAAACCCATTTTTTAGTGGAACGAGTAGAGATTCATAATCCATGTGATACAAAATTATATGACTATTGAATTCTTGTTTAACATAGGTCATAAAATCGGTTGAGTCAATGTTGTGCTCCTTTAAAGTGCTATCAAGAATATCTGAAATAAGAAAACTCGTATTGCTCCCTTGTGATACATTTTGATCGTCCGGAGTTATCAGATTAGCAGCTTTTCTTTTCGGAATGCCACTTGACAATATCGTTTCAGCTACGCGCACAAAGACTGCATCCTGTTCGCCTATTTGTTGCATAACTAGCGGGGTTGAATTAACAGCTTGAAATTGACTTAACTCTTCGTAATTCATAAATAAGGACCAGCTCAAAAGAATAGGTAAAACAAGTGCGCCATCATTCTCGGCGGCTTTTAGTAAAAAAGGAAGCTCAACAGCAGCGATGAAATCTGATGCCAAAAAATCGGGACTTATCATTAGAATAGCTACTTTAGTACGTTGCAACATGCTCATAATTTCTTTTTTCCAGCGCGCCCCAGGTTGGATCCTTGTATCCTCCCAAACTTCAATCTGAAAGTCACGTTCGAGAGGTTTAAGATGTATCTTTAAGCGTTCTAACCAGACTTTATCCTTATGACTGTAACTGATAAAAATTGCTGATCTAATTATTGACAATGTTTAACACCCAACCTGATTTATATAGAATGAAATGCATTATTTTATAAAACATTTCTAAGATGGTGCATAACATTGCTCACCTCATCTCAAAGACTGAATTGCATACGATAGTTTTATAAAGTATATTTTCGTACAACAATTATTTTTATGCTTATTCTATCTTTTGTAAGATTATATTCGCGCTAATGAAATTAATCAACTGTTTTCGTTAGAAAAATGGACAAACAATCAAGGATAATTCAGCTTTTTGTTAAAATGGGAGAAATATGGGGACACATAGAAATATGGGGACACATACCCGATTTCTGTGTCAGGTTAGTGCCACCCTGTCAAGAGCCAATAATAATCCATAGCGCAAAAGACGTTTTTCTGCGCTTTCATATCTTCGGTTACCATTATTCGCCACACATGACCACATTATTTTTTTCAAGAGTTTTCCAGATGCCTCATTCTGCGCAGACTGCGGACAGACGCTGAAATAATGAGCGTAATAAGGTGGGTTATGGATCGAAAATGTTAGAATAACGGCAGGAGGTGAAAGAAATGAACATTTCAAAATCAAAATTAGAAACCCTTTTTAAAGAACTTCCTGAAAATATTGATATTGAGGAAGTTATGTATCGCCTTTATCTTATTCAAAAAATAGAGGCAGGCGAAAGAGATATTCAGGAAGGTAGAACACTTTCACATAAAGATGCCATGGAGAGATTATCAAAGAAATGGCAGAACTGATATGGAGTGAGAAATCTCTCTTGGATGTGGAAAATATTTATGACTATATTGCCCGCGACTCTCCGCTATATGCAAGATATCAAGTAGAAAGCATTTCCGCTTCTTTAGAGCGATTATGCGTGTTTCCTGAATCGGGACGTCATCTTCCTGAATTTCCACAACTTCCTCACAGAGAAGTAATTGTTGATAATTATCGGGTAATTTATCGGTATGATTCAAGTATTGATGAAGTAAAGATAGTAGCCGTTGTGCACGGAAGCCGCTTATTAAAAGAAACCATTTTCATATCCAGAGATTAGTAAGTATCATTTTATTTTTAAACTAATTTATCTTGACAACTTATGTATCTCCTTTTATAATTTAAGAAAAACAAGCAGGAGGGGCTATGACAAAAGCAGAGCTTTCAGACAGGATCTATGAAAAGATAGGTCTTTCCAGAAAAGAGGCGTTAGGGATTGTTGAGATGCTTTTTGAATCTATAAAGAGCATTCTCGCTGATGGAGAATCTATCAAGATAACCGGATTTGGAACATTTCTCGTCAGGAAAAAGAGCGCCCGGAAGGGAAGAAACCCGAAAACAGGGACTGAGTTAGAGATTGAGCCGAGAAAGGTTGTTACATTTAAACCGAGTCTCCATTTTAAGGCTTTGGTTGAAAAAGTTTAATAAAACCATTTTAAAAAAAATCTCCCCTCACCCCTCTTTGCCAAAGAGGGGAACGATGCCTCACTTTGGCAAAGGGAGGTCAGGAGGGATTTCTCGATATTAATGAACTCCTTGGTAAGTCTCTTTGAGCAGGTGAATGTAGAGCATTCTTAAAGCATAATGAATATAGAATCTTCGCTTGGAACCAAAACGATACCTGATAAACTCTTTTATAAGATCGGCGAAGTCAGCGAAATTGCGGATATTGAGACTTATGTCTTAAGGTACTGGGAATCGGAATTCCCTTTTTTAAAACCGAGAAAGAATAAAGCCGGGCAGAGAGTATATGCAAGAAAAGACCTGGAGCTTATTATCCAGATCAAGAACCTTCTGTACAAAGAAAAATATACTATCGCAGGTGTCAGAAAGCAATTTTCAGAGCGTTCCTTAACAAAAAATAGCGTTTCAATAGAGACTCTTCAGGACGTTAAGAGGAAGCTTAAATCTATTCTTAAGATATTAAAGTAGTCAGAAATCAGCAGTGTTTTTAGCGAGCCTTAAAGGGATGTCCTGAGTTAGGTCCCTGTTGCCTCACATAAGAATCGATACAAAATGATATACGTTGCCTCATGTAAAAATCTATACAAAAGGTATAGTTCATCAGGCAGCCTTTTTCTTCTTTGGAGATCGTTTTTGAGCGTTCAATCTGTATAACTCTTGC
>JACRPZ010000071.1 GCA_016222905.1 Nitrospirota bacterium
AATCAATTCCGATATACTTCATATGTGCACCTCCTCTTAAATTTTAGGGGATATTAACACTATCACCCTGTTTTAAACATTAGGGGTTAGCTTTTTGCTATCGCCCTCAGGAGGTGCACTCTTTTTCATGTTATCATTCCAGCTTGTCCGGGAATCGCCCTTGCCGTCATTCCCGTGAAAACGGGAATCCAGAGAAAATATGAAACAATATTACGTCTACATCCTTTGCAGTAAACGTAACGGCACTCTTTATACAGGTTTTACGTCAAACCTTATTAAACGTGTTTACGAGCATAAGAATAAAATATCAGATGGTTTTACAAAAGCATATGATGTCTGTAATCTGGTATGGTACGAGTTACATCAAACTGCTGAGTCTGCTATAACGAGAGAGAAACAAATAAAGAAGTGGGAACGGAAGTGGAAATTGGAACTAATCGAAGAACGTAATCCTGCATGGAATGATTTATGATCATATTTGTGAGAATTCTGGATTCCCGTTTTCACGGGAATGACCAACCGGTGGGGTTTGCCTAAAAGTTTTTAATATTATTGAAGTCTATTTGAAGCAGTTAATGCTCTGTGGGCGTGTCCACTTAAGATGCACGCTTACCCCATCTTTTCAGTTCAGCAATCGCTTCCTCGTGACTAATAAAATCTCCCTTGTCTGCTGACGCAATCCCTTCTTTTATTGCATGAATATGCCATTCCTGAAGAGTTAAAAATTCCTCAATAGCTTGAGATACCAAAGAAAATTTTGACTGGCGGGTAGTTTTTGCTAAAGTCTCAAGCCTTTTAGCTAAATCATTTTTTACTGTTAAAGTGGTTCCCATGCTTTTACCGCCCCCTCACCCATTTTTTTGCCTCAATAGATGTCTTGAGTTTCTTGAGTAATTCAGACTTGTTTCTCTTAAGATAGAATAATTCCTCTTTTAAGCGTTCAAGTTTCTGAAAGAGGACTTTATCCATGAATGGATTATAGCATAAGACATGATTTTTGCTTCAGAAGTTTTTATTGTTATTACAGTCTATTACGAATTCATCATTCTCGACTCTTGTGCCAGCAATGGCTACAGCAGTGGCAACAAAGCAAGGAGGGGTTGCTTGAGCTGCCCAAGTTGGAGGATCATCAACTCTATTTTTTGAGTTATCAGTAATTACATTGTTTTTTATTAAAGAATATACATAATTTGTCGAAGGGCCTGGCACAAATCCCGGCAATGCACCTGCAATTGCTGCTGTACCTGTAAGGGTGCCGCCTGCCAAAGGTGCATAATCACCATTATCCGCATAAAAACTCTCTTCAAGGATTCTTAAATTCTCAAGATTTGAATATGCCTCTGAACGCGCCGCCTTTTTAATCGATCCAACATACGCGGTTGTAGCAACTCCCGCGAGGATGCCTATTATTGCTATTGTGATAAGAAGCTCTATAAGTGTAAACCCTTTTTTATTCATATCCCCTCCGTTATTCTGCCAGAATTTTAAGTTTTAGGCAATCTTTTTTTCAACTCTAAAAAAATCTTTAAATAACGCCCCCAAGCTCTGCCTCCCCCTCTTAAGATAAGAGGGGTAAAGGGGAGTTATGATTTTTTTGGGGGGGTAACGAGAATTTTCATCCTCCCCTTAATCCCCTCCCCTCAAGGGAGGGGACATATCATTAGCACTCATTTCTCGTTTTCTTTAGCCGGCGGATTAATCACGAAAGTAAGCTGCCGTGTTGATTCTCCTCCGTGCCCGTCTGTGACAGAGACGATAACAGGGACACTGCCGGTGAAATCCCTGGGAACATTCCATGTTACAATGCCTGTCCCTGAGTCAATAGTGACATTCTCCACGGCGGATTTGAGCGAGTATGTGAGCGGGTCTCCGTCCGGATCATCAGCCCTGACCCGGTGCGTATATATCTTCCCGTCGAAATTAAACTCCGTATCCCCAACAATCATCGGGGGTAAATTTTCTATCTTTTTCTCAAGAACAACCTTGCTCCCATAGGCCTCACCGTCAAAGGGAATTATTGTAATTGAAATCTTGTCCCCTCTTTTGAGAGGGCTTTGAATCTGCATACTGTCTCCCGCAGGATCTCCGTTCTTCAGCCATTTGTATGAAATTTTCACCTCATCGCCATCCGGATCATTTGCGGCCGTCTCAACGCTAAATGTATCACCTGACTTGAAGACTTCAGGAAGTAGTTTAACCTTGCTTATTTTAGGCGGGGTATTTTTTATTATTACAACATTGGATAATACTTTATTGTCATTTATTGATGCGCTTGCCTGAAACTTATCGCCTTTCTTTACTGCCTGAGAATTAAATTGCGAAGCTACGTAACCAAACATCGGCCTGTCATTAAATTTCCACTCAACCTTTGCATCTTTCAGGTCAAAACCTTTGGAAATTAATTTTAATATGGAATTACGGTTGGCATCAACCGGAGAAATTTCCAATGCAAAGGAACTGCTATCTGCTTTCGTATAAGGCTCTGAGCTTTTTGTAGCGATGCCGCCTTCAATGTCAGCGGGGCTTTGGCCGGTAATTTCAGGAGTCTTCTCATTTGAACAGGCTGCAAGAAGAAGAGACATTATAATCAAAAGAAACTTATACATGTTCAGTATTGATAGAGTACTGAGAGTTTCGCCTCTTCAGCGCTGTTAGTTGAATTTTCTGTGTGAACCTCAATTGAATAGATATATGGAATGCTTTGCACCTGTATTTCGCCCGAATTCGGAAGTATAACGCCTGTTTTAATCAAGCCTTCATCAGCGGCGGAATTGCCTTCAACTGTATCAACAATCTTTGCAAAAACACTGTAATCAAGAGGGGCTGTGCCGAGCTCGAATGACCAATCATAAGTTGTATCGTCAAGAGGATCTATAGTCACTGAATCAGAATTGGCCGGGCAAGTCGTTCCTATTGCCCAATTGCTTGTGCTCTGATTTAGTTTCAGAGTTCTGCATGCTTCAGTAATCCCCGGACTAAAGGTATATATTCCGGGGGATCCTCTTGTCCCTATGTAGTCATATGTTACTTCAGATCCCGCTTTGCCAGCCTCAATGGCTGTAGCATATCTTTTTTCAACGCCTGACATGATCGTACTCTGCGTTATCATATATATCATGCCTGCCATTACAGCAAGCGAGATCGCCGTCAGGACGAGAACCATCAAAAGGGCTATTCCTCTTTCATTAGATAATGACCTGCCGCCCTTGATAAACAAAGGATAACCGTTGCCTGAAGCATTCTGTATTCTCATTATTTTCACCTCAAATTATAGGGCTTCGTAACTATTGTATAAAGCTTCCATCTGTAGTTCTGCCAGGGCGAGTCCGTTGTGGAGATGTCTGCCAAGTCAAACATCTTTCCTAAATCGTCCTCACCGAGGGCTGTGCAAGCGTTTCCTCCGGGCAGAACGTTAAAAGGCTCGCCGACCCTTATAGAACTTGTATCTACAGGCGCATCAAAAGTAAAATCCCTGTCAATCTGCCCTTCATGCGCCAGTATGTATACCCTGATGTCTCTAACCCTGTTCCGTATATTTTCCGCGTCCACGGCAGCTAAAACATCTGCAAGGTTATTTACATAACAATTCACCACGCCGTCAGGCGTTGGGTCCGTATCAATACCATAACCAACCTGCATATCTGCCACGCAGTCAAGAAGAGGCAATGGAGTAAGTTCTCCATCAGCATGATTTAGAGTTGATTTATAAAGAACGCCCGTATTATCCGCGCATCTCGACGGCATGTTATCATCGGGTATATCCACATAGTAATCAGCCCTGTTAAAGGGCATCCTCAAAGGCGTACCAACGCCTCCTGTTACAGGAGGCGTTACACCATAAACCGTTCTGGTTATTGTATTATCAGGAGGGGCAAAATTGGCGTTTGCCAAACTGTCCGGGTCGCCGCCATTTTCCAAATATCTTGTGGTGAAGCCCTCTCCCGTTTCATCCGCGACCAATGCGCGGGTCGCTGTAAGGTTAAGAACGATAACCCTATCGCTTGTTTCAAGCCTTTCAGTATCAGGTTCCCATTCTTTGATAATATTTAATGCCCTGAGATAAGTCCACTTTGAAGATGCATTATTTGTCGCAATATTTGTGGCTTTAAGAACCAAATAGTCAGAATTATTCGTACAGTTATTATTTCCGTTTAACACTGCTCTTGGAGGATTTAATAATGTAGAATCATTATAATCTGATGGGTCTGCTGAACCACCTGAACCGCAAGGATCAGCCTCTTCTGCCTCGTTATACGTATCAGTCGTTATTCCTGCCGGAATTGCCCACGGAAGGCCATAACCTGCATGTTCAACATCCTGCCTTAATATCTCAAGCCCGATTATCCCTTCTGTACTGGTCTCCGCTATTTTGCTCTGCTGTTTAAATTGAGTAAGCATGGCTGTAAACATCTGGGAAGAAGCCGCAATAACAAAAACAAACATTAACATTGCTATTAGCAACTCCACCAATGAAAAACCGGCTTCGCGTTTACTCATTGACTCCTCACTATTGTTGAAATATTGTGTGTATATGGCACCGCTTTCCACAGCCATCCAACAGTGATATCCACCCGCTTATTGTCACCGATGTCGGCAACTTCCATATGAGTGCAAAAATCAAAATTTGATATATTCCTGATATTCCGTTCAATTAGAACACCATTGTCTGATAAAGGAGGAACAGTGAAAACATCCGGGCAATTGTCTCCGGCATCTGATTCAAGATCATCAAAAGATGAATTCCGCGCTTCATTTGCTCTCATCTCTGCAATTCTTACAGCCTCGTCTCTTAATGAGTTCATTGTATTGGTATTTATTGAGAGCAGGGCTGTCTGCATAAGCGCAAGGAAGAGCACAAGCGTGATTACCAGCGCTATCAGCAGCTCTACTAATGTTAATCCTTTATTATTTTGCATCGCACTCTTCATCATCGTCATCCCATTTTCCGATGTTTATCCTCGTTGAAAATACAACAATGCAATCATAATCAGGGTTATTATCGCCCTTGTCAAGATGAATAGTTCCGTTAGGTGACGCAATACCCTTCGGATTAAAGGTTACTACGTCGTCACATTCTGCGCCGTTACATAATAACGGATAATCCAGTATCTTTGGATTTGTGAACTTTTGCATAACATTCTCAGTGCCCGCATCATATGCGCCGTTTCCATTCGCATCCTCAAATACGCTGTATTGCCCACGGTCAGCGTCGGACGTTACCACTACAAAATGACTCGTATTTGTCTGCATGGCGCTTATTCTTGCTGCCATCATGTCCGCATAGAGGTCCTTTGTCTGGCTTTCTATCTTGTATCCGCCTATCCAGCCTTGAAACGAAAAGCCGAGGGCAAGAGCTAACACAGCTATTATAGTAACAACTACCAGCAGTTCTATTAAGGTAAAGCCCCTGTTTTTCATCTGAAAATCCCCCCTCGCCCCCCTTTGCTAAAGTGGGGTCTAATTTTTCCCCTCTTTGAAAAAGAGGGGTTAGGGGAGATTTTTATTCTCTCATGTATCTCTTTCAGCCAAGTCTTCATTTCTCTCTCACGTGCACAGGAGCCGGCGCTGTTAAGAGCATCAGTCATAGGGCAACCCTCCTCCACTCAAGCAACCAGCGTCACTGGTTCCATGAGTCGTGAATAAGCAGGTTTTAACCCTTTTATACGAACATAGACCACTTTCTGCTCCTTCTCCCTTTGTTTTTCCGCAATCCTTCGGCTCCAGGCATTGTATTCGTCGTCTTCATCTACCTGCAGAACTATCTGAGCATTCCGTGGTATTTTTTTGGCGAATTCAGGATGTTCAATAATATATCTATCGAATTCAGCAACAAGTATCGCGTGTTTTTTTTCCGCGAGCTTCATGGCTTTGCCCCTTTCATAAAACGCTCTATATACTTCGTACGGTTTTCTTTAATATCTTCGTCTGCTAATACAAGCGCATCTTCGAGAGTCATGTTGAGCTTCTCCTTTTTCTTCTCCCCGCGCTTATCGTAATAGTCAATGTGTGGAAATCCATGTACACAATCATATCTTATCACCGGTTTCCAGCCTTGTTCAATAAACGCCTCAAGCTGGACCACAAATGATTTAATTCTGCCTCTCTCCGCCTCATGAAAATGTCTCTTCCTGACATTTTCTCCCAATGGGATAACATATTCAACAATATTCATCTAATAAAACCTGAATCATGAATCATGCATCTTTTATTACTTCTCTCTGATGTGAATGACCCTCTTTACAGGCGGAGGAGATGTTAATATGGATAATCCCTGCGCCGTTGGCGGCACACCCTCTATTGCGGCGGTCTTTCTGCCATCCGCTTCTGTGAATGCTTCAGAAAGGTCTATCTGCTCAATGCTTCCTGTTGACACCTGCACTATTACCTTACCCTTTAATAAAGCTCCGGCAGAGCCGCCGGTATTGTACCGTGTCGCCCACAGGAAGGTCTTTCCTCCAAAGCCGCATACGTCATTATAAGGCTTGTAGGTGGCAAAGAATACAAGACCAGACGTAGCCGCCTTTGTATCGGTGATCATCCTCTCGGCAAAATAATCTCTTGCAACATTTGTATCTCCTTCAGTATATGTGTAGCTGCCGGAAGCGTCAAGGTCAATAAACCAGCCATGGAACCCCGCAGCATTGGCGTCACTTTCCGCCGGCACATCAGCAATATCAGTTACGTCGGTTAAGTCGCTAAAAAGCACGGTTGATGAGCACGCCTGATTAAAATGTGGTGTTGCCGTGGTGAAGCATGGCTCTTTTATGCCGAAAATCCTCCTTTGTCCTGCTGAGTCATCAACTTCCGCCTCTCTTTCGTAGAAGTATCTGCCCGTCCCGAAGAAGATCCATAAGATACCCTTATTATCATTCTGAAGCTTTCCAATTGCCGAGGTTACAGGGCCGATGTCGTTTATAACATAACTCCAATCCCATTCTGCGGGGTCCTGATTTTCCTGCGTCACAAGCCTGATAATGCCTCCATTTGTCCATGAGTAAGGGTCGAGTACAGTGCCTGATCCTGCTCTCTTTACATAACTGATATAGAGGGCTTCGTCATTATAATTAAGATCAGAGTCATTGGTTATGTTCATCATCGAACCCGCGAAGGCATACGGGATGTTGGTATCTATTTCTGTAACATTTGCATTATTCACACCGGGACCTGTTTTAATGTCAAAGATGAATAACTTCAGATCCTGATCGGAATTCCCCAAAAACTGCTGGGCAGTTGTATCTATCGGACCGGTGGGTCCAGATCCAAAAACCGCAAACCACTTGCCGTTTTGCACGGAATTCCCAATTCTTATAATCGAAGGACCTGCTGTTGCAAAACCGAGGTCCGGACTTGAGAATTCCCACAGGAGTTTCGGATTCTCCTGGTCAGTGATATCAAGGGCGAAATATGAGGAGTAGCCATTGTCCGCCACGGGGGTACGCACGCAGTCCTTGTCATCCACAGAGCCGTCGCCATTCAAATCAGTAGAGCAAGCATCGCCCGAATTTTTACACGCTCCGCCATACCTCATTCCGCCGATAAGGATTGTCTTCCAACTGTCTACAGTCCGTACGTCAGTTGACAGACCGCTGATGCTTGCATCGAAAATGTACGGAGGGAGGTCAACGGAGTAGAGATGGCAATAGGCAGTATCGGTAAGATACCTAAGGTAAGGAAGGCTGTTTTTGGGAATGAACGCCCAAACCTCTCTTCCGAAGTTCGAGCCGCTAAGTTTGGCCCTGTCGCCACTTGCGTAGTTTGCTCCGACCCACGCCGGAGTGCTCGGAATGATCGTGTCCTCCTGATTAATCATTTGGAGCTGTCCCATATTAAAGGCATGGAGCATACCGTCGTTTGCCCCGGCAAAGACCATGCCCCTGTCAGTATAAACTTTATCAGAAACGGCTTTTGGCGTACCGTCATCCTGAAGATCCTTAATAAAATGGCCATATGAGGTATCGAAGTAAATCTGGTCATAAGAATTCGTAGGCAACCATGAGGATATCCCGGCAGTTGAACTGATAATATCGCCGAGCTTCCAGACCTTTGCCTCCTCTCCGACATCGTCAGTGTCATTATTGATCTCAGGGTTAAGGTTGACGGCGGTAGTTCTTGACCTCAGCCAGTTTATAGAAGGATAATCAGCATTTGGAAAATCAAAACCATGCACGTACTTTACAAGAATAGTAGCATCGTCATCATCAACATCGCCATCCCTGTCAAGGTCTCCGTCTACCAACGCGTCAGGATCGCTTCCGTCAGTTGCGGGGAGATTGAGATAAGGCCTCAATGTTGACGTATTGGCCGTAAAATGCATGAGACCGGTGCTGCCGACCTCGGTTCCGCCGCTAAGATGAGGTGTATAAATAGTTCTCGGATCAGAACTGACATCTCTCTGCCATAATAATTTCCCGGCTTCCCATAGGTTGCCAAGCGCTTCGAAGATAACATCTCCGGTAGGGTTCACCGTGTCTTTGTTGCCATCGCCGTCTGCATCTGGCCATGTTTTTGCCCTTGTCTGTTCATTAACAGTATCAAAGTAGAACTCTGCTATATTGTCATCTGTAAGGTCGAGTTCGTTGTCAACAACCGTCTCTTCCCTTATGGAACTGTTCTGAAAGAAGGGATCAACATAATACCAGAGGTTCTGGAGCTGTCCGATCCACATTATCTCCTCGCCAAATCTGCCTCCCTGCACAGTCGTCTGAGTCTGCGGGTAAAAGACCGCCTGTACGATGTTTGCGCCCTGACCTTCACCGGAAGCAAGCACTGACGCGGCGGTTCCTGACGCGGCCCTCGCAAGCATATCCTGAAAAGCCTGTTTTAATTGAGCCTCTAATTGCTCAGGATCTGTCACTTCATAATATTTGCCGCCGCCTTTTTTGGCTGCCTGCCATAGAATATCGCCGGTTGTAATGGTAGGATCATCAGGATTACATTCTTCCTTCTGCGGTGTAGCAGGATTATCACAATCGGTCTTTGGAGTCCCCATTGTATTAACAACATATGTGCTGACATATTGTTTTCCGGCCATGTCGTCCGCTCCAAAAGACGGACTGCTCCGCAAGTCAGTATTTTGACCGAAACATGCATTCTGTGTAAGCTTCCGATAGTCCGCATCAGTGCAGCCGGAAGGAACAGTATATGAATTATCAGCGCTGTAAACCCTGTCAGGGTCAGCGTTGGTGTCTGCTCCTTCCCCGGCGGAAATTATTAAGTTGAAGTTTCTTGCACAGACTGAAGTGCCGTTAAAAGGATTCTGGCAGCCGCCTGAATCTGAGTCTTCATATGCAAAGTAATCTACATTTGTCCATTCTCCGTCAACGAGCGCGTTTGTTGTGTCAGTGGCAGTTGCGGTACGAACTGAGGCGCAAAAATCCGAGGGCATTACATCATCGGGTTCGATATCAATGCACTCATTAGGCCTGCTGGTAGGCTCTCCGCGGCTCCCAAAAGTAATCAACCCGAACCTTGCCTCTGTCCATATATCCTGCAGAAGGCCCCCTGTATCAAAATAAGGACTCCCCGCTGAATTGCAGTTAAGTGCGTAATCGCCGAGGCAGACCCTGATATTGGTAGGGGTCGAACTCCTGACAGGGATAGGCCTGACTGTTAATTCAAAAGTTCTTTGATAGTGAACGCCGCCTCCGCCAATGACCTCAACAATAAATGTGTAAGTCTTTGGATATGGGCCGTCGCCGGTTGGCGTGCCTGAAATGATAGCTGAAGTCTTATTTGGCAAATATGCTGCCGGCAGCGGATCAAGACATAATGGAGGATTTCCTGTATTAGCGGCTACTATTGGATATTTTCCGGCAGGGCAACCAAACGTACCTGCAGTCTGGCCTATAATGCTCCATTGCTGGTAAGGCACGGTTCCACATATGGCAGATATGGTAGTACTATAAGAATTATTCTCAGCTGCGTCGGGTAATGGGCTGGTTGTTATAATTACCACCGAGAGGCAAGGCTTGACTGTCAACGAAAATGCCTTTGAAGCTGTATGATTGGCATAACCTGTAACATTGACAGTAAAACTGTAAGTTTTTGGATAGGGACCGTCACCAGTTGGCGTTCCTGAAATTGTTCCTGTAGTTGAATTCAGACACAATCCTGAATTTGAGGCTGAAATAGGATACTCACCTGCGGCGCATCCATTAGTTCCAGCAGTCTGGCCGCTAATGCTCCATGTATAGCCTCCGGTGCTGCAAACATTATTGGTCTCCAGCGTATTGGAATAGGATGTATTCTCAACTGCGTCAGAAAGAGGGCTTGTTGTATCAATCGAAAGGGTAACTGCGCTGATTACTAAGTATTTGCTCGCGCCTGAACTTGATGTATATGCCTTTGTGTCTGTTCCTCCGGCACTGTCCGTTACTCTGACAGTAAAGGGAAAATTGCCGCTTGTCTTTGGAATACCTGAAAGAACCCCACCTGAAGTCAGACACAACCCTGTATCAGAGGCTGCTATGGGATACCGACCGGCGGCACACCCATTAGTGCCGGCAGTTTGCCCTACAATACTCCATGTATACCCAGTGCCTGAACCACCGGTTGCAGTGAAAGTAGTACTGTAAGAAGAACATTCTGTGCCTGGATTAGGAGTGATAGCGCCTGTGTCTATACGTAACGGTGCTGCTGCATCCGCCGAAGGGATTAAAGCGTCTAAAATTCCGGTAAGTATCATTGACAATAAACTTTTCTTTTCTCTTTTTTCTTCCTGTAATGTATTTTCTGCAACTCTCGTATCAAGGTCAATAGCTGACACTTGAGGGTCGCTGGGGATAGGATGGTCAGGGGTGTCAAGATATCCGCACGAACCTCCGGCATCGGGGTTATCTCTTATTACCAATGTAGGAGTACCACCACCTCCATCATAGAAATAACATGTTCTGGCCTGTGAATTCTCATCTATATAATTAAGAATCGCCGTCCATTCATTACTTCTGCCGTCAAGCGTCTGAGACTGCTGACAATTAGTGGCAATGCCTTTGCCGCCGACAAGTATCTTCTCCAAAAGATCAAACTTGCTTGTGACTGCCCAATTCAGCAGATTCCCGGACATATAAACACAGCCCGGGGTCGTGCACCCGGCCGGTCTTGAAGAAGCAGGAACCCACTGATTGCTGATGTTATAATACATGAGGGTCGGATTGTAATAACCATTATATCTCTTTGTCTTAACGTAATCGCCTGAATAAGCCCTGTCTTCCATATTTTCCGCATTATCCATGATTATCATAATATTCGGCTCGACATCCCTCTTGACATAAGGCGGAATGATGCAGTAGTCACCCATCTCGGCAGCGATTAAAGTATACGGAAGTAAAAGGGAGAAAGAAATGCCTATAATAAAAAGAACTAAAGACTTTAAGAAAAATGCTGTTTTTAATGTGCTGATATTGTTACTCATTTTAATCTCCTTAAATAACGGATAAATTAAAAATTGAACGGTTTAACATGTATCCATTATATCATAGTAAATAACCATTTAGTCAGCGATTTTTTTAATAATTAGCAAATTGTCATATTCTATCATGCAATTACGATGCCTGAATAATACAGCTTATAACATGGCTTAAAATAAAGGTTTTCCGGTTTTGAAGATATGGGCATTATGTAACGGCTTACATAGGTTATGTAATGAATTACATAGGTAACTGCGGCATTTTATATTTCGCTATATCCTGCATGGGATAGTGGTCTGTATTGTAAGTCATTAATGTCAGATTTCTTGTTTTGCATGTTGCGGCTATTGTTGCATCCACAAAATCTAACGTGATTCCTTTTTTTCCGTAGCTCAGTATATAATTTGCAGCCTTCTCGGCAATTTCTCTGTCAATCTCCCAGACGTTTATTGCATCAAAGAAAAGATTTGTAGCATTTTCTTCGCCTTTCTTCATGCCGAGTTTTATCTCAATTACTGATAAAGGGGAGCATCCTAATAATCTTTCCTTTGAAAGGCTCTTCAGAAAAGCGACTACTTCTTTTTTGCCCCTCAGAAACCAGATTATGACATCAGAATCAAGCAGATAATCATTCACTTAATCGTTTTATCCTTTGTTCTGTTTTTTCTCTTGTTTTTTTAAGGTATGTCCTAATGTCTTTCTGGGTCATTAGCTCAGGATGATTTTCGTCTTTCCAGCAGCCCGCTGTGGCCTCCAATGCTTTTTGAATCCTGATATCCGCAAGCCTTCTTTCCGCTGCCTCGACGATAAATTTGCTGCGTTTCCTGCCGCCAACAGTCTTGTCTATGGCTTTAAGGAGGTCGGATGGGAACATCACATGGGTTTTTATCTTCTCAGTTTTCAACATATACAATCCACATAGTAAATGTAGCATATCCGAGTCTTTTTTTCAACATATTATCCCTGCAGCAAGACTATTAGGAAATATCAACATTTTAAAAATTGAGCAAAAAATCAATCCTGTTTTATGGTTAGCCCTTTAACGCCGTCAAAGTGACTATCATCTGTAATCAGAGGTATTTGATTTTCAATGCAGGATGCGGCTATCCACAAGTCGTTTTCGGGGATGGGATTCCCCTGCTTCTTTAGGTGCATTCTAATCTTGCTATATTGTTCCGCAGTATTTCTTGTAATAGTCAGGATATTGCAAGCATCAATGAATTGATTGTACTTCTTTAAATTCTCTTCACGTTTTGCAGAATTTTCAGCCCCGTAAAGGAGTTCTGCAACTACAGGAATTGTGAGGCAGACAGATGTATGGGTAAGTTTTTGTATAACAACCGGGTCATTTTTAAATAACCTGATTACTATGTTTGTATCAAGGCTAATTTTTCCACTCATCAGGATTTATCTTTTCAAATTCTTCCTTAATGATATTCGTCATTTCATTTGCTTCTTCATCAGTTAAAATACCCGCAAATTTCAGAACGGGGGTTTTTTTCTCCGGATGTGTGAGTATCTTTAATTTTATTATGGAATCTTCTTCAAAGCCTTCAATCGGTTTGATCGGCTTGATTATTCCTTCTTTATATATTGCTTCTATTGTTTTTGGCATAATATTTTTCCCTCCCGCTTATTTAATTTTATAATAACAAATATTACTTTATTAGTTAACAAAATAAATTACCGAAGTTGAACTTCGATAAATTTTACAGCTATAATTCCAGTCTCTATTTATTCCTCCTTGGAAAAGGGGAGTTGTCTTTATTTTCCCCTCTAATTAAGAGGGGGCAGGGGTGTGTTTAAATGAAAATCAACTATTAATCCCCTCTTGTTAGAGGGGAGATAAAACAACCCCCTATCCCCCTTTACTAAGCCAGAAGCAGGTGCTTCTAAGCAGGGGAATTAAAAAGGAGACAGAAAAAATGGATCCAATGACATTGACAGATGAGATCATAAAAAAGGCGCTTAAGAAGGGATGTGATTCGGCTGAGGTGTTCATAAAAAGCGCGGAAGGCATTTCAGTAAGCGCAAAGGACGGAGAAATTGAGGCTCTGGAAGCCTCCTGCGAAATAGGGATAGCCCTGAGAGTTATAAAGGGAAATCGCCCCGGCTTCTCTTTTACAACAAGCCATGCCGAAGACGATATTGAAAATACAATCGCAGAGGCTGTTGAGGGGAGCAGATGGACAGTCGCGGATATATATATTGACCTCCCTGCTCAAATGAAACCTTCGGAGGTTATGGTCTTTGACGGGAAGATAAAGGAACTCAGAGAAGAAGATATTATTAAACATGCTCTTTCTCTCGAGGAGAAGACTCGCGCTTATGACAGCAGGATAACGAAGGTGAGGAAGGCTGAGGTCTCAGCAGGCACAGGCATCACAACCATACTGAATTCTAAGGGTGTAAAGGCATCGTATGCGAGCAGTTATGTTTCTGCTTCTGTAACACCGCTTGCAGAGGACGGCAATGACAGCCAGATAGGCTGGGGCTTTGCATCAAGCAGGAGAATAAGCGGAATAGACCTTGACAATATTGCCGCATCCGCATCGAAACGGGCTGTGGAGCTTTTGGGTTCAAGAAAGATCAAGCCTCTCAAGTCGCCGGTCATACTTGATCCGTATGTTGCTGTTCAGTTTTTAGGCATTGTGAGCGCATCGCTCTCTGCTGAGGCTGTTCAGAAGAAGAGGTCCTTGCTTGCAGGCAGAACAGGACAAACTATTGTCAGCCCGCTTATCGAAATTATAGACGACGGCTTAATGCCATGGGGAACCGGCACAAAGCCTGTTGATGATGAAGGGGTTTCTGTCTCATGCAAGACACTTGTTTCAAAAGGCGTGCTTACGGGTTATCTCCATAATACCTATACGGCAAAAAAGGACGGCATAGTCTCCACAGGCAATGCAGTAAGGAGCAGTTCTAAAAGTCTTCCCGGAGTAGGGGCGACGAATCTTTATATAAAACCGGCCGGAAGTCAGGAGTCAGTCTCCTCAGGCGACCCGACGAGGCGGGAAGTCAGGGGTCAGAAGTCAGAAGAGAAGAATGAACTGATCAGATCCTTATCCAGAGGGATTCTTATCACTGAAGTTATGGGTGTGCATACCGCAAACCCTGTATCTGGTGATTTCTCGGTTGGGATTTCAGGGCTATGGATTGAGAACGGGGAAGCGCTTTACCCTGTTAAGGAAGCTGTCATATCGGGCAATATACTGGAACTTTTCAAAAAAGTGGAGATTGTCGGGAGCGACCTCACGTTTTACGGCGGGAAAGGCTCGCCGAGCATATTGATCGGTGAAATGGATATAAGCGCGTGAGGTAGAAACGGCGCAAAAAAACATTAAAATAACTCCCCCCTTCCCCCTCTTAAATTAAGAGGGGGTGGCGAAGCCGGGGGCGTTATTTATTCGTTAGATGTTCTCCTTACTCTCTGCATCCTGTTTTACTTTATGATTATTAAAAACGGAATTCTTGACATTATTTGCACCGTCTTTAAATTTTTTCATAAGCCTTCTTGCCCATAAGAACTCCGTTCCGAGAATTGCAAGGCCTACAACAATAGCAGCGATGCCGGGACCGGGCGTGACAAGCATTATAGCGCCGAGCAACAAAACCGTAAAGCCGAACAAAACGGTTATGACCCTCTTAGCCTGTTTGAGCGTTGTGATTACGTGTTTCTTCATCATGTTTTAGGTCGTCATTGACCCGAAAGTACCCCTCAACCTAACCCTCTCGCCCCAAGGGGCGAGGGAACTAATTCAATTCCCCTCCCTTGAGGGGAGGGGATAAAGGGGAGGGTGATATTCAGTTGCTAATCACCGGCATCTTTCTTCAGTTTCTTAAGGAACGGCTCCAACAGGTCTATAGGCACCGGGAATATTATAGTCGAGTTCTTTTCCGTTGATATCTCTGCAAGGGTCCCGAGAAATCTCAGCTGCATAGCCATGGGCTGTGTAGCCATTATCTGTGCCGCATCCGCGAGTTTCTGTGATGCCTGGAATTCTCCGTCTGCATGTATAACTTTTGCTCTTCTTTCCCTCTCCGCCTCTGCCTGTTTGGCGATAGCCCTCTGCATCTCCTGCGGCAGGTCAACATTCTTCACCTCCACAGTGCTGACCTTTATTCCCCAGGGCTCTGTCTGCTCGTCTATTATCTTCTGAAGCTGAGAGTTAAGCTCGTCTCTTTTGGCAAGAAGGTCATCAAGCTGGCTCTGTCCTAATACGCTTCTCAAAGTGGTCTGGGATATCTGCGATGTCGCCATGTAGAAATCTTCAATCTCGGTTACAGCCTTTTCAGGGGCAACAACTTTGAAATATACAACGGCATTCACCTTGACCGAGATATTGTCTCTCGTGATGATATCCTGAGCCGGAACATCCATTGTGATAGTCCTGAGGCTTATCTTTACGAGTTTATCGAGTATAGGCCATATAAGCACAAGTCCGGGACCCCTTACAGGTATCAGCCTTCCAAGCCTGAATACAACACCCCTTTCATACTCCTTTAGAATTTTTACTGCGCTGGTAAAGAAATAACCTATCAGCAGTACAACAAATATGATTCCTGCAAAAGGTATCTGCGGCATTTTAAACCTCCTTTGTTTTTTCTCCGCAGATTACTCAGATTTCTCAGATATAAAAAAGACTCCTTTTATGATTTCAATATCTGTGTCATCTGCGCAATCTGTGGATTTAAATTATTTCGGCCTGACCTTTAACTTCAGGTTCTCCATCTTTTCCACTATGATTTTTTCTCCGGGCTGCACAGGCTCGTCGCTCCACGCGCGCCATAACTCTCCGTGAACAAATACCATGCCCTCCTTATCTACGGCTGTCCTCGCCGTGCCTTCAAGCCCGATGAGGCCTTCGGCGCCGGTTGCAGGTTTACGCCTATACGCCTTCAAAGCAAGCCAGACCGTAACGCTGAAGAATACTGCGGTAAGTATAACAGATGGAAGGATAACCTTCATCGATACTTTAAAGAACGGAAGCGAAGATTCAAAGAGCATCATAGAGCCGATAAACATGGATATCAGTCCTCCTATAGTGAGAAGCCCGAAAGATGTTATCTTAATTTCAAGTATAAAGAGGACTATGCCGACAATTATCAGGAGAAGGCCTGCATAATTTACAGGGAGTGTCTGGAATGAATAGAAGGCTATTATCAGTGATATTGCCCCGATCACGCCGGGAAATATTGCGCCGGGATTTGTGAGTTCAAAGAATATGCCGTAAAAACCTAACATCATGAGGAGGTAAGCAATATTCGGATCGCTCAGGAAATCGAGCATCTTATGACGCAGGGTCATTTCTTTGCGTTTGATGACAGCGCCGGCAGTCTTCAGTGTGTGCTTGCCGAGAGATGTCTCAACAACCTTCCCGTCAATCTTCTCAAGCAGTGTTTTAACATCCGGCGCGATAAGATCTATAATGTTCGTCTCCAATGCCTCTTTCTCCGTAATTGAAACGCTCTTCCTTACAGCCTTTTCAGCCCATTCCGCGTTCCTGCCCCTCTTTTCAGCAAGAGACTTTATATAGGCGGCAGAATCATTTTCGGCCTTGGCAGCCATAGTATCATCCATCTTTCCGCCCATGGCAACAGGATGGGCCGCTCCTATGTTTGTGCCGGGCGACATAGCGGCTACATGCGCGGCAATGGTGATAAAGACTCCCGCGGAGGCAGCCCTTGCCCCGCTTGGAGATACATATACCGCTACCGGCACCTCGCTCGCAATTATTTTCTGGACAATGCTCCTCATGGATGTGTCAAGGCCTCCGGGGGTGTCAAGCTCAATGACAAGGAGTTCGGCTTTCTCTTTTGCCGCCTCGTCAATGTGCATTGAAATGAAGCCTGACATCGCCGGATTTACAGTGCCGGCGCTCTTGATCACTATAATATCAGCATATAAATGCGCTGAAAATATAAAGAGGAAGATAAAAGAGAGGAGTATAATTTTTGCTTTCATAAAAAGAGTATAACTTTACAGCAGATATGTGTCAATGGCGATCTGTATCTCTGTGCTGGATATGATTCTTTACAAACTGCTAAAAGGATTGTCATACCCGCGGAAGCGGGTATCCAGAGCATTTTCAAAGAAACTGGATTCACGTTTTCACGGGAATGATAACATGAAAAAGAGTGCACCTCCTGAGGGCGATAGCAAAAAGCTAACCCCTAATGTTTAAAACAGGGTGATAGTGTTAATATCCCCTAAAATTTAAGAGGAGGTGCACATATGAAGTATATCGGAATTGA
>JACRPZ010000076.1 GCA_016222905.1 Nitrospirota bacterium
AAAAAATCGTAACAAGGCAAGAAAGTTTAAGTAAAAACAGGAAATAACGATAGACTTATAAAAACAGAAGACGGATTTTAAAAAATCCGGCATGGAAAAACTGAAAATCTCTAAATGACTTTTTCAGGAGTCTCAAATTAGGAAACATGTAGCAATGCTACAGATAATTAAGGCATAACACTAAAAATCAATTGGCGAAACTGTCAGGTGAGCAAGAACGCAATTAATTAATCTTGTTGCGCCTTGCTCACCTGAGACACTCTTATGCGCCGAGAGCGCCATCAATAACCGCTTTGGTTAAAACATATAACCGATGTTCACGTTTGCACCATCAAATCGGAGAGATTCATCTGAATCTTCCATCGTTGTCCATGTAGCCTTGTACATTGCCTTAAATAAAAAATGGTCCGTAATGTCCCAGCGGAGCCCCCCACCAACATTATAAGAAAAATCCGTTTCTTGAAAAGAAGAGCCGCCATCATAATCACCGTTGAAATTAATAAACCCGATACCGCCTGTTATCAATGGAGTAATACGGCCTTTTAATATATTAATATCAAGATTGAAATCCCCACCAAAAAGTGTTGTATCTCCATTTATGCTTGAACCAAACCCTCTTGCCGTAACATCCGTAGATCCAAAGAACAGCTCGGTGTTTAAGTTAACATGGTCAGTTAAATTGGTTCCTACCCCAAATCCGCCTACAATGGTGTCATCTATTTCAAGCTCTATTCCTAAACCAGTGACTGCATCACTGCTCATGGACTGGCCGAATACGAAAAATTCGCCTTTTCCTTTACGGCTCCACTCTTCTGCGCTGCAGATGGAAGATGTTACAGCTAAAGTCGCCAACATAACAAGCACAACAGCTACAAAGTTTGATTGAATCAGTCTTTTCATTTGATACCCTCCTTTGTTTAAATTAAGATTAACAGGAAACAACATCTGTAATTCAGCTATCAATAATCACTAATATAAATCACCTCCTTTTATTCATGGGACAGTTAAATTTAAGTTCCTTTCCTGTCCGCAATTTCACAACGTTCTTCATTCTTGGCGAAACATTATTTTCGTTCTTTTTTGATTTCTCCGATCGAAGTATTTTTAACATAGTATTTGCCTTGAATTTCCTGAATCAGTTCTAAACTGTTCCTTGCAAAAACAATACCCATTGAAGGGTTTTGCTTTAAAAAGATGGTCTCTCCTTCTTTTACATCAATATTGATCTCGGCCCAATTTTCCGCTTTTGAGAATATGGCATGTTTCCCGGGGCTAACAAAGAAATAAATATATTGCAAACCGCGTGTGAAACCCATCTCTGAACTGTCTTCTTTATCATCAAGAAAAACATTGAATCGTATAGCGCCTCCAAGTGCGATGGGGCGGACAACATAAATCAATGCATTCACCGCCTCGCTTTGTTTAGGCAGACTATAGTTGCTAACATCCAGTGCCATCTTTTCCGGGCTTGGCAGAGTAGCGCATCCTATCAATGATGAAAGCAACACAATAAAAACCAAACTGCAAACTGCAAACATTCTTTTACTCATTTTTACCTCCTCTTTTTTTTGCCAGCATACTGTTATCTAACCTTTACCTTTCAACGTTTGCGAAATAGTGTGGACGACTTTCCAATATGTGTCACCGGTTATTATGGTTAAAACCCTATATTGAAGGAATAAAGAAGCATCGGTTGTCCATTGTTCTCCTTCGGACTTGCTCAGCAGTTCCTTCTTTGACGGAAGACGCCAGTCTGTTTGTCCGCCCAATGTCAACCCATCGCAGTAGGCAACTGATTGGTCCCATGTTCTTGTAACGCTGTCATCCTGCTTCTGCCACATCAGGTCGTAACATTATCCGTCACAGTACCATTGCCGTTGTCGGTATAACTCATGGGATTAATGGTATAGGCCCCATCCTGCCCCGTCCCGGTACAGGGGATCTCGGCATAAGGGTCAATCCCCTGATAACACTTTGACTGGCCAGTGTCGGGAAGATTAAAGGCGAAGGCATGGTCGCATAATAGCAACACAAATAACGCAAGTATCAACATATATAGATGCGGTCTACCCATTCCCATTTTCATTTTGCCCCCTTATCTAAACTATTCTTTGCCCTAAAATTTTTTATTCTTTTGCTCAATCCCGATAAATCTGCCCTTTCAATAAACAAAAAAGGCGTCTCCTGAACAGGGAAACGCCCTTGGTTATCTAAAAAAATTCTTGTAAAAGGTTAAAAAGTGAGTGAGTGGCAAATACTGTGCAACTGCCTTTTTGTTGGTTTCTAAGATAATATCCATAAGCAACTCATGAATAAATAATATCTTCAGCCAAAAGTATAATTAACGCGTAGCTTATACCCCAAGTTTTAATTTGTCAATGGTCTTTTTGTATTTGCTTTCTTGCAGTTAGATGCAAATGAACGACCCTGCTGCAGCCAAAAGTAGGCGCTTCTAAGCGATACCACAAGGAAATTCATTGTTCATTTCCCAAGAATAGGAATAATTGCACTTTTGTGAGGCACTTGCAAGAGTTTAAGTTTGTTATTCCCGAGGTCTTTATCGGGAATCCACTCTTCTTTAAAAACAGATGGTATCTCTTTATAATAAAGCCATGAAGAATATCCTGCGCCGCGCTGCCCGGTCAATAACAGCGAAACTTATAGCCGCTGTATGCCTGCTGATGATTGCGGGAAGCCTTATCTTCTGGTACGCCATTCTATACAAGCAGGAAAAGGATATCATGTCCATAGCCGTCAAATACGGCATCTCTTTTATTGATTTTGTAAAAGAGAGCACACGCTACGGCATGCTCACCCGCCACAGATCAGATATTCAGCAGACCCTTGAAGATATAAGTTTGGCGGAAGGCGTGGAGAGGGTGAGGATTTTTGACCATACAGGAAAGATATTCTACTCTACCGACAGTGAAGACATTGGCAATTCCGTTAAGAAGAGTTCCCTAACATGTAATGGATGCCATTCAGACATTGAAAAATCATCGGAACTCCTAAAGAAGCCTAAGAAATGGGATAATTACAAAAAACCTGACGGGGTCACCGCCCTGAAACTTGTCGAGCCTATTTATAATGAACCAGCCTGTTACGCCGCCGACTGCCACGCGCATAAGGAAGAGCAGAATATCCTGGGCTTTGTAGAGGCTGACACATCACTCGCTCTTCTTGACGAAGCAATGCTAAAACAGACGTTGGCTGCAGCTGCATATGTGGTTGTCTTTTTCCTGATGCTCTCCGTATCCATAGTTGTAATACTATGGAAAATAGTATCCAAGCCTGTCGGTGAACTTACTTACGGCATAAAGAAGGCAGCTGCCGGCGACCTTGATTATTCCGTTCCGGTAACATCCCGGGATGAGATAGGTTTACTGGCAGCTTCGCTGAACTCCATGATAAAAGATTTGAGAGCAGCAAGGGACCAGAAAAATACATGGAGGCAAACTCTTGAAGCAGAGGTCTCAAAGAAGACCGAAGAGATAGAGAAGACACATTGCGGCTTTTTGCAGACCGAAAAACTCGCTTCTCTCGGCAGGATGGCATCAGGGATAGCTAACGAGTTGAGCAGCCCCCTGCAAGAAGTTCTAAGTTCAGCACATTCAATGAAGAAGAGATTGCCGTCAGACAGCCCCGAGGCAGAAGACGTTGATGTAATAATTGAGCAGACCACAAGGGCTGAGAAGATAATAAGTAATTTTCATGACTTCACCAATGCAAAACCATCTGAAAAGGGCGATGTAGATATTTGCGGCCTGCTGAACAGGACGGTATTTATTATAAAAAACCAGAAGAAGTTCCGTAATATAAAGATCAATATTCTCACGGAAGAGATACCTCTCATTACCTGCGGCGACCCCTCCCAGTTTCAGCAGGTTTTTCTGAATATGCTTGTAAACGCTGCTGATGCCATGAATGAGACGGGTGAGATAACTGTTGAAACACGCAAAATAACGGAAGATGAGAGATCTTATGTTGAAATAAATTTTACAGACACTGGGCCGGGGATAAAGGCTGAGGATATGCCGCGAATATTTGAACCGTTCTTCACAACCAAATCAACAGGAGAAAACACGGGTCTGGGGCTCTCTGTCAGTCACGGCATTGTCAAGCATCTTGGAGGATATATAAAGGTATTAAGCGAGGTTGGCAAAGGCGCTACGTTTTCTGTTAGACTTCCGTTAACTTAAAGGAAACAGGAATTACTGTATAAGGATATGAACCGGACAATTGAAGGAAGTTTTCAGCTAATTGGGGGTGATTTTACTAATGCCGGCGAATCATCTATGCAGCTTAAACAAAAGCTGACAGAGATTGAATTAGGCAAGGATATTATAAAGAAGGCTGCGGTTGTGGCATTTGAGGCGGAGATGAATGTGATAATCCATGCTGCTGCCGGGTGGCTGCGTTACTATATTACCAAACAGGAATTGAGGATCGTTATAGAGGATATGGGACCAGGCATTGCAGATATTGAACTCGCGATGAAGGAGGGCTATTCCACCGCGCCTGAATGGGTAAAAAATATGGGGTGGGGAGCCGGCATGGGCATGGCAAACATGAAGAGAAATTGCGACGAAATGAAAGTTGATTCGGTTGTTGGAGAAGGAACAACTATTGACATTATTATAAACCTCAACAACAGCTAACCCAAATCATGCATCTATTTTTATTAATATATATGAGCAATTACAATCTCACAAAGGAGAAATTATATGAAACTCCAGGATCTGGCGAATAAATTATTTTTACATACTGTATCTTGCGATAAAGGTCTCAGCAAAGATGTATCAGGAGGTTACGTAAGCGATCTGCTCTCTGATGTGCTCGCAAACTGCGCAGAAGGCAGCGTCTGGATCACACTGCAGAAGCATACAAATATAGTGGCTGTTGCAAGCCTGAAGAACCTCACGGGGATAATTATTGTCGGGGGAAGAGAACTTGAAGAAGAGGTATTGAAACAGGCTGAAGCTAAAGAAGTCACAATTATGACATCCCCTATGTCCGCCTTTGAAACAGCAGGCATGGTCTATCAGCTTCTACATGAAAGCAAAGGGTCTGAAGAAAGTTGCTGAGAGAATTCAGGGCAGACCTGCACATTCATACATGCCTCTCTCCATGCGCTGACCTTCATATGACCCCTTCAGCGATAGTAAAAACCGCCACTGAAAACAGACTTGATATCATAGCTATAACAGATCACAATTCAGCAGAGAATATTATCGGAACAAAGAAAGCCGCTGAAGATACAGGCTTAACAGTGCTGGCCGGGATGGAGGTCACATCATCAGAAGAGGTCCATATATTAGCGCTTTTCGATGATACTGAATATGCTTTAAAACTGCAGGATATTGTATATAAACACCTCGCATCAGATAGAGATCATGACGGAAAATCAGGCGAGCAGGTGGTGGTCAATGAAAAGGACGAGGTGATGGGTTTTAATGAACGGCTACTGATAGGTGCAACATCCTTAACCACGCAATCTATTGTAGATATCATATATTCCCTTGGAGGGCTTTCCGTCGCATCTCATATTGACAGAGAAGGTTTCGGGATAATCTCCAAGCTTGGTTTTATACCGGATGATCTAAAATTCGACGCTCTGGAGATATCCCCAAATACAGACAGAGAAAAAGCAGAAGAGTTATTCAGGAATTACAAAAAATTTCAATGGATCTCTTCCTCAGACGCTCATTATATTGAAGATATAGGGAGAAGGAGAACCAGCTTCTTCATTAAGGAAGCAACGATAGCGGAGATGAGGTCAGCCATGAAAAATACCGGCGGCAGAAGGGTTGAATGGGGGTAAATTTATGGAAGACCTGTCCCTTCACATTCTTGACATAGTAGAAAATTCGATAACCGCAGGAGCTTCAAATATCCGGATAAAGATCAATGAAGATACCAAAGAAAACCTTCTCCTCATAGAGATAAGCGATAATGGGCGAGGTATGGATGAGGAAATGCTCAAAAATGCCCTCGACCCTTTTCATACCACAAGGACAACGAGGAATGTCGGGCTCGGCATTCCCTTTCTTGCGGATGCGGCAAGGGATACCGGCGGTGATATTTCCATAAAGTCTGCGAAGGGGGAAGGCACAACCATTTCTGCTGCTTTCCGGCACGATCATATTGACAGAAAGCCTCTTGGAGATATTGGAAAGACCCTTATAGTCATTATCGCTTCAAACCCTGACATTGATATTATCTTTGAGCATAAGAAAAATACTTCTGAGTATATGTTAGATACAGCAGAAATCAAAAAGGAATTGGATGGCGTTCCGATAAATGCGCCCGGGGTAATAAAAGTTATTGAAAATGATTTAAAAGAATGGTTTAATAATACCAACCTTATGATAAAATAGTACGACGCACGATGATAAATTTTTGAATTGCAGGCGTTGTAAGGCCTGCCGGCAAGAGTAGAGGCAATGGAAAAGCAGCGCATTCTGGTGCTTGATGACGACCCTGTTGTAACCCTGAGCTGCAAGAGGATTCTCAGCTCCGAGGGCTTCATCATCTCCACAGTGGAAAAAGGAGAAGACGCCCTCAATAAATTAGCTAAAGAGGATTTCGATCTCTTAATCACCGACGTAAAACTGCCTGATATAAGCGGGATGGAAGTCCTTAAAGAGGCGCGTATAATAAAGCCTAATACAGATGTGGTAATAATTACCGGTTACCCTAATCTTGAAGACGCAAAGGAATCAACAGGGCTCGGAGCCGCGGAATACATCGAGAAACCATTCACCCCTGACTTCATGATAAATGTTGCGAAGAAGGTTTTTGACAAGAGAGGGTGGATACTCAGACAGGCGTTTGTTGATGAATTCAGGGACTCTGTCGTATCTTTAAGGGACAGAGAAAATCCGGTCCTCTTTTATAAAGATGGCACATGGTCAAGGCCCATTAAGGGCGGATTATGGGAGATGGGGTGCGACCTCAGGTACTGGCTTTTAAGCGGGGAACTTGCATATGTTGATTTCATAAAAGGCGTTAATGAACTGAAGGCCGGAGAACCGTTTGCAAGGATATACACAAGCGCCGGGCAATCCAATGAACTGCTTTCGCCTATGAGCGCCGAGATAAGAGAAGTGAATGTCAAGGCAAATGATGTCATGACCGCCCTGCTTAAAGAGCATTTGTCCGAAGGCTGGTTGTTGTGGCTGGCAAGGGTATTTCCAAAAGGAAACGATTAATCTCGTCCTTTTTACAACCTTGACTTAACTAATGATTTAATACAGAAATTATACCGGAAGAACTATGGCGGATAACGGGAAGATATTAGTTGTAGATGATGAACCGATAGTATTAAGGAGCTGTGAGAAAATACTGACATCGGAAGGGTACAGTATCGCCCTCGCCTCAGGAGGACAGGAGGCGATCAATGTCCTTCAAAAGGATGATTACGATCTGGTGATCACTGACCTGAAGATGCCTGGAGTTGACGGCATAGACCTGATAAAGTGGCTGAGAAACTCAAAGCCGGCAACAGGCGTAGTTGTCATAACCGGACACCCCTCACAGGAGACTATTAAAGATGCGCTTAATTTAGGCATCATAGACTACCTGCCAAAACCCTTTACGCCTCCGGTGCTTATAGATGTCACTTCAAAAGCCATGAAGATAACAATGGTAAGGGCTTTGCCGGAAAAGAGTCCTGAAGAAGCTGATGTTGAATCAAAGACCGCTGATCTTGAGAAGATCATAGCTGAAAACCGTAATAGACCTGGAAGCCTTATCCCTGTTTTGCAGCAGGCGCAGGGATTGATCGGCTATCTTCCTCCTTCTGTTCAGCGTCATATAGCAAAAGGCCTGAATATACCGGTCAGTGAAGTTCACGGGGTGGTCTCTTTCTATTCATTCTTCACAATGAAACCTAAAGGCAAACACAGCGTAAAGGTCTGCCTTGGAACAGCCTGCTACGTTAAGAGGGCTGAAGAGATAATAGAAAAATTAAAAGCAACATTAAACATAGATGTCGGCGAGGTCACAAAAGACAGGAAATTTTCTCTTGAGAGTGTAAGGTGTCTCGGGGCATGCGGGCTGGCTCCGGTGGTTGTGATTGACCATAACACGCATGCATCTGTTGACCCTGTAAAGACTCCGGAGATACTCAAAGAGTATGAATAACTTTTTAGCTTAATCAACACCGGGAGTTAAAAAATGGCAAGATTAAAGATAGAAGATCTGCAAAGGATCAAGGAAGAGCATAAGGCCGCTTCCACATTAAGAGAAGGCGGCTTCAGGGCAAAGATTACGGTGCACATGGGAACGTGCGGCCTTGCGGCAGGCGCCAGAAATATTATGAGCGCACTGCTTGATGAAATTGAAAAGAGCGGCGTCACCGATGTCA
This sequence comes from Nitrospirota bacterium, assembly GCA_016222905.1. Lineage (GTDB taxonomy): Bacteria > Nitrospirota > Thermodesulfovibrionia > UBA6902 > UBA6902 > JACRPZ01. Next base: position 8,369 of record JACRPZ010000076.1, read on the forward strand.
TTGCAACAACCTCGGGCTGCGCAGGGCTCTGTAGCCGCGAACCGATGGCAACAATAGAGATAATCAACAATCCGCCGGTGAAGTATGGATCTTTAACAGAAGACAAGATACGCAGAATATTTAAAGAGCATATTATCGGCGGGAATGTGATTGAGGAATATGCTCTTGTTATAGGGAGCGAAACAGCGTATTAAGTGTCAAGTGGAAATTAAAGAAGTAAACTGTTAAAAGAGGAAATATGCAGAAATATCGCGCAAATTTAATGATGTGTGCAGGGACAGGGTGCGTTGCCTGCGGTGCTCTTAAGATAAAAGACGCGCTTAAGGCAGAGCTGAAAGCCAGACACCTTGAGGATGAAATCCAGATAGTCCTCACAGGCTGCAACGGCTTCTGCTCCAACGGCCCTATTATGGCTGTATTTCCCGACGGCATCTTCTATCAAAAGCTCAAACCTGAAGATATACCTCTTCTCGTTGAAGAGCACCTCTTAAAAGGCAGGCCTGTGGAAAAATTTATGTATCAGGAACCGGATAAGAAGACCAAGGTGCCTGCGATGAAGGACATCCCTTTCTTCAATCTTCAGGTTTTAAGGGCGCTTAGAAATAAAGGGATGATAGACCCTGAGAAGATAGAGGACTACATTGCAAGAGACGGGTATCAGGCAGCGGCAAAAGCGCTCTTGCATATGACATCAGAAGAAATTGTAAAAGAGATAAAGGATTCAGGTATCAGAGGCAGGGGAGGCGCGGGATTCCCGACAGGACTGAAGTGGGAGTTCTGCTCAAAAGTTAAGTCGGACATTAAATATATCCTCTGCAACGGCGACGAAGGCGACCCCGGAGCATTTATGGACAGGAGCGTTATGGAGGCAGATCCACATGTTGTGTTAGAGGGAATGATTATCGGGGCAAAGGCGATTGGGGCAAAAATGGGTTACATATATGTGAGGGCAGAGTACCCCCTTGCTGTCAAGAGGCTCCAGATCGCGATTGATCAGGCAAAGGAGGCCGGGCTTCTTGGAGAGAACATTCTTGACAGCGGCTTCAGCCTCAATATAGAAATATATGAAGGAGCAGGCGCATTTGTCTGCGGTGAGGAGACCGCTCTTATGCGCTCAATTGAGGGCAAGCGCGGCATGCCGAGACCAAGGCCGCCCTTCCCTGCTGTTAAAGGCCTCTGGGACAAGCCCACAGTGCTTAACAATGTTGAGACATTCGCGAATATACCGCCTATAATCCTTAACGGAGCGGACTGGTTCAGAAGTCTCGGCACTGAAAAGAGCACGGGCACAAAGGTCTTTGCGCTTACCGGAGCTGTAAATAATATCGGCCTTATAGAAGTGCCTATGGGCATACCTTTAAGGACTATAATATATGACATCGGCGGGGGCATTAAGAACAACAGAAAATTCAAGGCTGTTCAGCTTGGAGGCCCGTCCGGCGGATGCATTCCGGAGAGCCTGCTCGACACGCCTGTAGATTATGAATCAATCAATGCAACAGGCGCCATTGTCGGTTCCGGCGGCATGGTTGTCATGGACGATTCAAACTGTATGGTTGGCATGGCAAAGTTCTTTCTTGAGTTTACCGCTGAGGAGTCATGCGGCAAGTGTCCGCCATGCAGAGTGGGAACAAAAGTGATGCTTGATATGCTGACCGATATTTCAGAAGGCAGGGGAAAAGAAGGGGATATGGAAGTACTTAAGGACCTTTCCGCAGATATCATCAACACCTCTCTCTGCGGCCTTGGACAAACCGCTCCAAACCCTGTACTGACAACAATAAAGTACTTCAGGGATGAGTATGAATCACACATCAAGGATAAATGGTGCAAGGCCGGAGTATGTAAAACTCTTACCACATTTTATATAGATGAAACCCTGTGCAAAGGATGCGGGCTCTGCTTAAGGGCGTGCCCTAAAGGCGCGATCACAGGCGAAAAGAAGCAGCCGCATAAAATAGACAATGAACTTTGCGTCAAGTGCCGCTCGTGTTATGTTGCCTGCCCTGTGAAATTCGGCGCGGTAAAGATAGGCCCGGGGAATATGGCGGTTGGAGCAGAGAGCAAATAAAAACATGATAACACTAACTATAAACGGTAAAAAGGTTGTTGTTCCGGTAGGCGCAACAATTCTCGAGGCAGCCCTGCAGAACGGGATTGAGATACCAAACCTCTGCTATGACAAACGTCTCTCCCCTTATGGAGCATGCCGCCTCTGCGTTGTTGAGGTCGAGGGGCAGAAGAAACTCCTGGCAGCCTGTTCAACTCCTGTAACAGAGGGGATGGAGGTCAAGACAGAGACTCCAAAACTCTTCAAGGCGAGACAGACCGTGCTTGAGCTTCTCCTTGTCCACCACCCTCTTGACTGCCCCGTATGCGATAAGGCAGGAGAATGCAAGCTTCAGGACCTTGCGTTCAAATACTGTTCCACCAAGAGCCGTTTTAAAGGAGAGAAGAAGCATGAGCTTGTTGACACAGGCAGTCCGATAGTTGAGAGAAACTCCAACAGGTGCATACTCTGCGGCAAGTGCGTAAGGGTATGCGGCGAATTACAAGGTGTAGGAGCGATCAACCTCCTGGGACGCGGCTTTGCATCTAAGATAAGCCCGGCATTTGAAGAGACCCTTGACTGCGAATTCTGCGGCCAGTGTATAGATGCGTGCCCTGTCGGCGCGCTCGGCAGCAAGCCTTATAAATACAGTTCAAGGGCATGGTTCCTTGAAGCGCATGATAATATCTGCCCCTACTGCGGTGTCGGATGCACTGTAACATATGACATAAGGGATGGGAAGATAATCAGGGCAAAGGGAATAGAGGGCAAGGGAATAAACGAGGGCAACTTATGCGTTAAGGGCAGGTTCGGCTTTGATTTCATCTACTCAAAGACCCGCCTGAAGACCCCGCTGATAAAAGAAGGCGACGGTTTTAAGAGCGCATCATGGGAAGAGGCGCTGAACCATATCGCCAAAAAACTCAAGGCGATCAAAGATGCTAACGGCGCTGACGCGATCGGGGCGATCGGCTCACCAAGATGCACGGTTGAAGACAACTTCATGCTCAGGAAGTTTATGAAAGATGTAATAGGAAGCGATAATATAGATTCATCGGCAAGGTTCGGATACGCAAAAATACAGCGTGCCGTTGAGATGTCATTCGGGCTTGAATCACTCCCCGTAGATTTTAACTCTCCTTTAGGAAAGGAAGCGATCCTGATAATAGAGTCGGACATCACCTCAACCCACCCGGTCTGGGGATTAAACTTCCTAAAGGCACAACGCAAAGGTTCATTTCTTATTACGGCAGACACCCGCGAGACAAAACTCACGCGGCACAGCAGCCAGTGGCTGAGGCTTAAACCCGGAACCGGGACTGCGCTTCTTAACGGGATCATAAAGATAGCCTTTGATGAGGGGCTGTATGATAAAGAGAAGGCCTCCCGTATTTCTGGACTCTCTTTTCTGTCCGATGGCGTAAAAGATTATACTTCGAAAAAGGTTTCAGATATCACCGGCATTTCAGAAGATATCTTCATAAATACCGCAAAGAGATTCCTGAAAGCAGGCTCAAGGCTTATCTCACTTACAATCGGGACTTCTGAAGATACAAAGGGGCTGAATACCGCGCTTGCGGCGGCCAACCTGCTCCTTCTCATAGGAGAAGGGCCTGCGAGCCTTCAGATGCCCGCTGAATACTGCAATACCTTTGGTATGTGGCATCAAGGATTGAGGCAGGGGAGATCAGGCCGAGACATAATATCCATGCTTTATGGAGAGGATACCGTCAAGGCTTTGTACATAATGGGAGAGAACCCTGCTGTTACTTTCCCTGACGCGTCAACTGTTGATAAAGCCCTGCGCGGCCTCGACTTTCTTGTTGTGCAGGATATAATGCTTACAGAGACCGCAAAGCTGGCAGACGTGGTGCTTCCTGCCGCAAGCTGGGCTGAAAAAGATGGGACATTTATCTGCGCGGAAGGCATTGAACAGAAGGTGCAGAAGATAAGCCAGACCGAAGGAGAGCCTGTGCCTGACTGGCAGATTTTGAGAAACCTATCAAGGGCCATGGGATTTGAGGTCGGCGCAAAGGACATATCTGCTCTTCAGGATGAGATAAATGAGATAAAAACCGCAGAGAGGACCGCTGAGACGATCTTCAATCCTGTTGAATATATCCCCGGAGAAGTGCCTGATGCAGATTACCCACTTACAATGATAACGGGCAACCTCATGCAGCATTCAGGTGCGTTGTCAGTCATGTCCCGAAGCCTGAGCCATGTGCTCGCGGATGCGTTTCTTCAGATAAGTAACGCTGACGCTGAAAAATACAATGTTCGTGATGAAGGCTTTGTAAAGGTGGCCTCAAGAAGAGGTTCTGTTATGGTAAAGGCAAGAATTTCCGATGAAGTGCCTCAAGGCAGTGTCTTCCTTCCCGTGCATTTCCCCCATGCAAAGATAAATACACTTACGCACTTGTCCTTAAACGGCGAGGCGCCGCTCAGCGCTGTAAAGATTGAAGCGGTTAAGTAAGAGGTAATACAAATTTCGTATTTCGAGTACTATTGAGATATGGCAATTCCTGATTATCAGAGCATAATGCTTCCTTTCTTAAAATTTATTAGAGATAAGGAAGAACATTCATTTCGTGAAACGGTGGATGGCCTTGCAAAAGAATTTCAGTTGACCGAAGAAGAACAAAAAGAACTATTGCCAAGCGGTCAGCAAGAAATCTTTTCCAATCGAGTTGGGTGGGCAAGAACATATCTGAAGAAGGCGGGACTTGTAGTCAGTACACGACGTGGCTATTTCAAGATAGCCGATAAAGGCAGTACTGTTCTGAACCAAAAACCAGAAAAGATAAACGTACAGTTTCTTGAACAGTTTCAGGAGTTCAAAGATTTTCGAGCTCTGAGACACAAAAAAGAAGATGATGAGATTGAGACCGAAGAGATTGCAAAGTCAACACCTGAGGAAGCACTTGAAACCGCATACCAAAGATTAAGGGATGATTTAGCGATTGAACTTCTCCTGCAGATTAAGACAAGCTCACCAAGCCTATTTGAAAAACTTGTTGTTGAGCTTCTCGTAAAGATGGGGTATGGAGGAAGCAGACACGATGCAGGGAAGGCAATCGGAAAGAGTGGAGATGAGGGGATTGACGGCATTATCAAGGAAGACCGCCTCGGACTTGATATTATTTACATCCAAGCTAAACGTTGGGATAACACAGTCGGTAGACCAGAAGTCCAGAAATTTGCAGGAGCATTAGAGGGGCAGCGCGCTCGAAAAGGCATTATGATTACTACCTCTTCGTTTTCGCAAGAAGCCCATGATTATGTTTTACGTATCAACAGCAAGATAGTTCTGATTGACGGTAAGCGACTTGCTCAACTTATGATTGATAATAATTTAGGTGTTGATCCGATAGCAACATACGAGATTAAGCGAATAGATTCGGATTATTTTGAAGAGGAGTAGAAAAGACTTAACTGCCCGCTTAATCCTGACAAATTCTGCCAGAAATAATTTTTGCCGTCTGTCGTTTCTCCTCCGCTGTATTAGCAGTAACATAAAGTTCAAGCAAGTTGCATTATGCTACAAAATGCTTTAGAATGATAACAAAACACAACAAATACAATGCATGGGGGTAAAGATAATGGCAACAGCAGTCAGGGTATCTGAAAAACTTGTCAATGATGCAAAAAAATTCAGCCGTATAGACCATAGGTCATTAACCGGTCAAATTGAGCATTGGGCCCGTATAGGCAAATGCGCTGAAGAAAATCCGGAACTGACTTATTCGCTTATCAAAGAAATCTTGATAGGGATAGAAGAATTGGAGCATGGCGAAAAATCTCAATACAAATTCGGATAAAGACTTATGAAAATATACCAATCAAGGTCTTTTGAGAAAAAAATTAAGAAGATATCCAAACGGGAAAAGGAAATATTAGATAAGCAAATAAGAAAAATCGTAGACGATCCTTCTGTCGGAGAAGAAAAGAAAGGAGACCTTCGGGGGATATTTGTTCATAAATTTAAAATTACGACCACTGAATATCTTCTTGCTTATAGAGTGATTGAAAAGAATTTAGAGTTAATTATGATCGGCCCTCATGAGAATTATTATAGAGACTTGAAAGATTATCTGAAGAACCGATGAAAACCTTCTTGAACAAGTTGTAAATTTTTTTGACTTTACCCATGCAAACAATGTATTTTTATATGTGCCTGCGAAAATGAATAACAAATTGATAACTCCTCTCTTTCTATTTACACTCGCTGTGTCTTTCCTTGCCATATCCGCCTCATGCAGCAAACCTGAAACCCCCGTGGAGAAACGCCCTGAGAGCACAATGCCCTCCGGCCCTCTAATAGATACCGGTTTAACAGCGAGCGGGAATTTCAGGAAAGAGATAGAGAGCATCAATAATCCTGAAGAACTTGCGCGTCTTGGAGACAAATATTTTGAAAACAACAGATATCCGGAGGCTATAGAGGCATATGAAAAAACCCTGAAATTAAATCCGAAGGATGCTGACACATATAATGATCTGGGATTGGCGTTTCACTATACAGCCAAGCCGGAGAAAGCTGTAGAGACATTGAGAAAAGGTACTGAAGTTGACCCTTCATTTCAGAGAGTATGGCTGAGCCTCGGTTTTGTCCTTGCAGCAACCGGCAAAGGCGAAGAAGCAAAACCCGCATTAAATAAAACTGTCGCCCTTGATCCCAACTCAACACAGGGAGTGGAAGCAAAGAGATTACTTGGACTTATAAACACGCATTAATCTTTAAACTTCCAAAAGTTTTTTTAAACATAGAAACGAATTCAGATGATATAAATATGTGTACCCCTAAGTATACTCTTTTGTTAAAGGGGAATTTCAAGAGATAACTTGAGCAAGGGACGAAAAATGCAAAAAAGATTGAAAAAAAGAAGTAGAAGAGAGGTAAAATAGGATATGAAGAAATTACTCCTTATAATCCTTACATTGGCCATGCTTTCATCCTGCGCCCCTGTTCTTAATAATGAACTTATGAGCAACGGTATTTTTGATATGAGGGCTTCGGTCCTTAAGGAAGCCCCTGATATGCACAGAGGGAAACTTTTTATCATGGGAGGGATAATAATCAACACAAAGGCGACTGAAGCAGGCTCTATGATTGAGGCGGTCTATGTCCCTGTTGATTCCATGGGTTTTCTGAAGTATTCCAGAGCTTCAGGCAGCAGGTTCATGGCTCTTTATCCAAAGGATAAAGGCTTACTGGAACCCATGATTTACAGCAAGAACAGGGAGATAACTCTCGCAGGAGAATTTCTTGAAGCGCGTCCTGGAAAGATAGAGGATATGTCATATACTTACCCTGTTTTTGAGATAAAGGAGCTGTATTTATGGGAGGAGAGGGCTGAGCATTATTTTATAATGGCTCCTCCGTACCCATATCCGCCGTTTTATCCTTCTCACCGGTATTATTATCCATGGTATTACAACCCATGGTACTATGACTCATGGTGGAGATAGGCCTCAGATCAGGGAGCTAATATCTCTAAAATCCTGTCCAATTCCTCAAGCGAGAAATAATCAATCTCTATCTTTCCGCCTTTCTTCCCTTTGTGAAGAAGGCGCACCTTTGTACCGAGGCTGTGCATGAGCTTCTCTTCAAGGGAGGCGATCTGAGGGTCCTTGCTTGCATGTCCCTTGCGGGAGGAAAATTTTACGGATAATTTCTTGCTTAATGCCTCAGCCTCTCTCACGCTTAATCCGCTTTTGATAACCTTGCGCGCGGCGTTGATCTGGAGTGTCGCGTCTTCAATCTGAAGCAGAGCCTTTGCATGCCCCATGCTTAAAACTCCTTCCGCAAGCCATGTCCTTATATCAGAAGGGAGCTTCAGTATCCTCAGATAATTGCTTACAGTAGCACGATCTTTGCCGACCTTCTTTGAGAGGTCGTCCTGCGTAAGGTTAAAGTCCTGTATGAGCCTGTGGAATGCCTCCGCTGTCTCAATAGGGTTCAGGTCTTCTCTCTGTATGTTCTCAATCAGCGCAAGTTCCAGCGCTTCTGCAGGAGCGGCCTCCTTTACAATTGCCGGAAGGGTTGAGAGTCCGGCTATTTTTGACGCCCTCCATCTCCGCTCTCCTGCGATTAACTGGTAAAGATTATTGACGGTCTTCCTTACAATTACAGGCTGTATAACCCCGTGTTCTTTTATGGAGGCGACGAGCTCCTGCAGGGCGGTGTCGTTAAAGATCCTTCTCGGCTGATTTTCGCTCGGAACGATCTTGTCTATATCAAGTTCGTTTATGCCCGCTGATTTTTCTTTCTCGGGGATAAGAGCTGAAAGCCCTTTACCCAGCGCCGTTTTCATTGCCGATTATCTCCTTTGCAAGTTCAATATAGCTCATCGCGCCTCTTGAACGGATATCGTATAGTATAGCAGGTTTCCCATGACTTGGCGCTTCAGCAAGGGTTACATTCCTTGGGATTATAGTCTTGTAGACCTTGTCTCCGAAGTGCTTCTTTAATTCATCAGAGACCTGATTTGCGAGTGTATTTCTTCCGTCAAACATGGTAAGCAATATGCCTTCTATTTCAAGTGAGGGGTTGAAAGAACCCCTGATAAGATCAAGCGTCCTCAGCAGCGAGCCTATTCCTTCAAGCGCGTAATATTCGCACTGCATGGGGATGAGGAGGCTGTCCGCGGCAACAAGCGCGTTCAGAGTAAGCAGGCTGAGTGATGGAGGGCAGTCTATGAATATATAATCGTACTGATCTTTTATTGACGCAAGCGCCTCTTTCAGCATGGTCTCACGGCCATCCTTAGAAGCAAGCTCAAGCTCCGCACCGATGAGGTCAATGTTTGAAGAGATGAGCTTAAGGTGGTCAAACATGGTCTGCTGAATTATATCATCAACCCTCATCCTCGCGATGTATAAGTCATAAAGGCTTCCGTTAAGGGCTTCCCTGTCAATGCCGAGGCCGCTTGTTGAATTGCCCTGAGGGTCTGTATCAATAAGCAGGACGCGCTTCATGGCAGCAGCAAGCGAGGCAGCGGTATTTATGGCTGTGGTGGTCTTTCCAACCCCGCCTTTCTGATTTGCTATCGCTATAATTCTTCCCATCAGGCGCCGTCCTGAACGAATTTAAGATTTTGCTTTATGGAGAGTTCTGCCCGCGCAAGTTCTTTCCCAAGATAAGCCGCATGGCTGAGTTCCGAGACCCACTTGTTGCTGATTATCGTGAAGTAGATCTCACGGCTGTTCTTGCCTTCAATAACTCTCAGAAGTTTATTGTCATAAGAGTAGTGTTCAACCAGAATAACTTTCTTTTGCCGAGAAGGCATTATCACGAAGTATCCGGACTTGTCCAGCTTTATTGTCTCTGGATTACTGGCTTTTATCCTTACAGGCGCAGATACCTTCTCCGGCGCTGTTTTAGAAGCGAATGTTACAGGCATCAAAACAGGCTTTGCGGGTTCAGGATGACATATTCCGCCTGCACATCCGCAGCCTGACGTGGCTGACAAGGATTCAGCTTTCTTCGCAAGCGCATTGATCCTCTCTTTAAGCGTTCTGACATTTGTGCAGCCTTGCTGGTCCTCAATCTCTATCTGGCTGCGGAAAGCCCTTACATCAGATAGTTTGAGATTTTTAAGCACAGGCCGCCTTCCAGGAGAGCCGATTATGCGCATATCTTTGTCAACGCCGTTTTTCCATAATGCCAGAAGGCTTGAGCCGCTTTTGTGACCTTCAGCCTCCTTTCCAGCGAGAATGAGGTAACGGATCGCAGGATTGGTTATGATATTCTTGACCAGCTTATCAATGCCGATGTTCTCGGTCTCTGTTTTTCCTATAATGTTGAGGCCTTCAGGCTTGAGATTGGCAAGTTTATCTTCAAGCTTCAGGTCTGCCAGTGTCGTGACAGCAACAGGAGCTGATTTGTCCAGCACAGTATACTCTCCCTCAACTGGAGGCCAATCTTCACTGACCTCAAACTCACAGCTTAAGAGGGTAGAAGACGCAAGGCGGGGGAACTCTTTTGTCAGCAGGGTCATCGCTTCAGCCGGGATGCAGAACTTGCACCCGAAACATGAATATTCAAGAGGCAGGAGTTCCTTGTAAAATCCATTTATGTCTTTTAGCAGATCTTTGGCCTCTTTGTTCTTCAGTGTTGGAAGAGAAGCCCTGAGCCCCTCCAGAGTGCCGCGCATACATCCGCACCGGTCGCATTTGCAGCGTGCCAAACCTCTACGGAGTTCTGAACCGACTTTCTCAAAAACTGATTTCATAAGATGATTATTATGACCCATAACATATAAAACTGCAACAGGAGTTATAGCGATTGCAGGCTTATTTTTGTCTTAAATCGGCAGAGTTTTCTTTATCCATGCGCCTAGTTACTGCCTCTTTCATAAACAGGCATAAACAGGCTACTTGCGTAACTTTTGTAACTGTATTATCATATAAAGCCAAAATTGATAACCATTTGAGCAGGGCCCATAGCTCAGTTGGTAGAGCTACCGGCTCATAACCGGTTGGTCCCAGGTTCGAGTCCTGGTGGGCCCACCACTTCTTAATCCGGAGTTTAAAATTGAATGAACAGTTAAAACTTTTAATATCCCTCCAAGAGATTGACTCATCCATACTCGCCCTGGCTGACAGGATTGAAATGCTTCATAATCAATTAGAAGGACCAAAAGCTACGCTTACTGAGGCGAGTACCCTGCTTCAGAAACTACAGGCAAAGAATGAAAAACTGAAGAAGGACAAGAAGGATAAGGACCGGGAACTGGAAGATATTGAGGATAAGATAAATAAATTAAAAGCCCGGAGCAGCAGCATTAAAACAAACAAAGAGTACGAGGCGCATCTCAAGGAGATAGAGACGTTTGAGAAGAACAAGTATCATGTCGAGGATGAGATGCTTTCCGTAATGGAAGAGATAGAGACTATCAAAGGTGACCTGGCCAAAGAAGAGGCAAAGGTTAAAAAGGCAGAGGATGAATTGAAGAAGCATGAGAAGGAATTGGAGGATGAAAAGGAGAAGCTGAACAGGGAGATTGGATTACACAAAGCAGAGAGAAAGAATATGGTTTCCGGGATAAACGAAGATATCTATCGTGAGTATATGGAGAAGCTCAAGAGGCCCGGCGGACTTGCGATTGCGCAGGCAGAGAATGGAATATGCCAAGGATGCAATACAAATATTCCTCCTCAGCTTTACAATGAGATACGAATGAATGACAAGGTTATGAAATGCTTTTACTGTAAGAGGTTTCTATACTATAAAGAGAAGCCGTCGCCTCCCCAGGAAACATTGGACAGCGTTTAATATCAATAAGGCCACTGAAAGCTGTATAAAAAATGTTCCCGGAAGATCATTTCCTCTACAAAAAGATGAAAACACGAATCACGGACAAGAAACTTAAAAGGTTTTACCGTTTATTGTCGGTTCAGATGATTGATTTTGACTGCGGAAAATTATGCGCTCCGAAGAACGGCGGCATGCCGTATTGCTGTGAAAATGAGTCTGTAGTGCCGATATTATTTTACGAAGAGTATAAATGGCATCAGGGAAACGGGAAGTTCTGGAAGAAGATGCCTCCGAAGACCAAAGAGATACGAAAGTTCATTGAGGAGTCCGAGCCGTACTATGTGTTCTCTAAATGCCCCGGGCCCGAAGGGTGCATAAGGTCAAAACGCTCCCTTAACTGCATGACATTCCCGTTTGAGCCGCATCTTAGCAAAGATGGAGATATCCTTGGTCTGGCTTATACAAATACGCACAAAGCCGAATGTCCCCTCATCGGCAAACCCGAAAAGACCTATGATCCGCTTTATATATCCAATGTCATTAAATTCTGGCAAGAGATTTTTGAACTCTATCCTGAAGAGGAGGAGATGTATTTTGATGAGTCAAGGAAGCGGGAGCGCAGATTAAAACGCCAGGGGAAGAGACTTCGGGTCTTCGGGCCTTAGTCAGCAGCATCTTTTTAATTCAGACTATTTGAAATCCTTCATCTATATTAATTACACTACCTTATCTCCTTATTTTTACCGCATAAAATAATATGAAAAAAGCATTTATCGTTTTTGCGAGGACTCCTGAGATCGGCAGGGTCAAGACAAGGCTTATGAAAGACCTCGACGTTGAGGAGACGCTTAAGCTCTATAAGTCTTTTGTGAGTGAAACATTTAAGATATGCGACGGCTTGAAGGGCGTTGACAAGTTCCTCGGAAGTTTTCCAACAACAGATGACCCGTTTCTGAATGATCTTGTAAAAAAGTATAAATTTAAAGGTGTATTTAATCAAAAAGGTTCAGACCTTGGGGAAAAGTTCATTAATGCTTTTAATGACCGCTTCAATGAAGGATACGAAAAGGTTGTTATAATCGGAAGCGACAGCCCGACTATTCCGGTTGAATATATAAAGAACGCGTTTCAGGAACTCGAGAAGCAGGAGTTTGTATTCGGACCTTGCACTGACGGCGGTTACTATCTTGTAGGTGCAAGAAGATTGTACAAGAAGGTATTCAGGGGAATCACATGGGATTCATCAGAGGTCCTGAATAAAACCCTTGATAAACTGTACTCTGGCAAAATCAAGTTCTCTCTTCTCCCTTTCTGGTATGATGTGGACGATATTGATGACTTCAGATTCTACAAGAGGCATATCAGGTATTTTAAAGGAGCAGGGCAGATATGATAAAGGTTGAAGAGGCGTTAGATATTGTGCTTGAATCGGTTAAAAGTATGGATGCCGAGAAGGCCGGCATTATTGATTCATTCGGCAGAGTGCTGGCAGAGGATATTAAGAGCGATTATAATATCCCGGCCTTTGATTACTCTGCAATGGACGGTTATGCTGTGAGGGTTGCTGATACAAAAGGCGCCTCTGCCGGCAAGGGCGCAAAGCTGAAAGTTGCAGGTGAACTCAGGGCCGGAGGGGATACCTCAGCAAGAGTAGAAAAGGGACAGGCTGTAAAGATCATGACAGGCGCGCCTATACCTCAAGGCGCTAATGCTGTTGTTATGGTTGAGGATACCAAGATGGAAGACGGAAATGTTGCAGTCTTGGAAGAGGCAGAAAAGGGTGAAAACATAAGACTTGCCGGCGAGGATATAAAGAAGGGCGATCTTGTGATAAGCAAAGGGACATTGCTTAGGGAAGGCCACATCGGGATACTTGCTGCGCTTGGTATTCCAGAAGTAAATGTAACAAGGAGGCCGAAGGTTGCGATATTGGCTACCGGTGATGAGGTTATCAGCATAGATGAGGATATAAAACCCGGCAAGGTGCGCAATTCAAACGCCTATTCATTGCATGCTCAGGTTTTAGCATGCGGCGGAATCCCTATAAATAAAGGGGTGGCAAGAGATGATATAGAGGGGCTGAAGGCAAAACTGAGATCCTGCCTTGATTGTGATATTATCATTACATCCGGCGGCGTCTCTATGGGAGAATATGACTATGTTAAGGATGTAATGATTGATATGGGGATGAAGCTTAAGTTCTGGAAGGTTGCAATGAGGCCCGGGAAACCGAACCTCTTCGGCATCATTAATAGCAAACCGTTTTTTGGACTGCCGGGCAATCCTGTGTCAACCATGGTCGGCTTTGAAGTATTTGTAAAACCTGCCATTCTAAAAATGTTAGGCCGGATTAACGATGACAGGAGAGAGGTTGAAGCTGTATTGGAAGAGGATATCAGGAAGAAGAAGGGGCTGAAGTTCTTTATAAGAGCTCAGACCCGCTGGGAAGACGGCTGTTATATAACAAGGACAACCGGACCACAGGGCTCTGGTATATTGAGTTCAATGGTCAAGGCAGACAGTTTTATAATCCTTCCCGAAGATGAAGAGCTTGTGAAACAGGGCGAAAAGGTTTTGGTCCGGCTGTTATAATAGAACAAGACGATAGTCTCCTGTCTGTAACTTATTATGAGCAATATTAAAAAGGGAATCTGGTTCCCGCTCTCTTTAGTAATCCTGATTATTCTAATAGCCCTCTGGGTTCCCTTCCAATACGGTTCGGATTTTCTACTCAACCGCGCTTTGTTAAGCGCAGGTATTTCTGAGAAAGCGCAAATTTACAAAAAAGGCATTTTAGTAAACGACAAATTAGTCTGGACACAGCAGACGAAACCATCTGATGAACATATATTTATAGTAAAACTTCCAAGTCGGAGAGGAAGGGAAGATTTATGCCAATTCGGCGTAACACAGAGACTATACAATAATTCCCCCCTTGGGGTGAATATCCCCGTAACCTTCCTGCCTGAAAGCCCGCAAAAATGTAAGCTCTCTTATAGTCTTAGGGGAAGCCAGGCGATACTTTCTAAAGGGCTTGCCTTAAGTACGGGAATGATACTGTTTGCACTCGGCTCGCTATTCTTTGTTTACCGTTCACATAAAAAACCTGGGCCGGGAAGTTCAAGTAAGTTAACTACGGAAATAAAATTAGAAGTTCCTATTAACTGTCCGGAATGCGGCATCATAATGACTGAGGGTTATCTGCCGATGGGATTCGGTATTCATTGGAGAAATATTAACCAGCCGGTTGCAATTCCCACTATGTTTAGCGGATTGAGCGGAACGGTCTCTTGGTTGAAACGTCCGAGGCTTCATGGTTATCACTGCGAAAAGTGCAGAATAGTTATTTTCAAGTATGGCGTGGAAGAGAAAGATGGTTCATTCCTAAAAAAGTTGAACTGAGAGTTGAAGGTAGGACAAAGGAAGAAGTAGGGGGCAGAAAGGCATCGAATTTCAACCGTAACTGATATAGTTTTGTTGCTGAAGACAAAACACGACCTCACACTACCGGTATATGCTATTATTTGACATCTTGTCTCAGTCACGAGTTATATTTAACGATGTCTGAAAATTCCAGCGTCACTCTTTTGCAAAACATAGAGATCAAAGGCGCAAGGGTCCACAACCTCAAGAACCTTGACCTGAAGATCCCCCGTGACAAACTCGTGGTGATCACGGGGCCGTCAGGTTCAGGCAAATCATCTCTTGCCTTTGACACAATCTTTGCAGAGGGGCAAAGGCGGTATGTTGAGAGCCTCTCCGCATACGCAAGGCAGTTCCTTGAACAGCTTCAGAAACCCGATGTGGATTCCATCGAAGGCCTCTCCCCTTCAATCGCAATTGAGCAGAAGACAACAACGAGGAGTCTGCGCTCAACACTCGGCACAATTACGGAGATATACGATTATCTCAGAGTGGTTTATACAAGGATCGGGCGCCTGATCTGTTATAAATGCGGCAACCCTATAGCAACACAGGGGATACAGCAGATAACCGATTCGATCATCTCCCTGCCGCAAGGAACGCGCATCCAGCTTCTCGCACCGATTGTAATGGGCAGAAAGGGAGAATATAAAAAAGAGCTGAATGAAGCAAGGAAGAAAGGATTTATCAGGGCGAGGATAGACGGCGAAATAATGGACATCACAAAAGAGGTCTCCCTGAATAAGCATAAAAAGCATGATATAGATATTGTCATTGACAGGCTAATTATTAAACCCGGCATTGAAAAACACATATTAAAAGCCATTACGCATGCCATGACTTTTACAGATGTGGTGACAATCAATATTATTGACGAAGATAAGGACATCTTCTTCAGCATGAAGCTCGCATGCCCCAATTGCGGAATAAACTATCCTGAGATAAGCCCCAGGCTCTTCTCATTTAACAGCCCTTACGGCGCATGTCCAAAATGCAAGGGGATCGGATTTAAGGATATATCCGAAGATGACGAAGAAGATATTGGCTCGCTTAAAATATGTCCCTCCTGCAACGGGATGAGACTAAAAAAAGAGTCGCTCGGCATCAGAGTCAACGACCTGAACATAAGCGAATTATCAGCCTTGTCAATTAAAGAACTGATCGTCTTTTTGGAAAATCTTAAACTCACAAAGAAAGAGACGGTTATAGCATCAAAGATACTGAAAGAGATAAAGGAGAGATTATCATTTTTAGACAAGGTTGGGCTCGGCTACCTCACGCTGAACAGGCCGGCCTTCTCACTCTCAGGCGGCGAATCACAGAGAACAAGGCTTGCAACGCAGATAGGCTCTTCTCTCACAGGCGTGCTTTATATACTTGACGAACCGAGCATAGGGCTGCATCCAAAGGACTGCAACAGACTGCTTGAAAGCCTGATAAAGTTACGGGACAACGGCAATACCGTAATTGTGGTTGAGCATGACGAGGATACCATCAGAATCGCCGATCACATAATTGACATGGGGCCCGGAGCAGGCGTAAACGGCGGATACGTTGTCGCAGAAGGCAGCATTCAGGATATAGTTTCGAGTGAAGATTCGCTGACAGGGGCATATCTTCGTAGAGATAAAATAATACCTGTTCCGCTCAAAAGGATTAAACCGGGCGATTTTATAATAATAAAAGGAGCGCGGGAATTCAACCTGAAAAATATAGATGTGAAGATACCGCTTGGGGTCTTTACCTGTATTACAGGAGTTTCAGGCTCAGGCAAGAGCACGCTGATAATCGATACCCTTTATAATGCACTTGCAAAGAAAATATACTCATCAGTCAATATGCCTGGGAAGCATGAAAGCATCCTCGGCATCGAAAAGATTGATAAGGTGATAGATATAGATCAGTCGCCTCTCGGCAGAACACCCCGCTCCAACCCTGCGACATATACAGGCATTTTCACTTTCATACGGGATCTCTTTTCCAAAACAGCCGACTCAAGATTGAGGGGTTATAAACCCCGCAGATTCAGTTTTAATGTCTCCGGCGGAAGGTGTGAGACATGCAAAGGAGACGGGCTTATAAAAGTCTCCATGCATTTTCTCCCTGATGTATATGTTCCATGTGAGGAGTGCAAAGGGGCAAGATACAATAAAGAAACGCTTGAGATAAGATTTAAAGGCAAAAACATATCCGATATCCTAAACATGACCATCAAGCAGGCGATTGAATTTTTCGACTCGATCCCCAGTTTGAAGCATAAGCTTGCCACGCTTCAGAGGGTAGGCCTCGGTTATCTCCAGTTAGGACAGTCTGCCACGACTTTATCCGGAGGCGAGGCTCAGAGAGTAAAGCTCTCAAGAGAACTGAGCAGGAAGGCAACAGGAAGAACCATTTACATTCTGGATGAACCCACGACAGGCCTCCACTTTGTTGACATTCAAAAGCTCCTTGAAGTCCTCCAGGGGCTTGTAAGCAGCGGCAACAGCGTTGTTGTCATTGAGCACAACATGGAGGTCATAAAGTGCGCTGACTATATAATTGATTTAGGCCCGGACGGCGGGGAAGAAGGCGGCAGGGTTGTTGCATCAGGAACGCCTGAAGAGGTCGCTCTCAACCCGAAATCATATACAGGAGCTTTTCTTAAAAGTAAACTTTCTGCGGATTGTTAAGGGGATGCTCACTTTCATTACATGAATGCAAGCTTATCCCGAAATTTCCGCACCGCCTTACAGTTTCTAATATTCGACTGCGTGCTTAAGCGTATCGATTCTCGGGAAGCTTCACGGAGACCATCTCAAATATGCCGACATCATAGAGGATTATTCCGTCAGAAGAAACTTCTTAAAACATAGCAAGATGCTCTTTAAATTAATCATCCCAAGCAAAAGC
Source organism: Nitrospirota bacterium (assembly GCA_016222905.1). Lineage (GTDB taxonomy): Bacteria > Nitrospirota > Thermodesulfovibrionia > UBA6902 > UBA6902 > JACRPZ01. The sequence goes on from JACRPZ010000076.1 coordinate 25,993, forward strand.
ATCGATGAATTCCTTGATTAATAATAGTTTGCAATTCCTGGCGGTTCTGTTACACTATTTTGATTTAGGAACTCCAAGTTTTTTACGAACGAGCCTTGTTAGAATTTAATATTAAATAATCACTTCTGTCCGGTTGTTAAGTAAATAAAATCAACTGGTTAGCGTTTGGGTTTTCAGTTTCGAGCTTGAGCGCATCGCTAACAGTTTGAAATATATCTTTTTTCTCGAAAATATTCACCTCCAAAACTTGTAGAATTGT